>JBKGYG010000005.1:0-43451 GCA_046546235.1 Eubacteriales bacterium | reverse complement strand
CTTCTGAACTATTAGCTAATTACTTTTTTGAAATCGAAGGATATTTTACTAATTTTTTCAATTGGCTAGGCACTCCTAGTTGGGTGCAAGGTCTTTTAGTATCAGGAATATATCGTACATTGTCTTGGGTAGTTTCCGTTATGTTACCACCAATGGCTATATTCTTTCCATTATTTACTTTACTTGAAGATTTAGGTTATCTTCCTAGAGTAGCTTTTAATTTGGACCATTATTTCAAAAAAGCTTGTGCTCACGGAAAGCAAGCATTAACTATGTGTATGGGATTTGGCTGTAATGCTGCTGGAGTAATTGGTTGTAGAATAATTAATTCCCCGAGAGAACGCTTAATTGCAATAATAACTAATAACTATGTACCTTGCAATGGAAGGTTTCCCATTTTAATAGCTCTTGCTACTATGTTTATTGCAGGTAATACTGGAGCATTTAGCTCAATTATCGCTACTTTATCAATATTAAGCGTTATAATATTAGGTGTTATTATTACTCTATTTATATCACGAATTTTATCAAAAACTGTATTAAAAGGGTTGCCATCTTCTTTTACTTTAGAATTGCCCCCATATAGAAAACCTCAAATAGGG
Source organism: Eubacteriales bacterium (assembly GCA_046546235.1). GTDB lineage: Bacteria > Bacillota > Clostridia > Lachnospirales > DSM-24629 > JBKGYG01. The sequence goes on along the minus strand of JBKGYG010000005.1, from coordinate 42,849 downwards.
AGAATTATTATTCGTTCTATTTTTGATCGTACTTTATTTGTCCTTGGTCGTGCAGTAGCTGTTGCTGCTCCTGCTGGTTTAGTTATTTGGATTATGGCAAATATCTTTATCGGTAATGCAAGTATATTAACTCATTGTGCTAACCTTTTAGATCCTTTTGCTAATCTTATAGGATTGGACGGTTATATACTTATGGCTTTTATACTTGGTCTCCCTGCTAATGAGATTGTAATTCCTATTTTAATTATGAGCTATATGTCAAAAAGTTCTATGTTAGAATTAGATAGTTTAAATGAAATGCACCAGTTATTTATTAACAATGGTTGGACCTGGTTAACAGCAGTCTGTACAATGTTGTTTGCACTTAATCATTGGCCTTGCGGAACCACTTTATGGACTATACGAAAGGAAACTAAAAGCTGGAAATGGACTTGGATGTCACTTTTAATTCCAACTATTACTGGTATTATTATATGCTTCATTGTTGCACAAGGGGTCAGACTTTTTGGATTAGTATAGAATATTTAAAACCCTTGAGTTCATATATCAAGGGTTTTTATCATTCAGCTTCTACTGCCTCTATTAAACTATTATATAGTTCTGGATATTCTTTTTTTACATTAATAGGTTTCAACTCTTTATCAACAATAGCATGCACTGTTTGTCCAATATTTATTGGTTTTATTTTATTATTGCGATATATTTGATATTCAAAAATCATTTTTAAGCCTGCTACTTTTTTCAATATCGCTTCAATAATCAATTCATCTTCATAATAAGCAGGTTCAATATATTTAATATTTAATTCCAACAAAGGAACTACTAACCCCATATTTTCCATTTCTGTATAGGTTATACCTATTTTTTTAATAAAATCGGTACGAGCTATTTCATACCATATTGGATAGTTTGCATGATGCACAACACCCATTTGATCTGTTTCTGCATAACGAACAATAACTTTACTTTTAGAAATCATATTAATAATCCTTTCTATCTTTTTTCATCACCACATTAGCAATAACTTGTCACAACTTTGAAACCCATACTCTTCCCTATCAAAACTAAGGCAATTTCATAATTCAGATTATTTTTAACTACAGAATAAAAGTTATTAAAAAATCATTTTCACTTTATTTTATTATGCTCTAATATTGCTCGTTTTGCAAATACTTTAAGTTATAATTTCCCGTTTCCACAGATAGGGACTTAAATGAAAGAAAGGCTATTTCCATAAAAAAGGAAGTGTTCTCAAAAATCAATATAAGACACTTCCTTTTATTTTTTATTATAATTAATTATCTTTATATTCCTCTAACCAATATTCATAGTAAGGATTTTGCCATTTTGTTCCATCTTCAAAAGTTACCTCAATTACACAAGCTAAACCTTTTGAAATCCCATTATCTATTCACCTAGCATAGCATCAACCAAATCTTGATTTTCATCAATCCATTCTCTTGCTACTTCTTCAGAATCCCTTTCATCATTTTCTACTATCATTTTTTCGATTTCCCCAACATCAATGCTCCAGTTACTTAAGAATTCATATGCTTCAGGAGCCTTTTCTTTCAATCCATTGTTTGTCAGGATGTGTACTTCAGATGTTTTAAAAAATTCTTGTGGATCTTCTAAAACTTTTAAATCATAATTAACGAACATTGGATGTGGACGCCATCCAAGAAAAATTACTGGTTTTTCATTCTGTATTATTTTTGAAGCTTGAGCTAACATCCCACCTTCACTAGATGCAACATATTCCAAATCTAAATCATAAGCTTCTATCATCTCTCTAGAAGTTGCAGTCATTCCTGCACCTTCCTCTATACCATATATATTATTTTCAAACATTCCTTCATTCCCTTTAATATCCTCTAAAGAATTAACATCTTCAACATAAGTTGGTATAACCCATCCTAATTCACCATCTGGATAACTAACTGATACATCATCTATATTATCTCCAAATTGTTCCAAATAGTTTCTATGCATATCTGGCAACCAAGCATCCATAAACACATCTATATCCCCTGTAGATAAACCAGCGTAAACTCCACCAGCATCTGCACTAATTTCTTTTATAGTATAACCCATATCTTCTAAAATAAGTTTTGCTATCTTTGTTGGCGGTATTGTAGTTGTCCATGGTGTTACTCCAAATGTTATAGTAACATCTTTGTTATCTTCAATGTTACTGTTATTATTATCTTCTGTACCTTCATCAGTAGAATTTGCACAACCAACAACAAAAGGAAATACCATAGCGAATATAATTAAAATTTTAAAACACTTTAGCATTTTATACACTCCTCTTAATAAATTCTTATCTTTTTTGTCCCAACCCTTGTGTTATTCTATCAAGTAATATAGCTAATATTACAATACCTAAGCCTCCAACTAATCCAAGTCCTACATTAACACTAGAAATACCTGCAAGCACAAGCGAACCAAGACCTGGAGCTCCAATCATTGAAGCAATTACAGCCATAGAAAGTGCTAACATTATCGTTTGATTAATTCCAGCCATTATCGTTGGAATAGCTAAAGGAAGCTGAACCTTAAACAATAACTGATTTGATGTAGCACCAAAAGCTTGCGCTGCCTCTACAACATCAGATGGGACTTGTCTAATACCCAAATTAGTCATGCGAACAGCTGGTGGCGTTGCAAATATAAAGGTTGAAATAACTGCTGGTACGCCACCAAGTCCAAATAATAATATAGCAGGAATTAGATAAACAAAACTCGGTAAAGTTTGCATGAAATCCAGTATAGGTCGTACAATTCGGTTAACTACTTTTGATTTTGCACTCAATATTCCTATTGGAATACCTACAATTATTGAAAAAATTGTAGCCACAATCACTACTGACAATGTTTGCATTGACTCTTCCCATATATCAACAGAACCTATATATATTACACCAATAATAGTAAATATTGCTACTCCTTTACCTGCAAACTTCCAAGCTAATAAAACTAGTATAATTGCCATTAATTCAGGAGGTATACCAGTAAATATATCATTAACTCTTTCTACAAACCAACCAATATAATTACTAATTGCATTAAAAAAACCTCCTAAATTTGGAATTAACCAATTATTAACAAAATTATTAGTCCATTTTTCAAGAGGCAAGAAAAAATAGTTCATTTATCACCATCTCCTTAGTTTTTTCCTAAAACAAGACCAGATAGTATGGAAACACGAACAATAATTCCTAAAAGCTTTTCATCTTCCACAACAGCGATAGGATACTTTGCTTCAGCTGCAATACCTACCAACTCATTCAACGGAGTATCTGGAGAAGTAATATCGAAATCTTGTCTTAAAGCATCTTTTACCCACTTCCCTTCTCTAACTGCTTTTACCGCATCATCAATTGTCAATATTCCTTTTAATTTTTTTTCCTTATCTGTTACAAATATACTAGATAATCCTGCTTCTTCCATTTTTCGGACAGCTAATCTTGGTCCATCCTTCCAAGTAGTAATCACGTCAGGACTTTTCATAATCTGAGATGCTACTAAAACCTTGGATCTATCAACATCTTCAACAAAATTATAGACATAATCATTAGCTGGATTTTCAAGTATTTCTTCCGAAGTCCCTATTTGAACAATTTTACCATTTTTCATAATAGCTATTCGATCTCCAAGTTTTAATGCTTCATCAAGATCATGAGTTATAAATAAAACCGTTTTCTTGAGTTTACCTTCCAAATTCAATAATTCATCCTGCATTTCTTTTCTAATTAAAGGGTCTAAAGCGCTAAAAGCTTCGTCCATTAGCAATATATCAGATTTATTAGCTAAAGCTCTAGCTAAACCAACACGTTGTTGCATTCCACCACTTAATTGTCTAGGGTAACTTTTTTCATATCCTTTAAGACCAACATCTTCTATTGCCTTTATAGACCTTTCCTCCCTTTCTTCTTTAGGAATTCCCTGTATTTCTAATCCAAATTCAACATTACTTAGCACTGTCCTATGGGGGAAAAGAGCAAAATTCTGAAATACCATAGCTAGCTTTTTACGCCTAGTTTTGATTAATTGATTTTTTTCCATTTTAGTGATATCTTCACCATCAACTAGTATTTTTCCATCTGTAGGTTCAATAAGCCTATTAATAAGACGAATTAATGTTGATTTGCCACTACCAGACAAACCCATAATAACAAAAAATTCTCCTTCTTTAACAGAAAAAGAAGCTTGGTTCACACCAACTGTTAAACCAGTTTCTTTCAAAATCTTTTCTTTACTTTCTCCCTTTTTAAGTCTTCTTACTCCTTCTTTACTATTATGACCAAATATCTTAGTTATATTTCTAACTTCTATTTTATCCATAAGAAAACCTCTTTCTTAAGAAATCTATGATGATTTAACATAATTTAATTTACCTTTCTTTTATTATTTATCATATTATAAAGGTTATACATTTCTTTTTAAATTAAGATGAAATATATTTATAAGATATATATTTAAAGACCTGTTGATAGGATTCAACAGGTCTTTAATGCCACTTATTTATATTTTACTATTCCCAAATACTTAAGATGCAACAACTATTAACCCATAGGATTCTTTTTCATCAAATGGAGTTTTATTAAAATCACCGTATAATTTAATATTCGTAAATCTTGTCTTATTTAATAATTTTATCAAATCATCAACCATTAAAGGTATTAATAATATCTCATTTTCAATCTTTTTACCTTCTACATCTAAAATTGTCTTAAATGCTATTTTATTATTCTCACGATCAAAATTATATAAACGCTCAAACTCTAATTCTTTATCTTTATTTGTTATTGTTGGTAAAGAACGAACATCATTCTCCAAAACTCTTTTATAATTAACAATTTGCAGTAGTAAGCTACCTCTTTTATTCATACAATTTCTAACGCTTTTTAAAAATACCTCAATATCTTCTTCGCTATTTAGATGAACTATTGAATTACCTATACAAAAAACTAGATCATATTTATCTTTAACTTCCTTGCTTATTTTTAACATATTTGCTTGCATTGCTTTAATATTCAAATTATCATTGTCTATAACTTTTCTTTTTAATTCTTCTACCATCTTAAAGTCTAAATCCACGGCTGTCACATAATACCCTTTTTTTGCAAGCTCAATTGAATAACCTCCTGAACCACAAGCAATATCCAAAACCTTCTTTGGTGAATGTCCTGCTAATTCCATCATCAAATTTAATTGAGCTTCTTTCACAGGGAAAATATAATCATAGTATTTTGCTATTTCCTCATAAAAACCCATCTAACTTCTCCTTCCCCTATGTAATAATTTTAAAAAGTAACTTACAAACTTCCATTTATTATTGGTTAATTGAACTTTTTTTATTATTCTTTTCATTAAAACCTGCTAATATTAATGGTATGTTTTCTTCATAAAAAGAATTCCTGAAGTTACATAAGCAGTAATAGGAATAATAAGTACAAGTCCAATACCACTTGTCATAATTTGAAATACTTCTGAACTAAATATTTTTCTATTTAAGATATCTACAAACGAATAATTCATTTTGTCAAACCACATTATTAAAGTCATAAATCCACTAATAAATGCAAACAGCAACGTATTAACCATAGTGCCAAGAATATCCCTACCAACATTAATACCAGAATGTATTAACTTTTTTTTTGTAACTAAAGGATTATGTTTATAAATTTCATTCATTGTTGAAGATATAGATATAGATACGTCAATAATTGCACCTAAAAGTCCAATTAATATTTGACATACTAATACTTTAGGGAAGTTTAAATCAATATACAATGAAAAAGCAGAAACATCATCTAATTCTTCGTAAGTAAATCCCTGAATATTAGCATCTGAACCTATTCTATTAGTAATTATTAATGTTATTAACACTACTATAACAACTGAAATTAAAGAAGAAACTGTCTTTTTACTTATTCCGTTAATATAAAATAATATAATTGAACTAATAATTATACACCCTACAACTGTAATAATAATGGGATCATACTGATTCTTTATTAATATAAACATTAATAGCAAAGTTATAAAGTTAAAACATAATGTCATAAAAGACAAAAAACCCCTCTGTCCCCCAATAATTACCATTAAAGCTAATAAGATCAATGCTAATAATATGGTAACATTCATATACTTCACCCTTCTCTTAAATATATGTATAAAATCAACTGTTTTAATTTCATGTTTTTTGATGATTATATTTTATAAATATAATAGACACAAATAAGGCAACTGGAATACTTATAACAATACCTATACTTCCAATAAGTGCTCGTATTATTTCTAAAGAAATATCATAATTAATAATTTGACTCATTGGTATACCATTTTTGAGCAACAATAGAATCATCGGAACACTTCCACTTATATATGCTAAAAAAATAGTATTTGTCATAGTTCCCATAATATCGTTTCCTACTTCTCTACCAGACTCAATAAGTTGTTTAATTTTTATTTTTGTATTGGTATCATATATCTCATGTATAGATGAAGAAACTGTAATCGTATTATCCATAATTGCACCTAAAGTACCAATTAATATTTGAATAGGAAGTATTAAATGTGGTGGAAATGAAAATGTCTCAATTTCTTCATAATTTACACCATTTGAATCAGTTAGCAACAAAACAATTATTGTAATAATCAATGTTATAACTGTAGTTGTAATCGTAGCAATAATTGCAGACGTAGTCTTTTTATTAATACCACTAACAATAGGAATTGTTAGTAATACAAAAAGCAAACTTACAATTGCAGAAATTAATATCAAATTAAATCCTTGTAAAAACAAACCAATAAAAGCACTAAAAATCATAGTATTAATTACTACACTTAATAAAGTTCTATTACCTTTTTTCCCACCTATTAACAATATCAATAGAATAAAGATTATTGTAATAATTCCTATATATTCGTCTCTTTTGTATTCAATAATTTCAGCTGATACTATCTGACTGTCTGAAGACTCTTCAACAATCACAAAAACTTCATCGTTAACATTCAGTTCATAATCATAAGCTTGTGAAATAGCAGAAATATTTTGGAGTTCTATTACTTCGTCTTTATACTTCCCGTTCATAATAACTGCTTTTATCTGCTGCTCTTTTATCTGTTTATGATCTTTTATTGTATTTTGAACAGACGTTATTTTAGCTATTGTATTATCGTACCATTCATAATTTGAAGAAACAAAAATAAATCCTATTAATATTAAAGTAAGCCCAATTATATAATTTTTTTTACTACTTATAATAATCATTATTGATTTTTTCATATATTTTTCCTCAGCATTTAATTATAAAAAACAAACCTTTGTTATATAGCAATATGTTATGTATAACCAATATGACTATAAAATAAATTATTAATCAAAGATTAGTTATAATTATATCATTGTTAAACATAATTTCAACAACAAAAGTGGCTAACGCCTTTTGCTAAGATTATAAACAATATTAGTTATTATAACTATTCTTACTTGTATTTTTATACTTTCATTGCTTCTTGCATAGCCCATATTGGGTGCTATATGGACAAGTTAATATAAAATGAGAATTTTTGTAAATCTATTGTTTATTTTTTTTGTTTTTTTGTTTATAATAGTGAGTAGTAATATTAAAATGAGTTTTATGCATTTTTATACTTTAAAAAATGTATAAAAGCATTATTCTACTTTTTACTTAATTTAGTAATATTGGTTTAACTTCATTACTACTTAAACCAGATAAAACAAATATATGGAGGTAATTTATGTTAGTATCAGCAAATGAAATGTTAAAAAAAGCTAGAGAGGGAAAATATGCTGTTGGTCAATTCAATATTAATAACTTAGAGTGGACTAAAGCTATCTTATTAACTGCACAGGAAAATAATTCTCCTGTTATTTTAGGTGTATCTGAAGGTGCTGGAAAATATATGGGTGGATATACTACTGTTGTTGGCATGGTAAAAGGTATGATTAATGAATTAAATATTACTGTGCCAGTTACTATTCACTTAGACCATGGTAGCTACGAAGGGGCAAAAGCTGTAATTGAAGCTGGTTTCTCTTCAGTTATGTTTGATGGTTCTCATTATCCAATTGATGAAAACATTGAAAAAACAAAAGAAATCATAAAATTAGCCAATGATAAAGGGCTTTCTGTTGAAGCAGAAGTTGGTTCTATTGGTGGGGAGGAAGATGGCGTCGTAGGTGCCGGTGAAATTGCTGATCCAGAAGAATGCAAAAGAATTGCTGACCTTGGCGTAACAATGTTAGCTGCAGGAATTGGTAATATTCATGGTAAGTATCCAGATAACTGGAAAGGTTTAGATTTTGGTACCCTAGAAAAGATTCAAAATGCAACAGGAAATATGCCTTTAGTATTACACGGAGGAACTGGTATCCCTGAAGAAATGGTAAAAGAAGCTATATCTTTAGGAGTTGCTAAAATCAATGTAAACACAGAGTGTCAATTAACCTTTGCAGCAGCTACACGTAAGTATATCGAAGAAGGCAAAGACCTTGAAGGCAAAGGTTTTGACCCACGTAAATTATTAGCTCCAGGTACAGAAGCTATTAAGGAGACAGTTAAAGAGAAAATGGAATTATTCGGTTCAATTAATAAAGCTTAATTATAATACCGAAATCTTAATATAAAACAACCTAATGGAAAACCATTGGGTTGTTTTAATGTTGACTTAATCCATATCCAAACATGTGCATGTCTATAGCTTCTTGCACTTTGTTAGAATCTTCTAAGTCCTTACCTGATATTCCTATATCCCCTTCGATTAATTTTGCAAATCCCACCATTCCATTTCTATGTTGGAAAGTTCTTTCTTCAATATATTGATCTCTAAAATAACCTCTCACTCCATCAACAGTATATTTAACAGTAGTAGTTACTAATCCATTTTGTATGTCCATTTTTGTAATAACAGCATTCATTGTATAAGATTCTTCATTAATTTTTACTGATTGGCTCCATTCATTTCCTACTTGTATAGGGGCTTTTAATATTATTGGATCATGCATTATGGAATTCACTTCTTGATTATTTTCTCTTGTGTTTTCTACTACTTGCTCTTGTATAGTTCCATTATTATGATCCAATTTATAATTAACTGTAAAGTCTCCAGGAATACCAGAACCATCTTGAAAACTACCTTTAACCTTGTAAATAGTTTCATCTAAATTATATTCAATAGAATCTAATTCAGCTAAATGTCCATATTCAGCTAACCCAAAATAATACATTTCCCCTTGAAATAATGGCAAATATTCTTTTAACGCAAGTTCATCATTGTATCCTGTGTATTCCCTATATAAAGAATATGACATTTCAAAATCAGTTTCATATAATGATGTAAAATAAACTGTCCCATACCCTTCTTGTATCTGTCTAGTTTCATAATAATCACTATTCTGATCATTATATTCTATTGTATATGTTTTCATTTTTTCTTTCTCTACTTCAGTAATTGTACAGTCTAATACAACCTCATTACCTTCTTTGTCCAAAACTGTTTGTATCCAACTATTACCTTCTTCCAATGGTGCTTGAATTAATACTAGATCATCAAATTTAGAATCTAACATAGTTTCTTCTCTTTTTTCCTGGATTAATTTACCTTCTTCTATACGATAGTATAACTGTATGGAATAATCAGCAGTTGATTCCCCTCCAGAAAGATCATCTACCTCACCATTGACTGAATAAGTGGTACTATCTTCACTTTGAACTATTTCATTCAATATCATTGTATGTCCATAATCTATTGAACCATTATATCTCCATGTAAAATCTTCCCTCTCTGGTAAAAGCTTTTTAATATCTTCATTTATTTGTGTATAATTGTTATTATTCTGAGTATCATTATCTTCATTATATTTATTATCTCTAGTATCTTCTTGTTCATTATCTAAAGATGAATCTCCACTATCATCTTTAGCATTGCACCCACTTAAAATAATAATTATAACTAGGCAAAAAAACAGAATTCTTTTCATTAAACCACCTCTTCTTATATTAAGCCAATGTCCAGCCAAATACAGGCTGTACGCAAGTTGCAATAAAAAATAAAATCCAAATCCTTACATGAAAAATTAATATAATTATTATACACTAAGTTACGTATTTTATAAAATATACCTATACATTAATAATACCTTTTATATATTATACTTTTAATTTATACTTATTACAACTTTTGACTTAACCCCTTATTTTGAACATTTAACGAGTTATATCAAGGTTTTAAAATTACTTTAATACAATCATCTTTTTTTTCATCGAATATTTTATAAGCATATTCGCCTTTATTTAAAGGTAATCTATGTGTTATTATATCTGTTGGGTCAATTTTATTATCTTTTATAAGATTTAATATAGGGTTAACATAAGAATGAACAGGACATTGTCCCATTTTTAATGTTATATTTCTAGCAAAAAAATCACCAAGAGGAAACAGATTATACCTTGCTCCATATACTCCTACAATAGATACCGTTCCACCCTTTCGAACAGCCTGACTTGCCATTTCTATAGCTGATTTTGATCCACCTTGTAATTTCAATAATGTTTCTACTTTTTCAAAGTTAGTCATCTTACCATCCATTCCAACACAATCTATAACGACATCTGCACCTCCATTTGTTATATTTTTAATATATTCCCCTGTATAATCTTGATCTTCGAAATTAATAGTTTCAACACCATTATATTGCTCAGCATGTCTTAATCTGTAATTAATATTATCAACCCCAATGATCCTCCCTGCCCCCATATATGCAGCCCATTTTTGTGTTAATAGTCCAACTGGACCGCATCCTAATACAACAACAGTATCACCTGACTTTATCCCTCCAATTTCAGCACCCCAATATGAAGTTGGTAGTATATCAGTCAAAAATAATGCTTGTTCATCTGTTAATCCTTCTGAAATTACAGTGGGTCCAACATTTGCATATGGAACTCTTAAATATTCAGCTTGTCCCCCATCATATCCACCTAAAGTTTTACTATATCCAAATATTCCTCCTACTTCTCCGTTAGGATTTGAATTATCACACTGACTCCATAGTTCATGTTCACAATACCAACAATGTCCACAAGATATTGGAAAAGGAACAATTACCCTATCCCCTTTTTTAACCTTCTCAATATCTCTACCTACTTCTTCAACAATTCCCATTGTCTCATGTCCAATTACATAGTCTTTTGGTGTATTCGGTATCATACCATGTATTAGGTGCAAATCCGAGCCACATATAGCTGTAGAAGTTACTTTAATGATAATATCATCTGAATTTTCTATCTTTGGATCGGTTACATTTTTAACTTTAACATTTTTCATCCCTTGATAAGTTATTGCCTTCAAATTTATTCCTCCAATATTCTAAAGTTTGTTATCTTTATTATTATCAATTTATATAAGTTTTATAAAATAAGAATTTCAAAACAGAAAAAGTGATATTTAACTTACCAATTAAACGTCACTCTTTTTTGACTTTCATTTTTTTTTCTTATATAATAGTAAAAAGAGAATTTAAGTTGTTAGGAAGTGAAATTATGTGGATACGAACTCAAAACGAAAAAGAATTAGTAAATGTTATAAAGATATCTATATTAAAAAACTCATTCTCAAAGAAAAAAGCTGTAATTCTTGGGAAGTTTTCAAATGGTTCTTTCTTTGATGATGGTTCAACAAGACTTGGATTATATGATTCATTTGATGAAGCTATAGAAGAACTAAACAATATCCAAAACTTTATAAAAGAAAATCCCAATGGCATTTATCAAATGAAATAATTATAACTACCTATCCTAATATAAAATATTTATAATTTTTTATGACTCTTTATATCCATAAGAACTAAGATGATTATTATATTTAAATAGGTATATACTAATATAAAATTATAAATCAATTAATGTCAATATAGTTAACAATTTAGAAAGGATAGGATTATATGCCAAATGTTTTTACTCATTATCTTTGTGGAAACACTACTATTGAATCGTTAAATACAAAAAGAAAATCTACTATTCATTCAGTTGAACTTAAAGATTTTAATTATTTAAATCATTCTTTAAACAATTTAGAAAAATACCGTCAAGTATTCAATTTAGGTACACAAGGTCCTGATATATTATTTTATTATCACATATGGCCTTGGAAAAGAAGAGATGGCGTTAATAAAATTGGCAAAAAAATGCACTCAAAAAATGTAAATGCATTTTTCAATAATGCGTTAAAATATATCACAAATCAAAAGGGCTCAGTTAGAGATTTACTTACCGCCTATCTATGTGGTTATGCCTGCCATTATTCACTCGACTCAAACACTCATCCATATATTTTTTACAAAACTGGATTTGTACGACAAAACGAAAAACCTACTTACAAATTTTCTTGTTATCATAGATCCTTCGAAACAGCTATTGATGTTCTTATGCTTGATTATTTAATGGGTATAAAACCTTATGAAATAAAAGTTCCAGAATTAATAAAAGTAACTAAAATTGAATCTTTAATTATTGGTAAGATGTTGGAACAAATTCTTAAAGATGTTTATGATGAAGACGTAAGGGCTAAACAAATTTCGACAGCAATTATAGATATGGTTTCTGCACAAAGATCTCTTCGAAGTCGAACTGGTCTAAAGAAAATATTATTAGGGCAATTAGAAAAATCTTTAGGCAATTATCAGCTTATTTCTAGCATGATACACCCCCCTAATTTAAAGGAAAATCTAGATTATCTAAATCTTAGTCAAAACCCTTGGGCACTCCCTTGGGATATAACGAAGAAACGTACAGATTCTTTTATTGAGATGTTTAATAATTCAGTACAAGAATCAATTAAATTCATGGAAGCAATTTTTCAATATATATCAAACATCAAAGATTCTGATTACACGTTAAAAATAATTGGAAACAAATCCTTTTCCTCTGGATTAGATTGTAATAAAAATATTAAATTTAAATACTATGATAATATTTTCGACGCCATAAAAATATAGAGCAGGCTAAAAGCCTGCTCTTAAGTATTAAGGTTTAATAATTATTATTGTTCTTGTGGTAGCATCCCAATCGATTAAGTAATCTAATTTTTCTAACTCTCTAATTTTAACATATGATCTAGAGTCTTCTTCTATTATAAAGTTATCTACATAAACTCTTTCACCATTTCTTACAATGTAAGGCTTTCTTACTTCATTGTCCCAGCCAACTTCTTCACCAAATGATTCTGCAATTTTTCTTAATGGTAAGTAAGAATAATCATCTTTAATAAATACATTAGCATTACCTTGTTCAGAGAAAATTGCATTCTCAGCATTTATTAAGCTATATACTTTATTATCTGGATTAATTGACATTGTTTTTGGCATATTCTTTAAAAATTCAGTAAATGACGTTACGTTTTCTGTAGGTGTTTCTACAGTAAAAGAATCAATTTCTTTAAGAGTTTCATTGTAAGATAATAAACCATCAAACATTGTTTCTTGTGTATTTTGACCCTTTATTACAATTTCTGCTAGAAAATCTGAAGTATAAGTACCATCATCGTCTTTTCCATAAGACATATTTATTTCAGAACCTTCAATAAGCTGTTGAAGCATAAAACTATACATAATTTCAATTTGCTCTAATGATTCTTTGTATAGTTCTTTATTAATAGCTATCTCTTCAACTAACATATCTATTTCTTCTGTTAACATCTCTTTATTAGTATCCACTGCGTAAGCCCCTACTAACATACTATATTGTTGATTAGAAAGACTCATTATATACTCATTAAAGGCATTCCCTAATTCCTCACTATTATCTAAACTATAATCTAAGATTTCTATTATAGTATCAATTAGATTTTCTGAATCAATCTTTAATGTGTGTTTATTCCCTTCTTGTTCAATAATGTCAAGAGATAAATCTCCAAATACTTCTTTGAGCACTTCATCAACAAATTTATCATTAAGTTCATTTGTTTCTTGTAAATATTCTTCATCAAAATTTTGTGCTATACTTACTTCAAACATATCCATAAACTCGTTAATATAATCTTCGTCTCCATTTGGTGCTGAAGAAATTATCATATCTTTATAAAAAGATATTAATTCCTCTTCTGAAACACTCAAGTATTCTACATCACCAACCATTGAACTAAATACAGCTACAATTTCTTCTACTTCGTCTTCAGGTGCTGTATTAATCATTATTGTTTCTATAAAGTTAATATAATCATCTAACTTAATAAATAAATCACCTTCAGATTGCAGTACAGTCATAAGAGGTGTTTCCTCTCCAGTTTCTTGGTTTTTAAAGCTAATGCTAGTCTCTAACTGTCCATTAGGTACATCTGATTTCGTAACATAAATTAAGCTATTATTTTCTACAAATTCTAATACATCACTAAGCATATCATCTTGTGTTAATCCTTGCGGAAGAACATCAAGTTGTAATTCTATTTCTCCTTCATACTGAACTGGTTTTTCGTTTTTAATGGTTTCTATATCATTAGCCATCTGGTAAAAATCTAACTCTTCTTTTGCACAGCCTGCAAAAACTCCAATTGCCAATACTAAAACAAGTAGCATTGAAAAAAAATTTTTAATCCTCATTATTCTATCTCCCTTTTAAATTTATTTTCCTCAATATTATAACAAATATTTTTTATTTGTTCAACATTTTTTAATAGACAATCTTTGTTCTAAATTAAATGTATAATCCCAAATATTTAATCTTATAAAATGCACCTGCTATTGCCAAGGTTTACTTGAAAATCTCCGTACTTTAACATCATCAATTACTGCATTACCTCTATTTTTTAACAAAAACATAATTATGTTGGCTACTTCTTTTGGGGCCATTAACATTGAAGAACTCAACTCAGGTTTAGCTTCAGCCATCATTTCTGTACTGACTCCTCCTGGAGATATAACATGCACCCTAATATCATCGTCAAAAACTTCTTGAGCTAAAACTTTTGTCCAGCCCATTAATGCATGTTTTGAAGCTGTATATGCTCCTTGATTAACATATCCTTTTGTTCCAACTACTGAAGAAATATTAATAATTGTAGGCATTTCTGATTCTTTCAAATATGGGATTGCTTCTTTTGACAATAAAAAAGGAGCTCTAGCATTTAAGTTCATATGCATATCCCAATCATTTACAGTTGTATCTTTAAGAGTAGCAGATTTTATTACTCCTGCATTATTTATTAATATATCTAACCTTCCGTAAAAATCTATAGTCTCTTTAACTACTTTAAGAGGGGTGCTAATTTTAGATAAATCAGCTTCGCATACATACGTTTTTGAACCTATTTCATTTATTTCCTTTTCTAGTTGAATAAGTTTATCATATGATCGAGCAATCAAAGCAGTATTTATACCTTCATTTGCCAAACTTAAAGCAATGGAACGACCAATACCTTTACTTGCTCCTGTTACAATTGCTACCTTACCTTTTAAATTTGTACCACCCATTATAACCCTCCTAATTTTTTAATTACTAAATCTCCTAACTGATATAAATATAGTCAAATTAATAATACTACTTTTTCATTTTTTAAGATTTAAATAAAGGAGTATCTTATCCTAAGATACTCCTTTATTTAAACGTATTTCAACTAACTTTAAAATAAAATCTTTTATATCTATCAGAAGACCCTAAAGCTTTGCGTCCTTATCTTTCGATAAGTTTGCCATTATCATTAGAAGTTATTTTCTTACCATATTATTTGATTATTATAACATAAAACTAATTACATTAGTAGCATATTATCAACTTATTATATTTTGCATAATTTCTATTTATAATATTGAAACCTTACAATAAAGTGCTTAAAGGCGCAAATATAAATTTCAAACATTTATTTTTGCCTTTAAACTTTAAAAATCTAACACATATCCTTGCTTCGTTTAACAACATGTATTCCTTCATCTTGTTTCCATTCCGCATAAAAAACATCTTCAACCTTTTGAACATCAAACATATGTATTTGATTTATCAACCAAGCTTCATCAAATCCAATAGCGCCTAAATGTTCCTTCAAAACTTCTCCATCTAAAATCAGAGTTATAGGAAGAAAAACTGGTTTGTATGATAAGTTCAAATCTTCTGTAGTAGGATTATCATATTTTGATTTTTTTAGCACACTTATATTTCCACTTTGTTCTAAAAGTGCAAACTCTATTTCTCTTATTGAAAAAACATCTTTCTGTCTTAGAATACTTAATAACTCATTTAAATCTAATTTTTCTCTCTTTAATACTTTATAATCAATTTGACCATTTCTTATAACTATAGCAGGTTCTCCTTCTATTATTTTTCTAGTTCTTCTATATTTTTGTGTAATAATTTCAATAATCATCATTAATATTACCCACAAAGTCAAAGCATATAAGACAATCCATATATTTGTTTCTGGATCATAAATAGCGTTCCCTAATAGTTCTCCAAGAACAATAGCTGATATAAAATCAAAAGGAGTAATTTCATTAATTTGTGTTTTTCTTATAACTCTTGTTACAATTAATAAGCCAAAAAAACCAACTATTAATTCTATTGTTAATTGTACCATAGGTTGCTCAAGCAAATTATTTTTACCTCCTTAATTTCTATGTTTTTATATTACCTTGTAATGATCACTGACATTAGTAAATATCTTTTCCTATTTATAAAAAAATAAACATATTTATTGATACTTTTACTCAATTGGTACATGTTTTAAGTACCAATTATCTAAAAATAGGACTTCATTTACACAGGACAAAAGTGGCTTCGCCACGTTCGCAACGCGATTTGTCCCAGCTGATTGAATATTCTTAAGTAATTAAACTTGCACAATTGGTACATGTTTTAAGTACCAATTATCTTAAAAATAGGACTTTCCTATATAATAAAAAAATGGGCGCATCGTGATACGCCCCTACAAAAATTGTGTGTTGTGATATTGCTCAATTGGTACATGTTTTAAGTACAATCATCTTAATAATAGGACTTTCCTATTAATCAAGAAAATGGAGTAGGATTTAAAAATCCTACTCCATTAATCACTAAGCATATTTATAATTAAAGAACTTCTATATTTTCTGCTTGTGGACCCTTTTGACCTTGTGCTAAATCAAAAGAAACTTTTTGACCTTCTTCTAATGTTTTAAATCCATTAGCTTTAATTTGAGAATAATGTGCGAAAACATCTTGCTCATCTTCTGAAGTAATGAATCCAAAACCTTTACTTGAATCAAACCATTTTACTGTACCATTCATTATAGTATACCTCCTAAAAATAATTTTTACTTAAATCTTGAAAATAAATAATAAATAACAAACATTTCTAAAGAGTATACTTTATATGATACTTAGTTTAAAAACATTTTTGTTATACTTATTTTATTTACTATCAATTTAAGACGTTATAATTTTATCATAATTGATTATATCTGTCAAGTATAATTACACAAAAATTATTTGAACCTGTATCATATAAATAATAGTCCCTCCTATTATGCTAATCAAATTATTACGTTTCCATATATGCAAAAGAGCTACAACTGCAATCCCAATCATTTCAGGAATACCAAAAGGAAAGGCTAACAAGTTAATGTCTTTTAAACAATAGATTATTAACATAGCTATAACTGCAGGAGGTAAATATTTCCCTATATACACTACATATTTAGGTGTTCTTTTATAATTCCTAAATATAATAAAAGGCGCTACTCTTGTAATGAATGTAATTATAGCCATAATTAGTATTGCAATTAAAGTATAACTATTATTCATCTTTCAAACCTCCACCAACATTTTCTAACTTATTCTTAAATATTATTAAAATTCCAGATATTAATATCATAGATGGTAGAATAAGATTATTGGGTCCAAAGAGTAAAAGAGAAATTATAGTACAAGAAATTCCTAGAAATACAGGCGTATGTATTTTATATGTAAACCATTGTTCAATAAAAATAACAACAAATAATGCTACTAATGCAAAATCAATACCTTTCGTATTAAAAGTAATTAAAGAACCTGCAATAGCACCGATAAATGTACCTGTTATCCAATACATATGATTCAAAAATGCTATACAAAAACTAAATAAATTACTATCAATATCTTTTGGAGCTTCTGCAGAACATAATAATGAATAAGTCTCATCTGTTAAAGAAAAAATCATATAAAACTTTTTCTTAGCCATGCTTTTGAACTTATCTATAAATGATAATCCATAAAAAACATGCCTTATATTAACAAAAAAAGTCATTACTGCTATTTCAAAAAAACCAATTCCACTCACCAAAATATTCACAGCTACAAACTGCATAGATCCAGCATATATTGTGATGCTCATTAAAATAGCCCACAAATAATTATACCCTGATTTTTGTAATAATAGCCCAAAAGCCATTCCAACAGAAACATAACCAAGCATAACAGGAATTGTTACTGGTATTGCCGCCTTAAAAGCATCCTTCATATAATGTCGTCTCCTTATGTCATTTTAATTCAATCCATATATAAATAAATTTCAATGAAAGATGAAAATCTAACTTTAGTTCGAATTATATTATAAATCCCTTCATAATTCAATGCAAGAGAAAGTTTAATGTAAAAGTAAAGAAAGACACTACCTAAAAATAGCACCTTTCTTTGATTTATTAAATACCTTGTATCCCTTAAAAGTAATTATGATTATGTTAAAATTCTAACCTTCTTTTGCAATATAACTGCTTATGAGTTAGGAACACTTTCCCAGTCCTTTAAAAACTTCTCTATCCCTATATCAGTCAAAGGATGTTCAACTAATTTCAACATTACATCATAAGGAATCGTAGAAATATGAGCCCCTGCTTTTGCTGCTTCTAATACATGAATTGGATGTCTTATACTTGCAGCAATAATTTCTGTATCAATTTCATGAATGTCAAAAACATCAACAATATCCTCAACAAGATCCATTCCTCTGCTTGAAATATCATCAACTCTACCAATAAATGGACTAACATATGTGGCTCCTGCTCGTGCTGCCATCAAAGCTTGATTTGCCGAAAAAACAAGAGTTACATTTGTCTTTATTCCTTCTTCACTTAATATTTTTACAGCTTTTAAGCCTTCTGCTGTTATTGGGACTTTAATTACTATATTTTTGTGAATCTTAGCAAGTTCCCTTGCTTCCTCAACCATTTTTTTATGTTCTAAACTAATAACTTCAGCACTAATAGGACCATCAACAATGTCAGTTATTTCTTTAATAACTGTCTCAAAAACACGACCTTCTTTGGCAATTAATGAAGGATTTGTTGTAACTCCACTAATTACACCTAATGCATTTGCTTCTTTAATATAATCTATATTAGCAGTATCAATAAAAAACTTCATTTTTCCTCTCCTTTCAGTTTTACTTTATATTTAATAGATTTTAATTATTATTAAATAAATACTCCTTATAATGATACACTTAAATCAAACCAATTATTCAAGCTTTTATATCCCTCTACATATAATCTATATATCTTTTCATATTTCTTTACATTTTCTTTATTAGGTTTTACTGAACCTACCGCTTTAATAAATGTTGCACAAGCTTCTTCAATATCATTATAAGCTCCAGCACCCATACCTGCAAGTATAGCCGCGCCTAAAGCTCCACCTTGGTTAGTGTTTATTTCTTGAATCTCTTGTCCAAAGATATCAGCAATAATCTGTTTCCAAAGATCACTCTTTGCACCACCACCAATAACTCTAATTTGGTGTATAGGCACATTCATATCTTTTAATATTTCTAGCATATCCTTCAATCCAAAAGCAACACCTTCTAAAACAGCTCTTGTCATTGCTCCTCTAGTTGTTTTCATATCCATTCCTATAAAAGTTCCTCTTGCATTTGGATCAGGATAAGGAGTTCTCTCTCCCAATAGATATGGCAAAAAGATTAAATGACTAGGATCAACTTCTTCTGCTTCAGCTAAAAGTTCTTCGAAAGTCATTCCTTTATTCACATCTTCTACCCACCATTTTAATGAGCTCGCTGCAGATAGCATAACACCCATGGAATGATATTTGCCATTAGCATGACAAAAAGCATGAAGTCTATTATCTTTATCAACTGCATATTCATTATGAGCTGCAAATACTACTCCTGACGTACCTAACGTAACAGAAACAATACCTTCTTTTACTGTACCAGTTCCAATCGCACCAGCAGCTTGATCTCCTGCACCGCCAACAACAAGAATCTCTCCTGATAATCCTAATTCTTTTTTTACTTCTTCAGTTAGCTTACCAGTAACTTCATATGATTCATACAGTTTTGGTAACTGTTCTTCTTCCACTCCTATATACTCTAACATTTCCCTTGACCAAGTTCTTTTTTCTATATCTAACAAAAGTAACCCAGAAGCATCTGATACTTCTGTTGCATATTCACCAGAAAGCCTAAACCTAATATAATCTTTTGGAAGTAATATATGTTTAATCTTACTAAATATCTCTGGTCTATTTTTCTTAACCCAAAGTAACTTAGGCGCTGTAAATCCTGCTAGTGCTTTATTACCCACATATTCAGTTAATTTTTCTTGCCCAAAATAATTAGTTATTTCTTCACATTCTTCAAATGTTCTTTGATCACACCATAATATTGCAGGCATTAATACTTCATCTTCTTCATTTAATGCAACTAAACCATGCATCTGCCCACTAAAACCTATTGATTTTATATCATCTTTTGGTAAGTTGTATTTTTTTATTAATTCAATAATAGCTTCTTTTGTCCTTTGCCACCACTCTTCTGGATTCTGTTCTGCCCAATTGCTTTTTGGATAATCTACTGGATATGACTTTGACACATCTCCTAATATCTTGCCCTTTTCGTCTACAGCTAATATTTTAACTGACGACGTCCCTAAATCAATACCTAAAAAAATCAAATAAAGCACCTCCTAAAATAAAGCTTTTACAATACGTTTTTAGTAAAATGAAATAATTGTTCAAAAGGTAATAATGCAGCTCCTAACAAAGCTCCTCGATCTTCTAATGACGAAAATATAACTTGGTTCTTTTTATCATCTATACTTGAAGTATCTTCCAAGTTACAGGTTTCTATTAATGACTTTATGTCATTCTTAAATTTTGCAATCTCACCACCAATAATTACGTATTGTGGATCTAAAGCCATAATAATATTTTCGATACCAATAAATAAATACCGAATATAATTTTCTAATACCTCTTTTGCCTTTTCATCACCTTGATTGTACTTTCCAATTAATTCTTCAACAGAGTTAATTTTATATCCTGAAAGATTCTTATAATTATTTAACAATGAACGTTTAGATGTATATAGTTCCCAACAACCAGTTCGTCCACAACTACAACGTAATTGATCATTAGTTACTCTCATATGTCCAAATTCACCAGCTTTTTTGTATATGCTTTTATAAATATTATGATTTATAATAATGCCTGTTCCAACACCTTCAGTAATCGAAATATATACTAGATTATTGTTAGCATTTCCCAAGACTAACTCTCCATATGCTGCTGCATTTGCTTCATTTTCAATATATATATCAAATCCTGATTCTTTTTTGAATTTTATAAAGCTAAAATCATTCACACCAATATTAGGTCCAGTTGTTAATGTTAACTTTTCTTCATCGACTATCCCAGGCAGAGAAAACCCAATCCCTAAAACCCGTTCAGATTTTACATAATTCACCTTTAAACATTCATTAATTATAATCATTATTTCATCTAAAAAATACTTAAACTTAATATCTTTCTTAAAGTCAACTTCTATTTCATCTACAATTTCTGAATATAGATTCATTAAAATTATTCTAGCTTTCTCAGGAGTAATGTCAACTCCTACTGAATATCTTGAATCTTTCTTTATTTTTATTATTACAGGTTTTCTGCCTCCGGTAGATTCAGCAACGCCAGCATATTCAACTAAATCTTGTTCCATTAATAAGTTAATATTTGTGGTAACAGTTGGAATGCTCAAATTTAGTTGTTCTGAAATTTCATGCTTAGTCATTTCTTTATTATTTCTTAATATATTCAAAATATTTACCTTATTGATGTGCTTAATATTCTCTTGATTTAACTGGTACATTTGAATCATATATTCACCTCTTTTATGATGGATTTTTTGTACTTCTTGTTGTATCTAAAAAATAATAACAATTCCATCATATATATAACCAACACTCTAACAAAGCAAGAAAGTAGTAATAAAGATATTCTTTCTTGCTTCATTAAATATTTAGGTAAATAATTTACTTATTCAGCATAAATATATCTATTAACAACATCTTCTAAAAACTCTTGTCTACCTGACTTGTTAACGATTTTATCATTCTTTAAAGCATGTTCTACTAACTCATCAAATCCAACTTTGCCATCTACAATTTCTTTACCTATACCTTCTGTGTAACTTTTATATCTCTCATCAACAAAATCTTCAAGCACTCTATCTTTCAGAAGTTTATCTGCAACTAAAAGTCCCTTAGCAAATGTATCCATGCCCACTATATAAGATAAAAATAAATCTTCAGCTTCAAAAGAGGCTCTTCTTACTTTTGCATCAAAGTTCAATCCACCAGGTTCTAATCCACCATTTTTTAATACTTCATACATTGCTAATACACTATCATAGATATTAGTTGGAAATTGATCAGTATCCCAACCTAATAATAAATCACCTTGATTAGCATCAATACTACCAAGAACACCATTGATTCTCGCAAAGTTTAATTCATGTTGGAATGTATGCCCTGCTAATGTTGCATGATTTGCTTCTATATTAACTTTAAATCTTTTATCCAAATCATACTTCCTTAAAAATGCTAAAACAGTCATTGTGTCAAAATCATATTGATGTTTTGTTGGTTCTTTTGGCTTTGGTTCAATAAGAAGTTGCCCTGTAAAACCTATTTTATCAGCGTAATCTGCTGCCATTTGCATAAAACGGCCATAATTATCTTGCTCTAGTGCTGTATTTGTATTTAGAAGAGTCTCATATCCTTCTCTACCACCCCAGAACACATAATTCTCACCATTTAATCTCTTTGTAACATCCATTGCTTTTTTTACTTGTGCTGCTGCATATGCAAAAACATCTGCATTAGGAGAAGTTGAAGCACCATGAACAAATCTTGGATGGGAAAAAGCATTTGTTGTTCCCCATAAACATTTTATTCCTGTTTCTTTCATTTTTTCTTCTACATATTCAATAACTTTATCAAGATTATCATATTTTTCTTGTAGTGAATTACCTTCTGGCGCGATATCTAAGTCATGAAAACAAAAATATTCAACTCCAAGTTTTTGCATAAACTCAAACCCTGCTTCTACTCTTGTTTTCGAAAGTTCCATTTCTGTCATTCCATTCCAAGGTCTTTGAGCAGTCCCTTGTCCAAATACATCAGCACCTGTTCCTGTTAATGTATGCCAATAACTCATAGCAAATCTTAAATGTTCTTTCATAGTTTTACCAGCAACTTTACGATCAGGATCGTAATATTTAAATGCTAAAGGATTAGTTGAGTCCTTCCCTTCAAATTGTATCTTGTTAATGCCCTCAAAATATTCTTTCATAAAAAAACCTCCTAAACTTTTTAAAATGATTTTAAAAACTATACTATTATTATATATTTTTACCAAAACTTTTTCAAGTGGTTTTAAAAAGTTTTGGTAAAGATATTATTACTTTTTCCATTTTAGCATTTGATATGCTTATTACTAAATTAATTTTTATATTATTTTTTAGAGTGCTTTATGCACTATTTATTATAAAACTTAAAAATAGTTTTTTGATAATACTCTTCACCAGGTTTTAATATAGAATTCTCGACAAATTCCTGTCCACGTCCAATAGGTAAATCTTGAGTTTCAAAACAAGCTGCATATCTTTGCTTTGACTCTTTCCCATTTGACAATATACACCCATCTGAAAAATTCATTGAATAGAATACGACTGCTTTCTGATTTGTAGTTACATCCATTACTCTACTAGAATCTGGATCATAAAATGTAATCACTGAATCTTCCACATCATTTAATAACCAAGCATGATCATATCCATTACCGTATTTTAATTCTTTATTGGATACATTAATGTCCTTGCCTATAGTTTTAGCCTTTCTAAAGTCAAATGGTGTATTTTCGACACTTAATTTGTTTCCAGTAGGGATAAGTTCTTCATCTACTTCTCCAATATAATCTGCTTTGATTTGAACTAAATGATTAAGGACATCTCTTTTAGCATTTCCAGAAAGATTAAAATAAGAATGATTTGTTAAATTAACTAAAGTTGTTTTATCAGTATTCGCCCTATATTCTATAATTAATTCATTGTTGTTATTAAGCGTATATAATACCGTTACATCAAGATTTCCTGGGAAATTCTCTTCACCATCTTTACTAGTATATGTTAATTGCAAAATAACCTCATTATCATTTTCTATCACATTTTCTTTCCAAACTTTAAGGTTAAAGCCTTCTTTACCGCCATGCAAAGTATTCTTATTTGTATTCTGAAAAAATTGATATTCTTTATCGTCAATTACAACTTCACCATTTCCAATTCTTCCAGCCATTCTACCAATAATACTACCCATATAAGAAGGGTTAGTTAAATATGTTTTATAATCGTCATATTCCAATACAATATTTTCATAATTCCCTTTTCCATCAGGAGTAACTATTTTAGTAATAGTCCCTCCCAAATTAAATACCTCTAGCTTAATGCCATTATCATTTTCAATCTCAATTAATTTAAGTTCTTTTTCCTCATTATCTTCTACTGGTTTTATTTTATAATTCATTTTGTTCCTCCTTTTTATCAAACTTTTAAATACACTTTATTATTATATAGTAGTTAATCTATAAAAGCTACTTATTGAGCTTAATAAAAATTACTTCAAGTTAATTTAATGCTAGCAAAACCTATTTTGTTTTATACCCCTTGGTTACACGGTCAATAAAATACCCAGCGCTTAAACCGTATATACCAAATGATACCCAGCCAACAAACTTAAATAAAAAAATCAAAATAGCAAGTATTAATATACATATAACTGTAGTTAATAAATGTTTGTTTCCTATTAAAAACGAAGTTCTTATAAGATCTTTTGTACCTATCTCAAACTGAGATAATAATGGAAATATATATATACTAATTACAAAAACTTGAAAACAAATTGCTATCCCAATATAAAAAACAAAATCAGACATTTCACTAAAAACATCTTTATTGAATATAATAAAAAATATAGCTCCTACTATCATTAATAAACCTATCCATATAATTGTAGCTTGTTTGAAATTCATTTTAAAACTCTTCCAAAAATCTCTAAACTCTCCAGACTCTTCGTCATGCAATACTTTCCTTAACACATAAAACATTGCTGTAGTGGAGGCCCCTATAGATATAATTGGTAAACTAAATATTATCCATAAAAAATTTACTATCAAAAGATAGTATGCAATATTAAAAAATTTATAAATTGGGCCATCTATTCTAAATAATCCACTCACTATATCGCCTCCATAATGGTTAAATTAAAGATATAATATTTCAAACTCATTTTATCAACTACTATTAATATATATTAACTACTTTTTACATACTGAGAAAAAGTTTTCCCTGTATACTTTTTAAAGCATTTACCGAAATAGTTAGGGTCTGGTATTCCCACTTCATTTGCAACTTGATACATATATTTTCCTTCTTCAGCTAAACTTATAGCTCTCTCCATTCTACACCCAGTAAGATAATCTATAAATGAACTTCCTGTCTCTTCTTTAAATATTCTACTCAAATAGCTTGGATTAAAGCTAAATTCTATGGCTACAGAAGTTAAATTTAATTCTGGATTAGTATAATTATTAATTAAAAATTCCTTAACTTTATTAATTGCTGTACTTTTATCAATTTCTAAATTGTTTTTTTCTAAATTCATTGGTTTTTCTTTATCTAATTTCTCCTTAATTTTCAATAATATTTCATTAATCTCTTTCTTATTTATTGGTTTCAGTAGGTATTCAAAAACCCCAATACCTATACACTCTTTTGCATATTCAAAATCATCATAAGCTGTAAGTATAACAATTTTCAAATTAGGATACCTTTTAATAGCTATTTTAGAAAATTCAATTCCATCCATAAACGGCATTCGAATATCTACAAAAGCAACATCTGGCTGAATTTCATCAATTATATTAATAGCCTTAATACCACTTGAAGCTTCTCCAACTATGTCAAAACCAAGTTGGTTCCACTTAATTGTAGCCTTCAATAATTTTCTAATATTTTCTTCATCATCTACAATTATAACTCTATACATCGAAAATCCTCCTTTTATAAGGAATTTTTAAATCAATCTCCGTATATTCTCCTTCTTTGCTTCTAATTTCATAAACATCTTCTCGTTCATAATAATATTGAATCCTTTCAATCGTTCCTTTAAACCCAAAACTCTTTTTATCATCTGAATTCATAATAGAATCAATTTGTTTTTTTGACATTCCTATGCCACTGTCATAAATAACAATATGAATAAAATTATTTTTAGAAAAAACCGAAATTTTTATAATGCCTTTTTCTCCTTTTAATCTAACTCCATGATACAAACTATTTTCAACTAGAGGTTGAAGAATTAATTTAGGTATATGAATTTCTAAGAGGTCATCTTGCAATTCATAAGTATCTTCAAAAATATTCTTATATCTAAGTTTTTGAAGCTTTAAATAATCTTTTACAATCTCCACTTCTTTATCAATTCGTATATCTTTACTTCCTTTACTTAAAAACTTCCTATAAAAACTTCCTAATGTCTCTAATGCTTCATAAACTTTTTCTTTAGAGTCCGTTAATGCTAAATAAGAAATAGTATCTAAAGTATTATATAAAAAATGGGGTTTAATCTGTTCTTGCAGCACATCTAATTCAGCTTTTTGAATAGATTTTTCCTTTTCTATTAACTTATTAATTAATTCATTTATTTCTACTATCATTGCATTATAACTATTTTTCAAATCACCTATTTCATCATCAGCTAACTGCAAGCTTAACCTTCTTAACCAACCAGTTTTTACAGAGTCCATAGATTGGACTAATCTTTCAATCGGATTAGTAATATACTGAGAAATAAATACACCTACTAATATCAATACTATACTAGTAACTATTAACACAACCATTAGAACAATAGCTACTTCTTCTGAAACACTTTCACCAAAACTTAATTCTTCATAAGCAGTTATAATAAAAGATGTATTTGGTACACGATAAAAAGATACTATGTTTTCATTTCCATTCACCTTTTGAAAATATTTTTGTTCTGTAATTTGAATATTTTGCAGGTTTTCATTAGGTTCATTAATAAATGATTCATTATCTGTATCATAATATTCAAAGTATGTATTAGAATTTTGCATATCCCTATATGTTTTCTCCAACATATTTATAGATAAATTAATTGATAATATTCCAATTGGCTTTTGAGTTTCTAAGTCATTAATTAATCTAATAAAAGATATGACCGGTTCCCCAGAAGAAGTAGCAAATGCTCCCCCTCCATTTAATCTTAAAATATAGCCTCCTTTTTTCTCCAAAATCTCTTTCTTCCATTCAGAATCTAAAAATAATTCTTGATTGAACCTTGTTATTCCTCTACTTGAATTAACATAACTTCCATCTAGCTTAAATATAAATACCGAAGAAATATCATAAAATATATTTGTAATATCATATATTGAACTTACTGCATCTTGAGAATAAATTAATTCCTGTTTATTACCATATTTTAAATAATTTGCAATATCTTTATTCGTCATAATCAATTGACTCATATTATTAATAGTATCTAATTCAGCATTTAAATTATTACCAGCAGATTCTAACATATTAAGATTATTTTCCAACCTATAATTCAACATATCTTTTTTAATAACAAAAGAGTATATAATAAAGAACATAATAAAATATATTCCTATAATAATTAAAAATAAATACCGTACTTTGTGTTTTAATTTTAGAGAAGAAAACCAATTTCTTTTATTTAACCTTTTGAAGAATTCCGTTTTATTAATCATCTAATATATACTCCTAACAAAAATAATCCTACTCTAAATATCATGGAGTAGGATTATAATTAATTATAAATT
Organism: Eubacteriales bacterium; assembly: GCA_046546235.1. Lineage (GTDB taxonomy): Bacteria > Bacillota > Clostridia > Lachnospirales > DSM-24629 > JBKGYG01. Next base: position 14,659 of record JBKGYG010000005.1, on the reverse strand, counting down.
AAGGGAAATCTTTAATGGCTCTTTTCCCATTAATTCAATACTTCTTTCATCTGGTTGGAAAGTTGCAAAATATAATTTAAATTTTTTACTATCGATTTTTCTATTACCCTCTTCATCCACTACTGTTAATGCACTCCACGGCATTTTTATAAAAATATTCTTTTCTTCATTTGGGTGAAGTCCAACCCGTTTAAAACCACAAAGACTATAATTACGAACAGCAAAAGCTGATTCTTCATCTTTGATATATGCTTGAACAACATCCTCAGTATATAATAATCCTTTATTCTTAATGGTTAACTTAACTTCTATATCTTTATCTTCTTCGATATCTGAAACAATTTCTGCATTTAAACATTCTATATCTCCATAAGTTAAACCATAACCAAAAGAATATAAAGGCTTTTCTTCAATATAACGATAAGTTCTTTTTTTCATCGTATAATCAACAAATTCAGGTAAGTTGTCTAAAGAACGATAAAAAGTAATAGGTAACTTGCCAGATGGTGAACAATTACCAAATAAAATGTCAGCAACTGCTTTACCTCCTCTAGCACCTGGATACCAAGTATTTAAAATACCATTACATTTATCCATTGCATAAGACAAGTTCATAGAACTTCCTGCCATAAGACAAAGTATTGTTGGCTTACCAACTTCCATAACTTTCTTTAATAATAATTTTTGGACTTCTGGTAATTCTAAATCTTTTTTATCACCTGAACCTACTTGGTTACCTTCATCTAGTTCTTCACCTTCTATAGTTTCATCTAGCCCTAAACATAATATAACAACATCACTATGTTCAGCTACTGTTATTGCTTCCATTAATCTGTCATGTTCCATAGCAAGGCTTTCTGTCCTATCTTTAACTAAATCACAACCTTTTGAAAACATAACTCTTGCTTCATCACCTAACTCATCTTGAATACCTTCCAATACGGTAATATATCTTGATGATGTACCATAATAGTTAGCTTTTAAAACTAATCTACTATTTGCATTAGGTCCAATAACACCTATATTATTAATACTTTTTTTATCTATAGGAAGTATACCATCATTTTTTAATAATACCATGCTTTTTCGAGCAGATTCAATAGCTATTTCTGTATGTTCTTTGCATTCAACAACCTCATAAGGTATTGAATCGTATTCACTTTCATCAAATAAGCCTAGTTTAAATCTAGTTGTAAATAATCTTTCTGCAGCCCTTGTAATTGTTTCTTCTGAAACTAACCCTGTATTATAAGCTTTTAAAATATACAAATAAATATTACCACAATTTAAGTCACAACCAGCATTTATTGCTAATGCTGCCGATTCTTCCGCTGTATTTGTTACCATATGATGCATATGAAAATCTTTGATCGCCCAACAATCAGATACTACATGTCCCTTGAACTCCCATTGATTTCTTAAGATGTCTTGCAACAATGTATAACTGCCACAACAAGGTTCTCCATTTGTTCTATTGTATGCACCCATTACACTCTCTACTTCCCCTTCTTTTACACATTTTTCAAAAGCTGGAAGATAAGTTTCCCATAAATCTTTAGGTGATACCTCTGCATTAAACTCATGTCTTAAATCCTCAGGCCCACTATGAACTGCAAAATGTTTAGCACATGCTGCTGCTTTCATATGTTCTCCTTCACCTTGAAGCCCTTTAATAAAAGAAACACCAAGACGACTTGAAAGAAAAGGATCTTCTCCATAAGTTTCATGGCCTCTTCCCCAACGAGGATCTCTAAAAATATTAATATTTGGAGACCAAAAAGTTAGTCCCTTATAAATATCCCTATCACCATGTTTAGAACTTTCATTATACTTAGCTCTGCCTTCTTCTGCAATTACTTCTGCTATTTTCTTTATGAATTCGTCATCAAACATAGCAGCCATTCCAACAGCTTGCGGAAAACTAGTAGCCGTACCAGCACGAGCTACCCCATGTAGAGCTTCATTCCACCAATTATATGCAGGAATATTAAGCCTTTGTATAGCTGGAGAATTATAAGTTAACTGACTAGCCTTTTCCTCCAATGTCATTTTACTAACTAATTCTTTTGCTTTTTTTTCACAATCTTCTTGTCTAAACATATCTCTTCTCCTAACCTTTCACTGCTCCTAAAACTAAACTTTCTTGGATTCTTTTACCCATAAAGGCATATACAATTAACGTAGGAAATGTAGCAATAACTAATGCTGCACCTATTGGCCCCCAATCTGTAGTATAAGATCCTGATAATTCTTGAATAGCAACAGTTAATGTCCCAAATTTAGCTTGATTTATAAATATAACAGCAAACATTAATTCATTCCATGCTTGTAGAAAAACAAAAATACCAATAGTTGAAACAGCTGGCCTCATTAACGGTAAAATAATATGCCAAAATATTCTATATACTCCACACCCGTCTATACAAGCAGCTTCTTCTAATTCTTTAGGAATATTTGAAATAAAGCTATTTGATATTAAAATAGCCATCGCAAGTGCAAACGCTGCATAAGGTACAATTAAAGCCTGATAAGAATTTATCATCTTTAAATCACGTAATATAACAAATATAGGTAATATTGATGCATGAATGGGAACTGTTAAACCTAACATAAATAAATTATTAACAACTCGTCTACCTCTCCATACTAATCTTGTCAATGCATATGTTGCCATTAATGTAAATAAGATAGTTATAAAAATTGTCCCACCTGTTACTATAATACTATTAAAGAAAGCTCTTCCCATATTCCCAACAGTTAAAGCATCTCTATAGTTTGACCATAACCAATTTCTTGGCAATCCAATTATATTTCCGCCAAAGATTTCACTATTATCTTTTAAGGAAAATGTAATCATCCAATACAGAGGGAAAATTTGAACTAATGCCCAAATGCACAAAATTATATATGAAATTTTCTTACCAACATTAGACTCTCTTCTCATTTAATCCGCCTCCGTTTTAAAAGCTTTATTAATTAATATAGCAAAGAAAAAACACAAGAAAATAATTAAAATCGCTATGGCACTACCAAACCCATATCTATCTCTTCTAAATATCATCGAAACCATAAGTGTACTAGGAACCTCACTTGCACGTGCTGGCCCACCATTTGTTAATACATAAATCAAATCAAATGCCTTTAAAGAACCAGTTACTGCAAAAATAACAGAAACTTTTAAGATAGGCTTTAATAGTGGTATAATTACGTATCTAGAAATTTGACTTTCTTTTGCTCCATCAATCATTGCTGCTTCTCTTAATTCAGGGGAAATAGATTTAATACCTGCATACATCAATAACATATGATATCCAACATATTGCCAAAGAATTGGAATGAAAACTGCATAAAGGGCAGTATCTTGATCTCCTAACCAAGTCTTTGTTAAATGATTAAGCCCCATAACCCTTAGTGCTGAATTAATTATACCATACTGAGGATTATATATCTTCATCCACAATTGACCAATAACAACGGTTGAAATTAATACTGGTATAAAAAATAAAGTGACAAAAAAACGTTCACCTTTTATTCCTTTTGCCAAACTTAATGCTAACCACAAGGCAAAAGAAAGCTGTATGAAAACTGATAATATAACTAATAAAAAAGCATTCCCCATAGTTTTTGGGAATCCAGCTGATTTGCTTGTAAATAATTCAATATAATTATTTAAACCTATAAAGGTTCCTTCTGACATGCCGTTCCAATCTAATAAACTATAATATCCAGACATAAAAATTGGAATTATAATTATTATAGTAAATAATACTACTGCTGGTAAAATAAATAATATTATAGCTACTTTATTTTGTCTCACTTTATCCATCGTCTATCCTCCTATTACACTAATTTTAAATAAAAACATCAAAATCTAATATCTAGGAGGATTTTGATGTTTGTATTTAATGTTAATTCAATCTATTCAGATGTAAGCAACATGAATTTCTAAAAATCCATGTTGCTTAATCTTGTTATTCTAATTGGTTAGCCATACTTTCAGCAAAATCTTCCGGACTAAGATTACCAACATATAATTGTTGTAATAAATCCAAATACTCTCCAGCGTCACCTGAAGACATTAAAGTATCAAACCATAGAGTAAATGAGGATGCATTCGCAGTATATTCTGCAATCTTTCTTGTGAGTGGATTAACTTCGCTATCGTCATAATCAACTTCCCATACAGGAATACCAGCACCAGATAAATAAGCATGTTTTGAAATAGATTTTGTTAACTCAAATGCTACATCTGCAGCTAAATCAGGATTATCAGTTGACTCAGAAACCATAAATGTATCAGATGCTCCACCCATAAAGTCAGTTATTTGAGCATTATCTGAGTTAAGCACTGGAATAGGAGCTACATCAAAATCTTCAGGGTTTTCTGGGTCTGTTTGAATTGAACCAGCCATCCAACTTCCTGTAACAAACATTGGCACTGTTCCATCATAAAACAAAGCACTTGCTTCATCATTAGATAATCCTGTGGCACCTTCTATTATTGCACCCATTTCTACTAATTCCATTAATCTAGCAGCTGAGTTAATGAAATCAGGATCATTATAACTCTGACCTTCTTTTCTAAGAGCAGAAGTTACTTTTTCAGGACCTGCTGACTTTAAAGTAAGTGCATCATGAAACATTGCTAAAACCCAAGAATCTTTTACACTAAGTCCAAATGGTGTAATTTCATTATCTATAAAAGTATTACTTACTTCTACTAAATCTTCCCAAGTTTCTGGTGCTTCTAATCCATACTCTTCAAACATTGCTCTATTGTAAAACAACATAGAAACAGGTGATGTGAAAGTAGTTCCATATAACACTCCATCATAAGTTGCATTATTCAATGCTGTTTCTGGCAATTCTTCTTGAATTTCTGCTGAATAATAATCATCAAGAGGTAATACTTTACCTGACTCAACAAAAGGTTCAGAAAAACCTCCGCCCCAAGTAAAGAAAATGTCTGGAAGTTCATTACCACCTACAGCTGTTTTAAGTTTAGTCTTATAGGATTCATTTTCAAAAGTTTCATGGACAATTTTAACTCCTTGATTATCATTCTCATAATCTTCAATAGCTTGATTATAAGCTGGATGAAAAGCATCACTTTCAGTAGCAATACTCCATAAAACTATAGTTTCTTCTTGATTACCTGTGTCTTTATCAGTGTCATTATTAGTGTCTTTACCTGTATCATCATCATCAGGACTACATGCTGCTAATGCAAAAATCATACTGAGTACAAGTAATAATGAAAATGCTTTTTTAATTCCCTTTTTCATACTTAAACCTCCTATGTTTAATATAATATTATTATTTACCGATTTTAAAATGATATCCATACATTTCAAAATCATTACTTAACAATTACAATTATAAAGTTATTATTTACCCGTTTGAACGTATATTATTTACTTTAATGTGGAATATTTTTACCCAATATTTCCAAAAATATAAACCTAAATTAGTTTGTGAAATTCTACATATTGATTGTAATCTTTAAATATCAAATATTTAGGGTCTTCATCCTCTTCTATATCGGGCAATCTCCCTTCCGCTGAATAAAACCTATTGTCTACTCTGTCATCATTTGTTGTTGATACTTCGAACAATATTACATTACCAGTTTCAGGAAGACCTTGCCAAGAATGATATTGCCCTGGAAAAAGAGTAATACTTTCTCCTGGATGTAATATTACTTTACCCCCAGCTTCCACAATTACTTTTTTACCATCTATAACAACTTCAACATCTGTTTTAGCAAAGCCTTCTTTATCATCAGAATTGTAAAGAGTAATTGAAAGATTTCCCCCTCCGCGATTAATAATATCTTCCATTTTACTCCAATGAAAATGAAATGGTAGTACTTGCCCTTCATTAACTAGTAATAATTTTTCTGCATATGGTTTTGGATATTCTTCTTTATTATTAAAATTACCATTTCTAAAAGTAAATACAGTTAATCCAATTTTATGAAATTTACCGCTTCCAAAATCTGTAATATCCCATCCTAACATGTTATCTACAATTTCTTTATATTCTTCTCCCTTAGTTCTCCAATCACTAATTGTCCAATATGCAAATGGTGGAAGTGGAAATTTGTTTTCTCTCATAATAGTAATTGCATTTGAAATAGCTCTATTAATTTCTGAACGTTTCATTATAAATAAGCTCCTTACTTTTTATTTAATCATTTCAATTATAGTATTATTTTTAGCTTTTTTCCGATAAATATTTAATAAGTTTATACCAAAATTTTTTTATTTATTAGGCAAGTCCTATTTTCAAGATGATTGGTACTTAAAACATGTACCAATTGTACAACTTTAATTAGTTAAGAGTATTAGAACAGCTGGGACAAATCGCGAAGCGAACGTGGCAAAGCCACTTTTGTCCCTAAATTTTTAATTTAACCTAATCTTTGATATAATAATAAAAACTGTTTTAATCAACTTAACAAGGATAGAGGCGATAATTTGGTTGCGTTAATAAAAAATAGTTTTAAGGACCTAAAAGATACTTATAAAAGACATATATTATTTGGATATTTATTCATGTTAATAACTAGCTTAATATTTGTTCCATTAATTGCATTTATATATAATAGAATCCTTTGGTCTCTTGGCTCTGGTTCGTTAATAAATGCTGATATATATAAGATTGTACTTAATTATAAAGGTGTTATAGGTTTAATTATTATTGGTTTTATATCTGTTTTTGTTTTATATGTTCAATTTGGCGTTACTATTGTATTGGCACAAAAACAATATTTTAAAAAAGAAGTTTCTATATTTATGTCTTTTATAACTGTAGTAAAGAAAACCAGAAAAATTTTTAGATTAGGTGTTCTTTTATTAAGTTTATTCTTTTTATTTTTGATTCCATTTATTGATTCGCCATTATTACCTGTCTTTGTAAAAGAAATAGATATTAACTTATTAATAAAAAATAAAATAATAGATTCTAATGTTCTTCTAGTTTTCTATATTTTAGGTGTCTTTTTAATTATTCATATTATTTTAAGACGTATTTTTGCATTACATTATATAATTATTGAAAACCAATCAACTAAAGATGCACTCAAAAATAGCAAAATATTAACAAAAAAGAATAAAACTAGAATTCTTGTAGCTTTGTTTATTCTTAATATATTAATTGTTTTACTTGGATTAATAACTATAACTGTAACTACTTTTGTACCAATAATGATAAACAGGGAATTTGATAACTCTATATTGGAAAATTTTATTGTCATACTTTCTAGCTTTTTAACTTACCTTTTAACATTACTAATTATTCCAATTAATACTATTTGTATTACAAGATTATTTTATAAATTCAATAACAATATTGGTAAAACCCCCAAAGATAATCTAAAAATATATCATAGCAAAAAACTAGAAGAATTAAATGAAAGTATTAAACATATTTTTTTCAGAAGAAAACTCTTTCATATAGGATATATGCTAATCTTTTTCTCTATATCCTTTTTTGTCTATTCATCTGTTACAGAAGATATTGTATATATAGGACGTGATGTTTCTATAGCTAGCCATAGAGGGGATAAATATAGTGCGCCAGAAAATTCTAAAAGCAGCATATACTCAGCAATAGATAAAAATGTTGATTTTGTTGAGATTGATATCCAGATGACAAAAGATGGTGTGCTTGTTTTAAATCATGATATAGACTTAAAAAGAGTAGCTGGAGTTTCAAAAAAAATATTCGAGTCAACATATGAAGAAATTTCTTATTTTGATATTGGATTTAATTTTTCACAAAAATTTGCAGGAGAAAGAATCCCTACTTTGGAAGAAATATTAATCGAATCCAAGGATAAAGTTAAATTATTAATTGATATAAAACCTTATGGCTTAAAAGATGAATTAGTAGAAAAAACCGTAACACTTATAGAAGAATATGATATGGTTGAAGATTGTTATGTACAATCATTTGACACAGGTTTACTTAAAAAAATCAGAAACAAAAATCCAAATATAAAAATTGGGCAATTATTATATGCTGCTACAGGCTCCTTATCATCTATTGATGTAGATTTTTATTCTGTAGAAAAAAGTATATTATCCCATAAACTTATTAATAATGCCCAAAAATTGGATAGAGAAGTCTGGGTATGGACAGTAGACAATGAAAGAACTATAAAACAAGTTCTAAAATACAGTATTGATGGTATCATCACATCATATCCTGAAACTGTTCAAAACATTATAGGTCTTAATTACTAGCACCTTACTGAGCAAAAACTTTTTTTTCAATTATCTTTTTACCACCTTTAAATATTAATTCGAATGTTCTTTCATAAATAATGTTTTTAGAACTTGTACCCACCATTACTGTCAGATCCATATTTTCAACACAAAAGTCATAATCAATATTATAATATCCTAAAGAGTCAATATTTAAATCAATATTCATTAAAACTTCCTCACCTGGATTCAGACTAACCTTCTTATAATTTTTTAACTCTCGATCTGGTTGTGCCACAGATGTAAATCTCTTTCTTACATATAATTGTATAACTTCTTTCCCAAAAACATTACCAATGTTTTTAACCTTTACGTCACTCTTTATAATATTGTTATGAAACTCAACATTAACAACATTTACATCAAATTTAGTATAACTCAGTCCATATCCAAATTCATATAAAGGTTCTAAATCCATTTCTAGATATCTGTTTTTCCAAAATTGTTTTTTCCCTGTTATTCTTTGAGAATAATAAATAGGGCATTGTCCTATATCTTTAGGTATAGTAACGGGTAATTTCCCACTTGGAGATACCGTCCCATCCAAAATATCGCATATAGCTTTTGCACCTTTATATCCAGTTTTGAATGTTTCTAATATACCATCACATACTTCTTTCTCAAGCGTAAGTTCAACTGGTTTTGCATTTGAAAGCACCAGTATAAGAGGTTTATTCAATTCTTTTAATCTTATTAATAGATTTCTTTGTTCCTTAGATAAAGTTATACTTGTTCTGTCAGTAGATTCACCAGTATCATTTTTATATCCCATACCACTTGTTTCACCTAAAACAATTACAAACAAATCACAGCTTCTAATTTCTTTGTCAAAAGAATAAGATTCAAAATTTTTATCGTTATCATAATTATAAGTATCCTTTAATAAATCTCTTTGAACAACACTATACCTTTTTGATAATTCTTCATATATAGTAGTTGTATCATGAAATAATTCATTAAAATCTTTAGATCTAGTCATTGTAAACAAAGATCTTGCCATAATTTCTTCTTCACTTAAATCTTGACACAAATTATAAGATTCATTTACATGAGTGGGGTAGGAGTAATCACCATAAGCAAATTTTTTACTATTAGATAAAGGTCCTACCAAGCCTACTTTTTTATCTTTATTAATAGGTAAAATATTATTTTTATTTTCTAACATAATTATTGAGTCTACTGCAATATCATAGGAAATGTCTATATGCTTTCTACACATTACTATTTTTTCAACTTTATTAACATCTACATATGGATTCTCAAATAGCCCTAACTTTTCTTTTAAATTTAATACCCTAAGAACTGCATTATTTATTCTTTCTATTGATACATTCCCTTTTTCTACTTCTTTAACTAAAAAACGTTGAAATACATTATCAAGTTCAATATCAATCCCTGCATTCATACATAACGTAGTTGCTTCTTCCAAAGTTTTACAATATTCCTGATAATGATTTACCAATTGAACACCATTTCCATCAGATACAATTATACCTTCAAACCCTAACTTTTCACGAAGTATGTCCTGTAACAAATACTTAGAAACGTGTGTTGGCACACCATCTATCTCATGGTAAGCAGCCATAATAGTTGCAGGATTCGCTTCTTTAATACATGCTTCAAATGGCACAATATATTCATTTAATAATTCTCTTTGTGCTAAATGTACTGGTCCAGCATTTCTCCCACCATCACTAATTCCTTGAGCTACATAATGTTTTAAAGTTGCAGCAACACCCGTCTTCATATCACCTTGTAAACCTTTTACATAGGCAATTCCATTTTGCGTTACAAGATAAGTATCTTCTCCATAGCTTTCTTCATATCTTCCATAACGGTATTCTCGTATTATATCTACAACTGGAGCAAGTGCCCAATTTTCTCCTACTGATCGTAACTCTTTCCCTATTGCATCTCCCATTAAATAAGTTTTACTTTCATCAAACACTGAACCAATATTTAAATTACTAGGAAAAAGAGTAAAGCTTCTAGCTAAAGCTCCAGAAGTTCCTTCTGTAGTAAATAATGCCGGTATTTTTAATCGTGTGTTTTCAATCAAGTGCTTTTGAATATTATTAGTTGCAATAGCAACCTCCCTTGGAGTTAAATCTGTAGAACCTGCTACTCTTGAAAACATACCTATACCATTTGGAAATATGTCTAAAGCATTTTCTTTAATTTTTAAGGTCTTTAAATCTAATATTTTTTTAAAACTACCATCAGTTAATTGATTGACTTTTTCTTCTAATGTCATCTGTTTTAATAATCCAACAATATCCATAATGTCCCTCCTAGCTGTATTCATTTGTATTTTAACACTATTATAAAAAAACTACTACAATTTGTTTTTAAATGTCAAAAAATGAGTATATAATATTATTTTTTGACCAGCATCTTTTTAATTCAATGATTTTGATTATATCAATGCCATATATATTTGTAGACATTTAGAAAGTTTTCGCAAAAAAAATATATTATAAAAACCTTGTAAGTAAATATTTTTATAAATAACAATTGAACTTTATATTATAAATTGTTAAAATATGTGAATACACTAAAACACATCTTGAATAAACTAAAAAACAAATAAATAATAAATTGGAGGTAAAAATATGTCTTTCAAATATGTACAAAAGTTACCTGAGCCAACTGATATCAAAGAAGATATCCCAGTATCAAAAGATTTTAAAAAAATCAAAGAACAAAGAGATAAAGAGATAAAAAGTATACTAACAGGTAAACTTAATAAATTTTTGCTTATTATTGGTCCTTGTTCTGCTGACAACGAAGATGCCGTATGTGAATACATCACTAAATTAAGTAGCGTTCAAGAAAAAGTTAAAGACAATATTTTATTAATTCCTAGAATTTACACTAATAAACCTAGGACAACAGGCGAAGGCTATAAAGGAATGGTTCATCAACCAAACCCTAATGAAAAATCAAATATGGTTGAGGGTATAAAAGCTATCAGAAGCATGCATATTAAAGCATCTATGACATCAGATTTAACATGTGCTGATGAAATGTTATATCCAGAAAATTATGAATACTTAGATGATATTCTAAGCTATGTCGCAGTTGGTGCAAGATCTGTAGAAAACCAACAACACAGATTAACTATTAGTGGTCTAGATATCCCTGCTGGTATGAAAAACCCTACTAGTGGCGATATTAATGTAATGTTAAATTCAATAAAAGCTGCTCAAATCGAACATACTTTTATTTATCGAGGATCTGAAGTTGAAACAACAGGGAACCCTTTAACTCATTCAATTATGAGAGGTGCTGTTGACCATTATGGAAGGAATATTCCTAATTATCATTATGAAGATATTATGTATTTAATAGAATTGTACGAACAAAAAGATTTAGCCAACCCCACTATCATTATTGATACTAATCATGCAAATTCCAAAAAATTATATAGAGAGCAACCTCGAATTGCTATGGAAATTATACGAAACAGGAACTATGACTCAACATTTAAAAAAATGGTAAAAGGTTTAATGATTGAAAGTTATTTAGTTGGCGGAAGACAAGGAATAGACGAAGGTGTATACGGAAAATCTATTACAGACCCTTGTCTAAGTTGGGATGATACAGAACGTATGATTTATGATATTGCTGAAAAGGTATAAAATATTTAAAAAACAGGGGTAATTTTAATACCCCTGTTTATAAATGATGTTATTTCAAATTTCTTTTTTGTTTTACAAACTAAAATCTATTACTGTTGAAAATTGATCTTTATCTAATTTTACACTATCTTCAGTTACCATAATATTAATCTCTGCTTTATAATCTCCAGATGTTAATTTCTCTCCATCTTTATTTGTCATATCCCATTCGTCTTGCCATTTTAGAGATTCGCCTGGCTCTAAATTTTCAAATACTATAGCTAATGTGAAAAATTTGCCATCTGAAAATCTATATACTTCTTCGTCTTTTTCATCAGTTATAACTATTTCAAATTGTTGACCTGAACCAAATTGAAGCTCCATAGCTTGAGTATATTGATTTATTAACTCAAAATCAAATATAACTTTATCATCTTTAATCTCATAATCTCCTTTAGTTTCAAACTTACCTTCTACTATAGATTCATTGTTAACATTAACTTCTTTGCCTATAGCATTATTTGTATTATTAATTAATGTAGCCATTTCACCATAAGTAACTTCAGCTTGAGGATCAAAAACCCCCGTGTCCCTTCCTTTTGCTATATCCATCATATAAGCAACTGTAACAGCATGTTTATATTTCAAATCAATATCTACAGTATCAGAATATATTAGCATTTGGATAACTGCAATCTCTTCAAGATCTTTATCTGTTTTTTCTGCCCAAATTTTTGTAAGTTCATAAACAATTGCTTCTCTAGTCAATGAATCTGGAGAACCGTCATAATCTTCATCAATTATTAGCTTTACAAGCTCTTTGAAATCACTTTCAGTAATAGCATTATTCAAATCTGTTTCTTCAAAAACATTTTTTACATCAAAACTTGATGATAATTGATTTACATACGGTTCAGCCCAATGCCCAATCTCATGCCTAATTGGATTAATTTCTGAATCCTCATCTATTAAACGAGGTTCAACATCCTGTGCAAATGATGGTATAACTAGTAAAGAACATAATGATCCTAAAAATATTGTTTTTCCTAAAAAGCTTTTTTTCATATTAATCACCCTCCATATAATAATTTATTTATTACTTTATACTTTAGACGATATATAAAAAAAATTGTTCCCTTTTTCGAAAAAAAATTTTTATTATCTATCACTTTACATTCTCATAAGGCTAATCAATTATTCCTCCCATATAATAAACATTTTTATATCATAAATCTAATAAGATATTAGATGCTATGGCACTTCTATTAGAACTTCTACAATAACTATATATTTGAGTTATTATCAACACACAAGAAATAGTGTGTTGCTTTTAAAAAATTTATAATTCTAAAAATATAACCTTCTGTTGACACCTAGAAACATCATATTTATACTTAAAATATGATTTAACTATTGCATACTTCTTTCTACTAATACATAACATATAAAAAATAACTATTAATGAAAGACAAAAACGCAACCTTGTTAGCAAAGATTTGGATTTTTGTCTTTCATTGAAACTCGTGCAAGGCTTGCAACCCCTTGCATAGAGCAAGCTAATATGAGGGGAATAAAATGAAAATCAAATTCAATCTTATAAGATGGATTATGTGCTTAATGTTCATAATTTCTCTTATTATTATTTATACAAAATCACCATTTAATAGTTTGTCGAGTTTTACACGATGGCTTGAAACAATTAAGACTAATGAATGTGCATATTTTATATACATTATAGTATCTATAGTTTGTTCTATTTTTTTTGTTCCTTTATCGTGGCTAAGAATATTGGGAGGCATTCTTTTTGGTTTTTGGCCTGGTATCTTAATAGCTTGGATAGCATCTAATATTTCTACAAATATATGTTTCTTGTTATATCGAATGTTAGGAAAAGATTTTATTTCTAAGATTTTAAATACATTTTATAAAAATAAAGATAGTTTATACTTTAATATCTCAGACCATATTGAAAAAAATGGCTCTTTATTAGTTGCCAATATGCAAATGATACCTATACTCCCATTTTTTATCATTAACATAGCATGCGCCTTAAGTGATATTTCTTATAAAAATTTTGCTCTTGGTAGTTTATGGGGATTATTACCTGGTACATTAATAACTGTTTATTTTTCATCTAACGCTATACACTTTAAAGAAAACCCTTATAGCATTATATTACCTACAGCTATATTTATAACATTTAACATATTAATATATCTATTGCGTAAAAATAAAAAAACAATTATATACGAGGATACTGTGACAAATGTTAAGTAATATTATTTATATATAATTTATATATAATTGCTTTATATTGCTAAATAGTTTTAGAGGTAAGTTTGATTCAACAAACTTACCTCATTTATAATTTGCATAAATATTTACTTCAATAGATTATTATAATCTTCTATATTTCCATCATTCATACAACATTCAATTATTTTTCTACCAAGTGGATCTAATCCTGGAATTAAGAATTTCTCTAGTTGTTCTTTAAAGAAGTCTCTTAACATTTTTGCACCTTCATCATATGCTTCATTACCTACTTCAGCTTGTAAATTAGTTTGAAGGAATCCTTTTGGTATATCAATATTCTCCATTTTATACTCTTTTAATGCATATCCTAACAAAGAAGTTCGTGCTGGTGTTAACTGCTCATCCTTAAATTCTGCACTACCTCTTCTTGAAAGAAATTCTCTCCCAATCCATTGAGGCATAAACTTAACTTTATATGCTCCTATATGCTGATTAGGAATGAGTACAAATTTT
>JBKGYG010000004.1:0-46007 GCA_046546235.1 Eubacteriales bacterium | reverse complement strand
TTATAACACTATAGCACATAATCGTCAATCAATCTGAAAAAGCTTAAACAAAAGAAAAAATCTTTATCTTATGCTAATTTTTATGATTCCAACACGCCTTAAAAGCATAGAACATATACTATTATAAATATACGAAATGAAAGGATTTATATGTATGCATAACAATATACCATATTCAAATTCTCATTATTATAATAATAGAAACCATGAGCCAGACTATTTGTATGATTATTATTTCCCCTATCCCAATCAGTATTACTTTGATGATGCAGATTATAAAAATGATGCTCATTATTATGACGACTATGGTCCTGAACCATTTATAGTAGATATTGAAGCTATTACTAAAGAAAATGATACTTTTCGAACTGCATTATGGACTGGACGTCATTTACAATTAACTCTAATGAGTATTGATGTTGGTGAAGATATAGGATTAGAAACTCATCCTCATCTTGATCAATTTATACGTATAGAAGAAGGGCAAGGAATTGTTAAAATGGGAGATAGTAAAGATAATCTAGATTTTCAAGAAATGGTTTATGATGATTTTGCAATATTAATACCAGCTGGAAAATGGCATAATCTAATAAACACAGGTTATAAACCAATCAAATTATACTCAATTTACGCTCCACCAGAACATCCATTTGGCACAGTCCATGTAACTAAAAGAGAAGCAGAAGCTGCTGAAGAAAACCACAATCATTAATCAAAATGCTTAGTGTTTCTAACACTAAGCATTTTGATTTGTAAATATATTATAAGATATTGAAAGTTGATATTTGATATTAGATTTTAATCTTCATATACTACTCCACCAGTTTTATTTGTAATACTTTCTAGAGCAGTTCTTTCTGAAATAGGCCCAATTTTTTGTCTACTATTTTTTTCCATATATTCTAAGTGCTTAAACGCAGAAGCCATCATTAGTTTAATTCTATTTAGCTGATTAACTTCACTTGCGCCTGGGTCATAGTCTATAGCTACAATATTTGCCTTAGGAAACTTTTCTTTCAGTGCTTTAATCATTCCTTTTCCAGTTACATGATTAGGCAGACAAGCAAATGGTTGCATACAAATTATGTTCTTAGCTCCAGTCTCAATAAGTTCTACCATTTCGGCAGTCAAAAACCAGCCTTCCCCCGTTAAATTCCCTAATGAAAGTATCGGTTTTGCTCCTTTTGCTAATTCCTTTATGTTTTTTGGTGGCTCAAAGCGTTTGCTTTTATGAAGTTCTTTTTTCATCTCTTTTCTGTAATATTCAATAGCTGTGATTGCAACATTACCAAACACTTTACTTTTTTTACTTCCAGAAAGATATTTATGTTTAAAATTATTACCGTATGCTGTATACAAGAAAAAGTCAATTAAGTCTGGCATTACTGCCTCTGCACCTTCATTTTCAACTACTTCTATTACATTATTATTGGCTGTCGGATGAAACTTAACTAATATTTCCCCTACTAATCCAACCCTTGGTTTTATCAAATCATTTAAAGGCAGATTATCAAAATCTTCTACAATTCCTTTAATATTAATTTTAAAAGATTTTCTATCACCAATTTTAATTGCTTTTTTGCATTTAGTTACCCACTTATTATATAAAAGATTTGCTGAGCCTTTTACTTTTTCATAAGGTCTTGTTCTTAAAAGAACTCTCATAAGAAGGTCTCCATAAACCAAAGCCATCATTGCCTTGTTTAAAAAACTTAGTTTAAATTCAAGACCAGGGTTTTTTTCCATCCCAAGGGCATTTAGAGAAATAACTGGTATATGTTCATATCCAGATTCTTTTAAAGCTTTCCTTAAAAAACCTATGTAATTAGTGGCTCTACATCCTCCCCCTGTTTGAGTAATAATAACTGATAAATTATTTATGTCATATTTTCCTGACTTTATCGCTTCAATTATTTGTCCAACAACAATTATCGATGGATAACAAGCATCATTATTAACATGTTTTAGCCCTTCATCTACAGCCTTTCTATCTACAGAAGGTAATATTACCAAATTATATCCCGAAGCTCTAAATGCTTCTTCTAAAAACTGAAAATGAATTGGTGACATTTGAGGTGCTAATATAGTATGTCTTTCTCTCATTTCCTTAGTAAATACAGGTTTATTATCTTTAATAACCTTTGCTTTTGGTTTAAAATTATTTTTTACTCTTTCTTCCATAGCTGCTTTCAATGAACGAATTCTTATTCTAGCAGCACCTAAGTTATTTCCTTCATCAATTTTAAGTACTGTATATATTTTTTCCCTTTTACTTAAAATTTCTTCAACTTGATCAGTAGTAACAGCATCAACCCCACAGCCAAAGGAGTTCAATTGTACAAGTTCTATGTTCTCTAATGTTTGAACCAAACTTGCTGCAGAATATAGCCTTGTATGATAGACCCATTGATCTACAACACTTAAAGGTCGTTCTATGTTTCCTAAATGACTAATAGAATCTTCTGTTAACACTGCAATTCCGAATTCGGTTATTAGATTAGGAATTCCATGATTTATCTCAGGGTCTATATGGTATGGGCGTCCAGCTAATACTATCCCTTTTCTACCTGTTTTAGTCAAGTAATTTAGAGTTTCTTCACCTTTTTTTCTTATATCATCTCTAGCTTTCTTTTGTTCAGCCCAAGCAGCTTCAACAGCTGATTCAATTTCTTTTTTACTGATTGCAAAAGTGGATAATTCTTTATATAGCCTTCTTTTCAACTTTTTCTTATTATCAAGGGATAAAAAAGGATTCATAAATGTTATATTGTTTTCCTTTAAAATATCCATATTGGCTCTAATTGTTTCTGGATAAGACGTTACAATAGGACAATTATAGTTGTTATTAGCTTCTTGATTTTCTTTTTCTTCAAAAGGAATACACGGATAGAAAATAAATTTTATGCCTTTATTCACTAGACTCATAATGTGTCCATGTGTCAGTTTAGCAGGATAACATACTGATTCAGAAGGTATGGTTTCCATTCCTAGTTCATAAATTTTCTTTGATGATCTCGGTGATATTACTACTCTAAATTTGAGTTCACTAAATAAAGTAAACCAAAAAGGATAATTCTCATATATGTTTAAAACTCTTGGTATACCTACTGAACCTCTATGAGCATCTTCCTTTTTTAATGGCTTATATTCAAAAATTCTCTTATATTTATAATCATAAAGATTAGGTATCTCCATCATTTTTTCTTGTATAGCTAAAGGTTTCTCACATCTATTCCCTGACATAAATTCTTTAGCCCCATTAAAGGTATTTATTGTTAATAAGCAATCGTTACCACATAATCCACATCTTCTCATAGCCGTTTTCGTTTTAAATTCATCTATTTCATCTGCTTTTATCAAAGCACTTTTGTAACCTTCAGTATACCTTTCTTTTGATATAAGCGCCGCTCCAAAAGCTCCCATAAGCCCTGAAATATCTGGTCGTACAGCCTCTCTTCCTGATATAAGTTCAAAACTTCTTAATACAGCATCACTGTAGAATGTACCTCCTTGGACAATAATCTTTTTTCCCATATCTTTTGGATTTCTTATTTTTATAACTTTTAGCAGTGCATTTTTAACAACTGAGTAGGATAAACCTGCTGCAATATCCCCAACAGTAGCACCTTCTTTTTGAGCTTGTTTAACTCTAGAGTTCATAAAAACAGTACATCTAGACCCTAAATCCACAGGATACTCAGATTTTAAAGCAACATCAGAAAAATCACTTGCACTCATATTCAACGAATTAGCAAAACTTTCAATAAAGGATCCACATCCTGAAGAGCAAGCTTCATTTAAGAGTATACTGTCAATTACTCCATTCTTAATTCTTAAGCACTTCATATCTTGCCCACCAATATCTAGTATAAAATCTACTCCTGGAAGGAAGTACTCAGCAGCTTTATAATGTGCAATTGTTTCTATTTCTCCTATATCAACTGATAACGCAGCTTTTAATAATGCTTCACCATAACCTGTTACAGTTGCATTGGCTATTTTTGCAGAATTTGGAAGCTCCTTATATAAATCTTTTAATATCCTAATAGAACTCTTTAGTGGGCTTCCTTCATTACTTCCATAAAAAGAATATAATAAATTTCCTTTCTCATCTATAAGGGCAACTTTTGTAGTTGTAGATCCTGCATCTATGCCAAGAAAGCAATTCCCAGTGTAATCTTTAAGATTAGCTTTATTTATTTTGGCAGTTTTATGACGTTGTCTAAATTCAATTAATTCTTCTTCATCTTTAAAAAGTGGCTTAAGTCTTTCTACTTCTTGAACATTTGATTCTATTATTTTAGGTATTTTTCCTATTAAGTTTTCATATGTAATAATTCTAGAACCCTTAGATTCTAAAGCTGCTCCTAAGGCAACAAAATACTGTGAATTGTCAGGGAATATTATTTGATTCTTTTTCAATTTTAAAGTCTTAATAAATCTCTTTCTTAACTCTGAAAGAAAATATAAAGGACCTCCTAAAAATGCCACTTTACCCTTAATAGGTTTCCCACAAGCTAAGCCACTAATAGTTTGATTTACAACTGCTTGAAAAACAGAAGCAGCTATATCTTCCTTGGCAGCACCTTCATTTAATAAGGGTTGTACATCAGTTTTTGCAAATACACCACAACGTGAAGCGATAGGATATATTTCTTTATAGTCCTTAGCATATTCGTTAAGTCCTGATGCATCTGTTTGTAGAAGCGATGCCATCTGGTCTATAAAAGCACCTGTTCCCCCAGCGCATGTACCATTCATTCTTTGTTCTAAATTTATACCAAAATACGTTATCTTTGCATCTTCTCCACCTAATTCTATAGCTACATCTGTTTGAGGAATTAGCTTTTCTACAGCCTTAGTACTTGCTATAACCTCTTGGACAAACGGTATATCAAGCCATTTAGACACTGAAAGCCCGCCTGAGCCTGTTACATTAATAGTTATTTTTTTATTTCTAAATTGTTTATAACTTTTTATTAATGTTTCTTGTATAGTTTTTTTAACATTAGAGTAATGTCTTATATAACTCTCATAAACAACATTCTCTTTATTATCAAGAATAATTAATTTAACTGTCGTAGAACCTATGTCAAGACCAATATGAAATATTTTATTCATCCTTTTTAGCCTAAAGCTACTCCTTTCTATTTTGTTTGTAACAATTACTTATTACTCAAATAATTAAGCTTGTCATTTTATTATATTTACTAGATTAACTAAATATTTCTCTTATTTATTTATTTATGCTTTATACAATTTAATCTATTATTCCTCCTACTTTGTATAGTAGCTATGTTATTAAAATAAGTCAATAGTCTTATAAAAAAAATGTCGAAAAACAAATATCTTTCTTATATTAAGTCGCGTCATTTCAAATTACAAACATATTTAATTGTTAACCTTATTTAAATATTAGGTTGACATTGTTTTTAAAAAATGGTAGACTTGTAAATCGAAAGGAGTTGTTAAATATGGAACAAGCAATAAATAATAAAATCAAAGATATGGTTTATATTGCATTATTTGCTGTTTTAATTACTATTTGTTCATGGATTTCTATACCAGCTATAGTACCATTTACTCTTCAGACTTTTGCTATCTTTATAACACTTGGGTTATTAGGAGGTAAACGAGGCACTCTCTCTATATTGGTATACATATTTATTGGTAGTATTGGAATACCTGTTTTTGCTAACTTCTCAGGAGGATTAGGTGTATTACTTGGTCCTACTGGTGGCTATATAATAGGATTTCTGTTTTTGGCACTTATTTATTGGTTAATTACTACTTTATTTGGAAACAAGCTTGCTATATCGATAATTTCAATGTTTTTAGGCCTTTTAATTTGCTATATTTTTGGAACAATATGGTATATGATTGAATCTGGAAATCCTATTAGTTTAACAAAAGCACTAAGCTTGTGCGTAATACCATTCATTATCCCTGATTTGATTAAAATGCTCCTTGCCATTATTTTGACAAAAAGACTAAATTCACATGTTAATCCATAAAATCAGACCTCACCATGGACTTTGCATTACTTTTTTTGAAGGAAAAGGATATAACTCGGAATTTATTAATAACATGGCAAAAATTATTCAGACACTTAATGCAAATTCTCAAGTACAACTTGTAAAAAGTGTGGACAGTATTTGTATTGCTTGTCCGCATAATATAAATAATATATGTACAAAGAATGAAAAAGTTAATCATTATGACAGTACAATAATGGAATTATGCAATTTAAAAATTGACCAGCTACTACTCTGGAAGGAATTTAAAGATTTGATTTTCACTAATATTATTAAGAAGAATAAACTTAATTTTGTTTGTGGTGATTGTAGTTGGAATATGATATGTGCTAATAAAATATCGAAATATTAAATGTAAAGAGTATAATTTGAAGTGTCAAAAGACCCTATAAAAGTGCGACCTTGCTTTCGGGAGCACTTTTATAAGTTTAGGGGCTTGATAATAAAGCCCCTATCATTGTGTGAGTTTTCAACTAAGTCAAATTATTAAAGTAAAATATAGCAAGTTGGGTCCGATCTCGTAATTGAAGCTTTTCTAGAATAATACTTATGTAATTTCTTACCGTTCCCTCACTTAAATACAATTCTTTTGCAATTTCTTTGTTTGAAAGACCTTTTGAAATCAATGTAATAATTTCAAATTCCTTATCTAAGACCCCATAATCTTTATATTCCTTATTTCCTTGATTAGATATAACTGAGGGAAGCTTATTTATAATCTCCTCTCCAAAAACATTCTGCCCAGAACAAACTGCATTTAGTGCTGGTATGATACTATTATAATCCTGTTTTAGAATGTAACCCTTAGCTCCTATTTTTAGAGCTGTAATAATGTACTCATCATCTACAAAGGTGGTTAAAAAAAGAATTTTTGCCTTTGTAAAAGTCTTTAATATTTCTCCAGCTGCTTCAAGACCACTCATTTCACCCATTCTTATATCCATTAAAAGAATGTCAGGTTGATACTCTTTATAGAGTCTTATGGCATCCTCACCACTATTTCCTATTGCTAACACTTCAAAGCCTTCATTAGCTTCTATGATTGTTTTTAATGATGATGAGACGAGAATATCATCATCTACGATTACTATTTTCATCTTAACCCTCCGTTCCAGTTTAAAGCAATATATGTAAAAAGTTCATATTTAATGTCTTGTAAAAACTTACGATTTCATAAATGAGATAAATATTTTAAACCCTTTGGATTGATTAATGTTAATTATTCCATTTAATGATGCAACTCGCTGCTTTATACTCTCGAGTCCCATTCCTTTAGAATTTTCTATATCCATTTTTTTCTTACCATTATCATAAATAATAAGCTGATAAAGCTTAGGATGTTCATATAGACTTATGGAAACATAATCACCGTTAGAATGCTTCATAACATTTGATAGTGCCTCTTTAATAATAGATATTATAGCGTATTTAGCCTTCGCTGGCATCTCCCCAGTTATTTCATAATCCAACGTTGCTTTACAAAAGGTAAAATTTCTAACAATTTTATTGATTTCAGCATAAAGGTCAATAGAATGGTCATGTAGGTTATGAACACTATTTCTTATGGAATTCAAACCTTCATTTAATGTATCTCTAACAACCTCAAGGCTTTTTACGGTGCTCTCTTCCTTACTTACAGCCATGACTGCTCCTATTTGTAATATTGAACTTGAAAGAAGATGCCCAACGTTATCGTGTATTTCTCTAGCAATTCTATTTCTTTCATTTAATGTAGCAAGATTAACTTCTATATCTTGTTTTATAGTTAACTCATTAATTTTCTCTTCAAGAGAAATAGAAAGCTCTGTTAAATAATCCCTTTGATTTATATAATCTTCTCGCAGTTTTTTTTCATTTATTGCTCGTACTTTTAATAAATAAACAATAATACAGATGACAATCAATACCCAAGTTGTAATTAAAGAGAATTGATTGATATGCAACACATAAGGGATAAAAACCAATAGTGTTAAAGCTTGGTTTTTTGTTTTTAATAAATCATAACCTATTAAAGGGAGAAAAAATACAAACTGTGGATAGATTGCTGATAAGATTAAATAAAATATAAAAAATACTTTATCCAATCTATCATTATTAAAATATTCTAATAATGCACTTATAGAAATAGCTATAACCATGGCAATTACCCCTTGATACGGGGTAATTTCAAGCAATAGTGTTCCAAGTGTTCCAACAAAAATAATTATTTTATTTAGTATATTACCCATGGCATGCCTCCACTTGATTTAGATTAGTTTGCAAAAATCCAAATCTTTGCTAGCAAGTTTACATTTTTGCTTTTCATATTTATTTAATTATATCATAGCAATTACTATTATCAAGATAATGATATATGACAATTGTCATGTCAATCTGATTACAAATAACACTGTCTAATATTTAAGATTTTTTATACAATAAGATTATAGAAAGGAATGATGATATGATAGTAAAAATTGAGAATCTAGTAAAAAGATATGGCGATTTAATCGCTCTTGATCATTTAAATGTCGAAATAAAAGAAGGTGAAATCTTTGGTCTTCTTGGACCAAATGGTTCAGGTAAAACTACAGCTATAAATTGCCTACTTTCTTTATTAAAATTTGATAAGGGTACCATTGAAATCTTTGATAAGGAAATGTCTCCATCAGCTTATGACATAAAACGTAAAATTGGTATCGTTATGCAAAATGTAGCAGTTTTTGATGAACTTAATGTTTATGAAAACATTGATTACTTCTGTGGTCTTTATATCACTGATAAGAAAAAAAGAAAAGAACTTGTAGAAGAGGCCATAGAATTTGTCGCATTAAAAGACTTTGTTAAGTTTTATCCAAAAAAATTAAGTGGTGGACTTTTAAGAAGACTTAACATTGCCTGCGGAATCGCTCACAAGCCAAAGCTAATTATTTTAGATGAACCAACTGTTGCCGTTGACCCCCAAAGTCGAAATAACATTTTAGAAGGTATTAAAAGATTAAATGAACAGGGAGCAACTATTATTTATACTTCTCATTATATGGAAGAAATTGAACAGCTATGCTCAAGACTTGCTATTTTAGATAAAGGAAAAGTTATTGCATCAGGTACAAAAGAAGAAATCAAAGGAATGATCTCCCTAGGAGAAAAAATTGTTGTAGAAGCCTTTAATATAAATGAAAAACATATGGATAAAATTCGTGAACTACCTAATGTTATTGACGTTGTATTAAGGGAAAATTTTTTAACTGTTAGACAAAAGAATGGTGTAAGCAACCTTGTTAATATAATGAGTTTTATTGCTGAAAATGATATTAGCTATGGTAAAATTTATTCTGAGTTACCAACGCTAAACGATGTATTCCTTGAAATAACAGGAAAAGAATTAAGAGATTAAGGAGGTATACTATGTCATTTCACATTTTTAAATATAGCTTTAAATCCCTAATTAAAGATAAAATATCCTTATTCTGGTTGCTTTTCTTCCCTCTTATTTTAGCAACATTTTTCAATCTTGCATTTGAAAACCTTATGTCTGGCGAAGATTTTGAAAAGGTAAATATCGCTATAACCACTGATTATGAAATGCCTGAGGGACTAGAGGAAGCAGTGTCAGAAAGTAATCTTTTCAATGTAAGCTACATAACAGAAAAAGAAGCTAAAGAACTCTTATCCGACAAAGAAATTACGGGATATTTAAAGAACACAGACGAACTTGAGCTTGTTATATTAGATTCTGGTCTTTATCAATCCATTGCAAAAGTATTCTTAGATAATTATGTTCAGAGTTCAGCTACTGTTTATAATATAGTTGAAGGCAAGCCCGAACTAATCCAAGCAGGGTTTTTAGAAGATATTAATTTTACCGAAAGCTTTACAGAGGAGCTTCCTATAAACAGCTCTATGAATACAGTTGTGGTATACTATTATGCTTTAATAGCTATGACTTGTCTTTTCTCAGCAATTGCAGGGTGTTATGCCACCGGATTAATTCAGGCAAATCAAACTAGCCTTGCTGCCAGAATTAATGTTGCCCCAACCTATAAACTAAAAGCCTTTTTGTCGATGGTCTCTGCTACTATCCTTTTTCAGTTTATGTCGGCAATTATCTTAATTGCTTATATTACACAAGTGTTGAAAGTAGACTTCGGTGATAGGGCTCTTTATATCTATTTATTATGTTTAGTAGGATGTTTTACAGGTACATTGTTTGGTGCTATGTTTGGCTCACTTACGAAGTTTAAACCAGAAGTAAAAGATATGTTAGTATCTAATATCACTATGGTTATGTGCTTTTTATCAGGCTTAATGGTTTTAGATATTAAATATATCGTTCAAGAAAAAGCTCCAATTATAGCCTATATCAATCCTGCTAATCTAATTACAGATGGCCTTTATGCACTATATTATTATGATACCTTTGAAAGATATTTCTTTAACTTATTATTATTAAGTAGCTTAGGAATAATCTTTTGTGCAATTTCCATCTTGGTTTTAAGGAGGCAAAAATATGCAAGCATTTAAACTTTTTTATAAAATTATACCTAGAAAATTTTTAGGAGTTTTCATAATATATACTGTTATTTTTATAGGATTAATGTCTTTTTTTTCAAAAAGTGGTTTCACTCAGACAGACGATGCTTTTGAACTTTCAAAAATTAAGGTTTCTGTTATTAATAATGATAACACCCCTCTAGCTAATGGATTAGAAGACTTTATAAACAACATTGCAAAACCTGTAGAAATTAAAACAGATGAGGAAAGTATCAAAGATGCACTATTTTTCCGAAAGACAGAATTTATTGTAACAATTCCTGAAGGATTTCAAAACCGTTTTGCTTCCGCCAATCAACAAAAAATAAAAACTATGTCCGTTCCAGACTCACCGAGTTCAGCGTATGCAAAAACAGTTATTGATAGCTATTTAAACACTGCTAGACTCTATATCTCTGCTTATCCTGAAATGTCTTTTGAAGAGAGCAATAACAAGGTTCTTACGGATATTTCACAGAAGGCAGATGTATCTTTTTTAGATGGAAAACTAGATACTAATCATTCTGAGCATAATTCTTATTTTAATTTTTTATCTTATATATTAATAGCAATGCTTATATCTATGGTCGGACGTATTATGTTGATCTTTAATAATAAGGAAATTAAAATGCGTAATCAATGTGCTCCTATAAGTAGTAACCGCTATAATTCTCAACTTATCTTTAGTAATCTATTAATAGCTTTTATTATTTGGTTTATATTTGTTGTGCTGGCATTTGTTCTTAATGATGAACCTTTTAATCAAACTTCACTTTTATTCGCGGTTAATTCATTTGTATTAACGATTTTATGTTTAAGTATAAGTTTTTTTATTTCTACCTTTGCAACAAAAAATTCTATAGACCCTATAGGAAACTGTTTCTCAATTGGATTATCTTTCTTAGGTGGTTCTTTTGTGCCCCAAGCACTTTTAAGTGATCAATTAAAAACCATTGGCATCTTTAACCCAATATTCTGGTATGTAAAGGTTAATGATACGATCGGAGGTCTTACTAGTATTACTCAGTCTACACTTGAACCAATTATTTATGGAATGCTAGTTCAGTTAGCATTTGCTATTGCTTTTTTGTCCATAGCATTAGTTATTATTAAACAAAAACGACATATGCTTTAATCTAATAAATTGAATAACTATTTAAAAAAGCAGTTCTACTTAGTTGAACTGCTTTTTGTTTGATTAATCTTTTATTTGTTAATAAGTCTTTTTTAATAATTAACTTTCCCATGTGCTGCCAAATACGGGCGGTACACAAGTTTAAATTAAAATTTAATTAGAAATTAATATATAATATTAGAATATAATTAAAATTATATTTATTCTATTGTTATGCCATTCTTGTTATGCTATTCTTGTGAAGTGCTAAAAATATTGTACTATATAATTTTGTATTATTTAATAAGATTTTTTAGGAGGAAAAACATGTTAACAATTATAAAGATAACATTAAATAATATCAAGCAGAAGAAATTTCGGACATTTTTAATCATCTTATCGATTGCATTGTCGACAGCATTGTTATATTCAACCCTTGCTATATCAACAACATCAATTGATTTTTTTGAGAGAAGTCTAAAGCAAACTACTGGTAATATTGAATTAGTTGTAACCACAAATAATAATTCTCAAGAACAATTTTTTGAATCGGATTTAAATAATGGTAACTATTTTGATTATTCTTATGGCTATATTAACCTTTATGGAACTTTAGTTGCTAAAGACTCAGAAACTCTAGATATCAGATTTAGGAGTATGCAATTAGAATCTTTTACTGATATTTTTAAACCTAAACTAACAGAACAAGCTGATGATAATTTTTCAGGCAAAAAAATAATTATTAACAATAAAACTGCCGAAAATTTAGAATTAAGTATTAATGATACTATTGATATAATGATTAATGGCAAAACAGAAACTTTTACTATATGGTCAATAATTGATTCCTCAACTAATTTTTTAACAAATGATCAGTTTATTAATGTTTTACTACCTTTAGAAGAAGGTCAGAATCTAGTTGGTATTGAAGATAAAGTTTCTGGTTATTACATTAAAACTTCAACAAACATCTCTATTGATAAAGGTATTGATTTTATTGAAAACGAATACTCTAATCTAACTGCTGAGAAAGTATTTGATGAAGATGCAATAAACAATATGTTAAACATGATTGTATTGCCTTTACTTTTTATGGTTTTGGCTGTTTGTTTGGTTAGTTGTTTTATAATTTACTCCTCATTTAAAGTAATTGTTATAGAAAGATTTCCTCTTATTGGCACTTTAAGAAGTATTGGAGCAACTAATCGCAACACGAGAAAAGCCTTATACATAGAGGGATTTACTTATAGTTTTTTAGGAGGAATTATAGGTAATTGTCTTGGTATTGGTATATTAACCATTATAATAAATATGCTTTTAACAATATCAGGTGGTAATGCAGCTTCCATTACTAATATTCACCTTAAGTACCATTTAATTGCTTTTGTATTTTCTATTGCATTAACTTTTATCAGTTCTTTAATTCCTATTATAAGAACATCAAAATTATCTATAAAAGATATTATTTTTAGTAAACTTAATAATGAAAAACATTTATCAATTAAGCGAATTATAACTGGTTTTATATTTATATTTGCCACTTATTTATTGTTTATAACGGCACCAAAAGATCTTCGACTTATAATGTATGGATTAGGTTTTATGCTATTCTTAATAGGAACTACATTTTTGATACCTCTTATTTCATATTTATTAACTAGTTTGCTTGTCCTTATTTTTAAACCTTTTTTTGGTAATGAAGCAGATATTGCTATCTCAAATATAAGGCACGATAAAAGAGTGATGAATAATATAATCTTATTAGGTATTGGCTTAGGTGTTATTTTTATGGTAAACATTTTATCATCAAGTATATCTAAAGGAGTTATATATGCTTATGATAACGCTACATATGACGCCATGATGTATAGCCAAAAAATGAATGAAGACTATATATCCAAGGTAATAGATACAGAAGGTGTTGAAAAAGTAATTCCTTCTTATGAAACTAATAACATTAACATAACAAATAAAGACTTTGAAATATCTAGCCTTATAGGAATGAGCGGAAAAACTTATTGTGCGAATACTTGGAATGAATTTACTGATGATTTTACAGATGAAATACAACAACAATTTGAATCAGAACGTTCAATTATAGTTACCAAGTTCCAAGCAAGAAAAAATGATATTAATATTGGTGATATTCTTACTATAGAATTAAAGAATGGTAATAAAGACTATAAAGTGATAGCTATTGTAGATTCTTTATATAACAATAGTACCCCCTACTATATACATGAAGATTTTTATAAAGAAGATATAGAAGCTAACCCTTCTATGTTGTATTTACATCTTAATAAACAAATAGATGAGGTTAAAACGAAACTCAAAGGTCTTTCCCCAACTAATTATACCTACTTTATGTCAATCCAAGAAGTTAAAGAGCAAAACCAAACTTCTAATGATACTATGTTTATATTAATAAAGAGTTTTTCAATTATTGCTATGATTATTGGTATTGTAGGTATCTTTAATAATTATATGGTTAGTTTTATGAGCCGAAAGAAAACCGTAGCTGTATTTAGGTCTCTAGGACTAAGCAAAAAACAGATGAGAAAACTTTTCTTATTAGAAACACTATTTTGCGGTATTGTTGGATCTATAACAGCCATTTTATTAGGTGTTATATTAACTAAATTACTTTTTACAAAACTACTTTTTGCATTGGGATTACCAGAGTTTACACATTACTATAATTTTGGAGAATTTTTGTTTTTATTTATATCAGGGATTACTATATCATTAATTTCTTCCCTAATCCCTTCAATAAAAACAACAAAGTCAAGTATCATTAATGAATTAAGATATGAATAAATAAGGAGGATAAATTTATGGAAAATGTAATAGATATTCAAGGTTTAAAAAAGATATATAAGACTGCTAACGTTTCAACTGAAGTAATAAAAGGAATTGATTTGAGTATAAAAAAAGGTGAATTTGTTTCTGTTATGGGCCCTTCAGGCTCTGGAAAAAGCACCCTACTATATTTGGCAGGTGGACTTGAAAATCCAACGGAAGGTGATATAAAAATACTAGGGCATGAAATCACAAAATTAAACGATAATAAGATGAGTAAATTAAGACGCCAAGATATTGGTTTTGTTTTCCAGTTTTATAATCTTGTACCTCATTTGACTGTCGTTGATAATATTTTACTTCCTGTTATTTTAGATGGACAAAAGAAAAAAGAATTTATTGAGAGAGTTAAACATCTACTTGAATTAGTAGGTCTCTCTGATAAAAGCAATCATACACCATCACAACTTTCTGGGGGACAACAACAAAGAGTTGCTATAGCAAGAGCATTAATAAACAATCCAGAGATTATATTTGCAGACGAACCTATAGGAAACTTAGATAGCAAGACTGGTATTGGAATCATGAAATTATTTGAAAAGATTAATAAAGCAGAAGAAAAAACCGTTATTCAAGTTACCCACTCTTTGGAAGCTGCAGGTTATGGTAATAGAATTATCAATCTAAAAGACGGTATTATTGTTAATTAGGCATATATAAACACCTTTTTTCACTGTTTCGAATGTTCCATTATAAAAAAATGACTACAATGTTTTTACTCATTGTAGTCTATGTTCACAAATTTACTAACTATAAGAACTATTCATTTTAAAAGTTGTACACTACATTACTCGAACTGTGTGATAACCTTCATGTACTGCATTAAGAATTTTTCTAGGAGCTTCTGCGTCTCCAATAACAACTAAATTTTCAATTTTGTCAATCAAAGCTTCTTCTAACTGATTCTTAGATTTATATCCAACTGCAACTATAACTGTATCACATTCAATAGTATTTTCTTTGTTATCTTTTATATAACTAAGGTTATTAGAAGTAATTTTTGTTACTTTTGCATTACTAACTACTTCAATGTTTCTTTCTTTAATCATTGCTCTTAAAGCTTGGTCATTATTTAAGCAATGGTCAGTAATAGTTAAAATATCATCTAACATTTCCACTATGGTTACTTCTTTAGCTTTTTCTTTCATATACGCTGCAGTTTCGCAACCAACAAGGCCCCCACCAATCACAACAACCTTATCCCCAGGTTCCTTTAATCCTAATAAGTATGGGTTTGCGCTAGCAGCTGTTTCAATGCCATCAATTGGTGGCATAACAGGAATTGCCCCAGTGGCTAATATAACTTTATCATACTTACCTTCTAATACCATTTCTGCAGTTGCTTCTTTATTTAGCTTAACATCAACTCCAAGCTTTATTACTTGTCGTTCCATATATGCAATTAATTTTAAGACATCTTGTTTAAATGTAGGTAAACCTGCAGCCCAAAGATTGCCACCTAATCGTGATGACTTCTCCCATAACTCAACATCAAATCCGCGTTTTGCAGCTGTAATAGCGGCTGACATTCCACCTGGACCACCACCGATAACCAATACTGATTTTTTTAAATCATTTTTTTCTGGCAATTGATAATCATCTTCTGCATAGCATAATGGGTTCACTCCACAGTAATAATGTTTGCCTGAGAATCCTGCAAGTAAGCATTCATTACATCCTATACAAGGAACAATCTCCATGGTATTTCCTGACTTTACTTTATTTGGCCACTCTGGATCTGCTAATAATTGATGACCTAGTATAATATAATCAGTCTTTCCATCTTCAATCGCTTTTTCAGCTTTTTCAGGATCAAACATCTTACCTTGCCCAAGCACAGGTAAAGATACTGTTTTCTTTACTGCTTCAACTATATCCATTTGATGTCCCTCTTTTTGATAAACTGTAGATATCGCTTTATACCAAGCTTCATAACAACCAACATCCACATGAAGAGCATCTATATCTGCATTTTCAAGTATTTTAGCCATTTCTAATCCTTCATCTAACTCTCGACCACCTTCTACACCATGTACAGGCGTGAATTTTACTAAAATAGGAAATGCAGGACCAACATTTTTCCGGATTGCTTCAATACATTCAATAGTAAATCTCATACGGTTACTTAAGTTTCCTCCATACTCATCAGTACGAGTATTCCATTGTTTTGAATGAAACTGATCTAACAAATATCCTCCATAGGCATGTAGTTCTACTGCATCAGCTCCTGCCATTTTAGCAAGACTAGCTGAAAAACCGACTTTTTCGACAATATCTTTAATTTCTTCTTTTTTAAAAGGTTTACACTTTAGATTAGGAAACCAAAAAGCACTACAATCACTTGCTGAATAAGGTGGCGTAAATGGATCTGTGAATTGCTGTCGACCTAATCCAGGTGAAATCTGAACACATACTTTAGCACCGTAGTGATGGCTCTTTTCAATCAACATATTTAAACGTTCAACATGGTGAAAATTGCTCAATTCTGTACAAGGACGAGGCTCATACTTTGTTGTAACAACGTTGGCACCAGTTATAATAAGACCTGCTCCACCCTTAGCTCGTTCTTCAAAGTAACGAATGCCTTCTCTGCAATATGAACCATCAGATTCACCTGTAGTTCCCATTGGCCCCATAACAATTCGATTATTTAGTTTCATACTACCAATTTTTGTTCTGTCAAATAATTTCAACAAAATCATCTCCTTTATTATTTACCTTGGTAATATATTTTATAACTATAGTAATAATATAACACTTTGTTAAAATATAGTCAATATAGATTTTCAAAAAGTTATATGCTATTATATTCTTAATGAAAAACTTGATATTTTAATATAATTGGAGATGTTATTATGCCAAAAATTTCTACCAAAGATTTTATAATAGAAACAGCTAATAAATTATTTATCGAAAAAGGTTATAAAGACGTTACAATCGTAGACATTTGTAAAGCTTGTAACATTTCCAAAACCACTTTCTATTATCATCTTAAGTCTAAAGAAGATATTATTTTACATTTTTATGATTCTCTCACGCATGATATTAGTGTTCATCTTATGTCTATCCTTACTTTAGATAACTACTGGGAACAACTAATGGTATGCTTTGAATCTCTTGTTATTGAAGCTAATAAGTATGGCCCTGATTTTTTTAGCCAAATGTTTATTAGTAATCTTAAAACAGATTATGGTAGCTTTAATTTTAGAAATGAATTAACTAATATTGCAGTTTCAATTATAAAAAAAGGACAAAATAGCGGACAAATAAGAAACAAAAGCAAACCAGAAGACTTATATAAAGCATCTGCTTATGCTTTTTTAGGACTTGAAGTAACTTGGTGTATAAAAGACGGGGATTTTAATTGGGAAAAAAACATAAGAAAATATCTAGAAAATATTTATGATGTAGAACCAAGTCTAAGAAAAAACCTCTAAAAATGACTTAAGAATCAGTTAAAAAGTCTTTAATAAACTACAAGTAACTGACTGAAGCTGTTTTATAAATGCAAAAGGGTTCTATAATAAATGTTGGGGTGAGAGAATCACCTCAACATTTTTTAATAAAATGAAAGCACTTATAAATCAATCTTCTATATGTTAATTGACTAAAAAACCGAAAGGAGATTGATTTATAAGTGCACTCTAATTCTATCAAGAATTTATTAAATTCAAAAAAGGTTAAAGTAAAAAATAGTACATGCTGACTCTTTTATTAAACTTTTTAGACATATATAAACACCCTTTATTTTCAGGAATAAGTGAAAAAGTCTTTCATAAACTTATACAAGAATATGATATATATATTCATTCATGATATTAAAATATGACTTTTTCACTAGTTTCTGTTTTATTTAGAAAGGTGTTTTTTATTATTCTCCACACTCATCATGATGCATATGTTCCTTACAAACTGATCCTGTTGATTTAAGTTCGCCTTTTAGATAGTTTTCAACAACAACCTTAGCTTCACCTCTAGCACCTGTAATAACTTTAATACCTTTTTCATTAAAAATATCAATAGCACCAGCTCCCATACCACCTGATATTATAATATTAATACCTAAATCATTTAAGTAATTAGGCAAAAATCCAGGTCTATGTCCAGGATTTGGCACGGATTCGTTATTAACTATTATACCTTTTTCTACTTCAAATATATTGAAATTCTCACAATGTCCAAAGTGTTCTGTCACCATTGTTTTTTCACTTGCTACTGCAATCTTCATTATTATACCTCCATTTTTCATTAATTTAATTTGTTCACAGAATTACTTCACTACCTGTTGATAAATATTCTATCTTATCTCCCATTTCATCTTTTAATTGCTCATATGCTTCTAATCCTGTACAGTGACATGTATAGTATTTAGATTTAGTTTCTATTAGGTAGTTAGCAATCTGTTTCACCTTTGTTATATCTTCACTTATTTTAGTTGAACGATTATATAGATGAAAACCACTAATTACGTAATTAGGTATATTTGATTTTTTAGAACTAACATCTTCTATGACATTTAGAATCCCTTTATGAGCACACCCAGCTATTAAAACATTCTTATCATCTTCTGTTATTAATAGATTCTGCTCATGTGAAAAATCATCTTGTATATAGTTAGGTCCATCTTTTTTAAATAATTTTTTATTATTAATAGGGGTAAAATACTTTTCTTTTACATCTGAAAAAAGTTCAAGACTGTCATTAATCTTGTAATAATCTCTTACAAAAACAAATCTATCATTAGGAAAAATTCCTTTATCCAAGCCTATATACACTTTTTCATTACCTCTATTGGAATAATAATCCCCTATAACTTTTTCATTAAGATAAATTTTAGCTTTTTTATTGATTCTCAAAAAATTTCTTAGGCCTCCGCCATGATCGTAATGACCATGAGAAATAATAACAGCATCAATTTCTGATAAATCTATCCCTAACTTATTAGCATTTTCTATAAACAAATTACTTTTCCCTACATCAAATAATAATTGATAGTTCTTAGTTTTAATATATAAACTTAGTCCATGTTCGTTTTTAAATTCCTCTGAAATTGAGGTGTTTTCCACTAAAGTTTTTATAATCATATATTCTATCCTTTTGATTTAATTTAGTAATTCTTTTGTTGTTCTTTTATATATCTCTTGAATTACTCCCCCAGCTCTACAATCAATATCTACAATACTTTTCCCTTGATTAATAGCTTTTACTGCATCAGTATCAAATGGTATCTTACCTAAGAATGGTAATTTCATTTCCTTACAATATTCTTCTATTGTTCTAGTATTATCCATATTGGTATCATATTTATTAATACATATTCCTATCTTTGTTTGAAAACTATTGGCTGTTTTCACAATTCTCTCCATATCACTAATCCCTGATAATGAAGGTTCTGCAACAATAAGTACCATATCCACTCCACTAAGTGATGCAATAACTGGACATCCTATACCTGGTGATCCATCAATAATAGCTATATCTGTGGTTATTTCATCGGTTTTTAGCTGTTTTTTCACTTCAGTTACTAGCTTACCTGATGTTCCTCTGCCCATTTTTAACTTAGCAGTTGAAAATAAGCTTTTATCCTTATATAGCATTAATTCACCTGCTACATCAGGCTTTAGTGTAATTGCATTAACCGGACATATATATTCACACACTCCACAACCTTCACAGGCATACTCATTTATATTAAATTGATTATCATCTAACTCAATTGCATCAAATCTACAATTAGCTTTACACATACCACAATTTATACATGTTTCTTGATTGATTTCTGCTTTAGGTAATCCATAGTAATTTCTTCGTTCAGGATCGTTTGAGTGGTTCATAATTAAATGCAGATTAGGGGCATCAACATCACAATCAGCATATACTTTTGTACTTGATAATTTAATAAATGCACTTGCTATTGTTGTTTTTCCTGTTCCACCTTTTCCACTAAGAATTAGCAACTGTTTCATGTCGCATACAACACCTCCTTAGTGATCTTCTCAAGTAGTGAAGAAAAAAGATTTTTATATTCTTGAAATTCTTTTGATACAATCTTTCCATTTGAATTTAATTTCCCAAGCTCATAATCAAAAGGAATCCTTTGCAAGATATTTATATCATTATCTAAACAAAATAATTCTGCTAAATTAATTTCTTCACTTATATATTTATTTATTACTGCACCATGGGGTTTATTAAATAATTTTATTAATTCATAAACCATTTTCATATTGTGAACACCAAAAACCGTAGGCTCTGTTACTAAAACACAATAATCTGCATCTTTTATGCTCTCCATTACAATACAAGCACTTCCAGGTGGACAATCTATTATATTAATTTCTTCCCTTAAAGAAGTGTGTTTTATCAATTCATTAATAATAGGAACCCCTGATGCTTCACCAGTATCTAACACCCCAGTAATTACTTCTACTTGATCAGATGTACCTATCTGTATCTCGCCAATTTTTTTATCTTTTTCTTTAATAGCATTCTCTGCACATACTAATTTACAACCCCCACAAGAATGACAAATTTCTTCGAATATCTTTAATTTATTTGTATATGCAAGTGCGTTAAAATTGCAAAAATCTACACATTTCCTACAACCTTTACAATCTTTTTCATCTACCACAGGAATTTTTATTGATACTGTTCTAGCTTTTATTTCTTTTGGTTTAAAGAAAATATGTCCATTTGGTTCTTCAACATCACAATCTATATACGTTGCTTTTTTAGCAACTGCTGCCAGGTTTACAGAAACCAAAGTTTTCCCTGTTCCACCTTTTCCACTTAATACAGCAATATTCATTCTCATTCTCCTCCGTGGTTATGAAACCCGTCGTGAATATATTCAAGATGTGATATTTCCCCGTCAATAAATGCCTCAATATTTTCTTTTATTGATTTATTGATAGATTTGAATATTTCCATGTTTACTTCTTTCATAACTTCTGCGGCATTTTTCCCCAATCTAGGTGTTATTACTGCGTTTACATTATGGTCTATTAGTGTTTGTGCTGCTTTTATCCCCGCACCACCTTGACTACTTGCAGCCTGATTATCAATAAATTTACTTTCTTTTGTATTTGTATTATATATAAGGAAATATGGTGACCTCCCAAATGATTGACACACATCTCCTATTAATGATTGATTTTCTACTGGTATAGCTATAAGCATCTTATTTAACCTCCTAATTATTTATTCTCCTGACCTGTTTCTATGTCTTCTACAACCTCCACCTCCACAAGTTTTATTAATACCACTACAAAGCTTATAATCTCCCCCCTCAATCTTTAGACCTTTCCCATTAACTAAAGAATCTGCGATTTTTTTCCTTGCTTCATTATAAATGCCCTGAACAGTTGTGCGCGCTATATTCATTTGATTGGCACACCCTTCTTGAGTTAATCTTTCTAAGTCAATTAAACGTATTGTTTCAAATTCATCAACTGTCATAATAATAAATTCATCATTTTTTTGATTACTTAACGGACCAAAACTATTACTATCCGGTAAGCAACATACTTTTCTCCATTTTTTGGGCCTAGGCATATATTATCCTCCTCTTCTAAGTCATTATAGAAGCGTCCTTCTATATATAATTCTGTTTATTATGAGTTTTTAAGTTGCTTTTTAATAGCATCAAGCGTGTTCTCTAATTGCACTTTTTGTTTTTCTAATAATTTTTTTTCAGTTGTGTAAATATTACTACAAGGTCCTAAACCTAAACCTAAACCTCTTCCTAAACCTCTTCCTCTTCCTCTTTCTCTTCCTCTTCCAAATCCTAAACCAACAGGTCCTGTACCATCTCTTCCTGGCATAATATTACCTCCTTTATTATTTATGACATATGTCATTTACATCTATATTATAACCTATTTACAACATATGTCAATAACTTTTTTATTTCAATATATTATAAGACCACAAGTTGCTTGCGAATTTTGTACCTATTAGCTAAAATTTCTAATATAATAAGATATGTTTTTTCTTTTTTAAAATTTTGTTTGAACATGTTTTTATAATCTGCTATTCTGAGTGCAAACAGTTACAATAGAAGGAATCAATTCAAAAAACTGAATAAAATTACTGGAGGTAGTCCAATGAATGATTTATATAATATGATTTTTAAACGAAAGTCATTTCGTCGTTTTAAGAGTTCAAAATCATTAAGTACAAACGATTTACAAGAAATTCAAAATCAATTAACTAAATTAAAACCTTTAAAGGAAAATATAACTGTCAAATATCGAATTGTACAAAAAGAAAAAACTACATGTAAGCGTGGTGAATTTTGTTTATTAGTATATAGCGAAACAAAAGAACACTATTTGTTAAATATTGGTTATATGTTAGAACAATTAGATCTATGGATGGCATCAAAAGATATCGGAGTTTGTTGGTATGGAATGGGTAAGACTAATGAATTGGAATATGAAGGCCTTCCATTTGTCATAATGTTAGCTTTTGGAAAAGGAGATAAAGAGGAATTTCGCCAAGATTACACAAAAGCTAAACGCAAAAAAATAGAAGAAATCTGGAAAGGTGAAATTTTGCAAAATATAGGTAATGTGGTTCGCTTTGCACCAAGCGCCTGCAATACACAACCTTGGGTCGTTGAAAATATGTCAAATCATTTGAACATATACCGTGATTCTAAAAAGAAGTCAATGATGCCAAAATCAAAAGTAACTTTTTTCAATACTATCGATATGGGTATTTTTATTTGTTTTTTGGAAATAGTACTTAAGCATGAAAAATATAATTTTGATAGATTGCTATGTGAAGAAAATTTAGCTAAAAGGGAAAAAATAAAAATAGCAGAATACATTCTTTCATAATAATATTTAAGCACATAAGAGAAAAGTTATTCTCAGATCGATTGGATTACTAGAAAATTAAGCTTTACTATTACATTCAGTCTTAAAGTTTATTGTTAACTTCTAGAACTACAAACACCTGTAAAATGTTTTTTACAGGTGTTGTAGTTTCATAAATTAATATCTTCTAATGTTAATTTAATAATTTTTATCAGCGTAACCTACCCAGCCGCCTTCTTTAACAAGTGTCTTGTCGAATTCTCCAACTTCAAAATCAATAGTATCTTTTTTATCCGGAGCAGTTACAATAATCTTATCATTATCAACATCAATTTCTATTTCAGTGTCTTTTCCTGCGTAGTTCTCAAAAAGATAGTCAATTTTTTCTTTTGATAATTCTATTGCAAACATACCGCAATTATACATATTCTGTCTAAATATCCTTGCAAAATTTTCTGCAATAACTACATTGATTCCATTAACTTCTAAAGCCCATGGTGCATGTTCTCTACTTGAACCACAACCAAAATTTGCTCTAGTTATAATAACAGCTTTGTCCTTAATATCTTCTTTATTATTGAAACCTTCTAGAGACAAGTCTTCCAATAAATATGGTTTTAATGCCTCTTTAGTTATTTCAGTAAGATATTTTGCAGGAATAATCTCATCAGTATTAATATCACTTCTATCTAAGAATAAAACTTTTCCTTTGAATTTTTTCATTTTTCCCCTCCGCTATCTATGCTTTATATAAATCTGAATTAGTTATTTTTCCTTCAATTGCTGAGCTTGCAGCAGTTGCAGGACTCATTAGATGAACCATACCACCTTTACCCATTCTACCATTAAAATTACGGTTGGTTGTAGAAGCACAAGATTCACCTTCAGCTAAAACTCCATTACTCATACCAAGGCAAGCTCCGCATGTTGGGTTTGTAACACAAAAACCAGCATCTTGGAATATCTCAATGATACCTTCTTTTAAAGCCATGGAATAAATATCAGGCGTAGCAGGACTTACAATTCCACGTACATCATCACTTATTTTTTTACCCTTAAGAATACTTGCAGCAATTCTCAAATCTTCAATGCGACCATTTGTACAACTTCCTATGTACACTTGATCAATTTTAGTACCTTCCATTTCATTTACAGTTTTTACTTGGTCAGGCTTAAAACCAAAAGTAACCATTGGTTCTAATTCTGAAATATCATAAGTATATACTTTTTCATAGGAAGCATCCTCATCAGAAACCCACTTAGAATATTCTTTTAAAGCCTCTTCCTTAGAATTAAATTCGTCTTTAATAAATTCCCATAAGTATTCAACTGTTGTCATGTCTGGATAACAAATACCACAAGTTCCACCAGCCTCTATAGCCATATTACATAAAGTCATACGTGACTCCATAGACATATCATCAATAACTGGTCCTGTAAACTCTATAACCATGTTTGTCGCGCCGTTTACAGTCAATTCTTTAATTATAAATAGAATAAGGTCTTTTGCATAAACACCTGGCTTCAATGTTCCTTTAAGTTCAATTTTAATTGTTTTTGGAAAATGAAATGCACATACACCTTTAAGTATTCCTACTTCAAGATCAGTCGTTCCAATTCCCGCAGCAAATGCACCAAATGCACCGTGAGTACAAGTGTGTGAATCACCCATAATTATCGTATAACCAGGTCTTACAAATCCTTTCTCAGGAAATATGGCATGACAAACACCATTTCTTCCAACATCAAAAAAGTCTTTGATATTATTTCTTTTAGCCCAATCGCGTAGTATCTTTCCTTGCTCAGCAGTCTTTGAATCCTTTGCAGGCGTCACATGGTCTATAACAGCCTTAATTTTAGTTGGGTCAAAGACTCTGTCCATACCCCTTGCCATAAGATCTGTAATAGCAATTGGTGTAGTAATTTCGTGACAGAAAACCCTGTCTAATTTTAAAACATGCGTATCAGGAAATGGCATGTTTACTCTGTGTGCATCAAATATTTTTTCAGCTATTGTTTTACCCATCTTTTTCTCCCTCTTTTTTGTATTCGTTTCGTTCATTGCTAAAGCAATGTACGAGTTTATTAAAAGAATCAATCATCTAGTTAATTCTTTATCTACTTTAATATATTTTATATTATATACTCTAACAATTAATTTTTCAAAGTTAATTTTATATTTTTTTACTATTTTATGTAAATTAACATAAAATTTAATCTGAATTTCCCATGGGCTGAATAGCTTTATTCTTTATACAAACTAAGGGCTGTTCTATGGGAATCCCTAATAAGGCTATACGCATAAAAGGGAATAAAAGAATTAAATTAGTTATTTGAGGTGATTTTGATCATATATTGTTTCTAAATCGACTAACATCAAATTCAACTCATCAGCTTTATCTATTAGTTCTTTTGTAAAGCCGGACTTAGAAAATAGATAATAATATTTATTCTTATATCCTTTTATTAATTCACTTTTTTTAACGAGTTCATTATATATCTTTATCCCAATAAGTTCATTTCGCCATTTGCATTCTCCGTAAATTATATTATTATCATCCACTGCAACAATATCAATTTCTTCTTGACGTTTTTCAATGGGATTATTCCCCCACCATCTGCCAATATTACCAAAGACAAATGGTAGAGCCAAATCTTTATTTTGTTTTATAAGATATTGTGTACAGATTATTTCAAATGCAAGTCCCATATAATGAGGGAGTTCAGGCAGTACATATTTTGAGTAAACAATATCACCTAAACCTGATACAATACTACTCATATTTCTAGGAATAAAACGATACCAAAAACGAAACATCTGATCATCTAATAAATAGATACTTTTTCTACTTGTGCTTTCATTTATAGGCTTTTCTCTTTTTATAATACCTAATGCCATTAACCCTGTAATGTATTTTGAGCATTTATTACTTTCTAGATTATTTTTCGTTGCAATTTCATTTAGTTTTGAGGCACCACCTGCAATTGCTTGAATAATACCATTATAAGTAGATGGCTCTCTTAATTCTTGTTTTAATAAATTAGTAGGCTCCTCATAGAGATGGCCAGATTCGTCAAGAAATAAATCTATTATATTAGCCTTTAGACTTAGGTTCGTATTGATTCTCACTAAATACTCAGGAATACCACCCGTAATAGCAAATATGATAGCCTGTTCTTCAATAGTAAATCCATTTAAAAGCTTAGCTGACTCATAATATGTAAATGGCTTTATCTTAAACTGAGCAGTTCTTCTACCATATAATGGGCTCTTATAACCTAGAACTTGATACTCCATAAAGCTCATAGATGAACCACATAAGATTAAAAATAGTTTACTGTCCTTCAACTTCATATCTATATGTGCTTGTATAATTGATGATATAGAAGGGTTACTAGATGCTAAATATGGATATTCGTCAATTACTAAAATAATTCTTTTATCTAATGACATATTATATAGATATTCAAAAGCCTTTTCCCAATCAGAAAACAAAACATTTCCTGCTGCCTCTTTATCAGTAACGTTAAAAACATCTCTGCTAAAGTTCTCAATATTAATTTGGTTATTAGCTTCCCTTGCAATAAAGTATATGGACTCTTTATCTTTACAGAATTCCCTTATTAAAGTTGTTTTTCCAACCCTTCGTCTTCCATAAATAACAGCAAATTCAAATTGATTGCTGTTATACATTTTATTTAGCTTTTGCAGTTCCTTTTCTCTTCCGACAAACATCGTCACCCATCACCTTTATTCTACTTACGATTTTGCAACTTATAAGTCGATAATACCATATTGTTTATTAGCATTCAATACTTTTTGCACATCAAGCTTTAATTCCTTACTTTTTTATTATGTATTTATCAAATATTTGGTTTGAAAGCCCAGCTTAGGATGACCAGTGTCTATTAATAAAATAACCAATTTTTAGCTCAATTATTTAATTATTGTTAAATCCTATTTCCTACATTAATTATCTTCACATTTATCATAGTTAATAATGACATGTTTTAATTTCCTAACTATCACAATTCTTCATTAGGTTTAGGTTTTCTGAATACAAATAAATACTCATGAGCAATAAGTAAAAAATTGTATTCTATACTTCTTTTGTACCAAAAACCTGTTGCTTTACAGTTGTGCTGCTCTTTAATAATTGTTTCTTTAAGAACAAAACCTGCATTTAGAAACTCTTGCATTACTTTAAAACCTAATGGAATCATATGTTTACTTCTTCTAGTGTCTCCAATTAATATTGCACAATACTTATCTTTCTTTAAAACTCTATAAGCTTCATTTGCTACAAAAGTCATTTCTTCAATAAATTCATCTATATCATAATGTGATAAGTCACCTTCTATTCCATCACTATATTTAATAATGTTAGAATATGGTGGATGTGTACAAATTAAATCAACACTTTCATTTTTTATAAACTTTAAATTTCTTGCATCAGCATTAAAGATAGTTGGTTCATATTCTTTATTCTTATTAAACCTTAAATTATCATTTGCTAATTTTATTGCTTCATTATTTATATCTACCCCTATACTTTTTCTTTTAAGCAATTTTGCTTCTACTAATGTTGTACCACTTCCCATAAACTGATCTAATATAATATCATTTTCTGTTGAATATCTAAGAATGAGATTTCTTGGTATATACGGAGACCAATTCCCTCTGTATTTACCACTATGAGTAGCCCATTTCCCTCGATTTGGGAAACTCCATACAGTTGTAGCTTCTAAGTCAAAATTAGTTGGATCCCAATTTTTAATTTTCAATGGTTTATTTATATTATAATTGCCCTTAGTCTCACATAATACTTTTAATTGTTCCCCCACAAGATTTACTGGTAAGTTTACTATCCCTTCAATTTCATTTAATGTATAACCTAAATTATTTAAATTGACAATATCGTTAATTAATAATTCATATTTACCAATATGTTCCTTTTTAATATGTTCAAGCAAATCTTTCTTATAATATTTTCTATCACAAAATAAACATAAATTTTTTTTTGCCATTTCACTACTTCCTTTACAATTTTATAACCTCTTCGAGAACACCTTCTAAAATCATTTTTGTATTCAATAAATAATCATTATTCATAAAAGTCTCTTTAAGTGGTAAATGTGCCGTTTTCCACCCCATACCATCAGTTATCCAAATAAATTTATCAACACATTGTTTGTTTAATAAAAAATTGTTTAGATTCCTAAATTCTCCTGCTACCGATTTTAACTTAGATCCACCACCTGAAAAAAAGTTAGTTTCAATTAATATTAACTTATCATTTTTATATATTGCAAAATCATATTGTCTCGATGATTTATCTATTGGTATTTCAATATTCCATTCATACATAATTTTCTTTTTAGTAGCTTGTGACAGGTAATTCAATCTCAATTTTTCACAAACTTCTTGTACATAAAATTCAATTATGTCTTCCATTATTTTACCGCCTCTATTTTTTCGTCCA
The DNA here is from genome assembly GCA_046546235.1 of Eubacteriales bacterium. GTDB lineage: Bacteria > Bacillota > Clostridia > Lachnospirales > DSM-24629 > JBKGYG01. Next base: position 17,182 of record JBKGYG010000004.1, on the reverse strand, counting down.
TTTGTTCCTATCCCAACTTCTAACCCTATACAATAATCTACTACATTCTTGATCTTTTTACTTGAAAACAAATCAAGTAACCCAACCTTTTTACAAAAATCAACTATTAGTTGTATTTGTGATTCTGAATAACTCTTTTCCTTTTTAAAACTATAATTACTATATATCCAATCATTATATTTAAATTCCGATAAAATTTCTAATTTTTTATCTCTCACAGCAATGAGTACTGGTATAACTGCAACTATACTTGGATATTTTCTAATTAACTCTTTTAATTCTTCATTAATATTTCTTTTTCCAATTAAGTAATTAAGTATATTTAATTCTACTTCTATATTTTTTATATTATTAAAAACCTTGCTCCAATCAACATAGAAATCAAAGGTTCTATTAGTGCTCTTTAAATTATTTATTATATATTCAAATACTTCATCACTATTTTTTAAACCCATTTTTTTATAAATTTCTAGATACTTCATATGTAATCCCCCTTATTACCTCACAACTCGAAAAACAATTTAATATCAGTTTCCAAAGCATTTGCTATATCAAACAATACATCTAATGAGAAACTTTTATCACAATTTGCTGCTTCAATCTTTGTTAAATAACTTAAGCTTATTCCTACTTTCTCAGCCAATTGTATCTGCGTCATGTCTTTTTGTTTTCTGTATTTTTTTATATTCTCACTTATTATTTTAAATCGTTCTACATGAGAAATCTCCATTTAATCACCTCTATTTTATTCTATAATAACTACAAATAAAAAAGTTTCACTTATAGTGAAGTTTATGTTATAATTAGATTAGTTAATCTAATACTTTTACCTATATACAAATTCTACTTTTAAAAATCGAAAGGTGATTCAATGAAAAACATAGATTCTAAACCATTTTTAAAATGGGCTGGAGGAAAAAGACAACTCTTAAATACTTTTAATAGTTTATATCCAGGCAATTTATTGAACGGCAAAATCAAAAAATATGTTGAGCCATTTTTAGGTGGTGGTGCTGTTTTTTTTGAACTTCAAAGAAAATATTCCTTTGATGAAGTTGTTTTGAATGACATTAATGAAGAACTTATTTTAACATATAAAGTAGTACAAAAACAATGTGATTCATTAATCAAAAAACTTCATTTACTAGAAGATAATTTTATTCCTCTTAATGATGAAGATCGAAGTAAAATGTATTATTCTATCAGAGAAAAATTTAATGAAGAAAAAAAAGTTATAAATTATAAAGATTTTGAAGATACTTGGATTAGACATGCTGCTAAACTAATTTTTTTAAATAAAACGTGTTTTAATGGACTATACAGAGTAAACAAATCAGGTGAATTTAACGTACCCTTTGGAAAGTATAAAAATCCAACGATATGTAATAAAACTAATTTAAAAAATGTTAGTCAATCATTGAAAGGTGTAATGTTAATTTCTGGTGAATATTATGATGTTGAAAAATATCTTAATATTGATTCTTCAACTTTTATATACATTGATCCTCCATATAGACCATTAACTTCTTCATCAAGTTTTACAAGCTATTCTAAATCTGGTTTTAATGATGATAACCAAATAAAATTGGCGAATTGGTACAAGCGATTAGTTAAAGTTAAAAATGCTCAAGTAATGTTAAGCAATTCTGATCCAGATGATGATTTTTTTCATACTATCTATGAAAAAAATGAAAGAGATATTTTTATTAAAAAAGTAAATGCCCAAAGAGCTATAAATTCAAAAGGAACTAAACGAGGTAAAGTTTCAGAAATCGTTGTGCTAAATAAATAATTGCATTCTATATTCAGCACTCTGTTTACCCCATTTTATATTTTCATATAGCGCAAGTCCATAATGAGAAAATTGAAACTTTATTCCCAGATTTATTTGGTATTTCACTATGCTTGCTTAGAAAAATATTTATAATATTTTTTGAAGAATTATTTAGAATTTGGTTTGCAATATTACACTTAATTATAATCTTCCTTTTAATCCCCATTCTTCAATAATAAGCATATAACAATACTTCTATTTCATGTACCTTATTCAGGGCTTATTAAGGTAATTTTATCTCATCTTCTATACTTTACACAAATAAAAAATATTTTCTTTGCTATTGACTCTGATTCTTGTAGAACCACTGACAAAGCTCATTTTCCCCTTCTCTCTTTATATACAGCATCAGTCAGATATACGTAAGTAGTTTGTGTAAATAAATATAGAGAAGCCAACCAAATTCGGGTATAATGTTAGGTGTTAAACCAAACATTCCCAAGGAGGGCTTCTCCATGTATTATAATACCAAAAATCTTAAAAAAATACTATACCCCAACATAAAGTTTGGAATATTTTTATTATACTTCATATCTACATAGATATTTTATAAACATTTTTTTATAAATTTTTCAAAGGCATTCAAGCCTGATTTGGTTTGCTTAAAAACTCCTGAGCATTCTAGTACTTCTTTAAATTTCTTACCTATAGAATCTTTAATTATTGTACTAGCTTCCTCTTGATTTAAACTAGTACCATATTGATTGATTAGGTCTTTTATCCACTTCAAATGCTTTTGTAAATCCTCATTCTCTATCCATTGTTCTTCCTTAATTTGACCCATTAATATTTTTGTAATTTGATTTATTTCATACTTAAGTCGTGCTGGCAATACAGCTAGTCCCATAACTTCTATTAAACCTATATTCTCCTTTTTAATATGATGCAAATGTTTGTGTGGGTGGAAAATACCCTCTGGATGTTTTTCATCGGTTCTATTATTTCGCAATGTCAAATCTAGCTCATATTCTCCATTCTGATTTTTTCGAGCAATTGGAGTTATAGTATTATGTGGCACATCACTAGTATGGTCTATGATATCAATACTCTCATCACTATAACTTCTCCAAGCTTTTAATATATTATCACTCAACTCTATTATTTCATCTTTATTAGAAGATACAAGTCTAATAACAGATAATGGCCATTTAATCATTTGTATTTTAACATTTTTAAACTTCGTATGATTAAACTCCTTAATAACTTCAGCCTTTTCTATTGGAAAGATATAATGTCCTCCTTGAAAATGATCATGGCTCAAAATAGATCCCCCGACAATAGGCAAATCAGCATTTGAACCAATAAAATAATGAGGAAATTTATCTACAAATGTAATTAATCTATCAAAAGTCTTCTCTGATATAACCATTGGACGATGTTCTTCACAAAATACAATAGTGTGCTCATTATAGTAAACATAAGGTGAATACTGCATATACCATTGCTCATCATCAAGAGTTACAGGCATCACTCTATGATTACTTCTACCAGGGTGATTCAAGCGACCTTCATACCCAACATTTTCAAGACATAATAAGCATTTTGGGTAATTAGCATTGGCAGCATTTTTAGCTGCCTCAATCTCCTTCGGATCTTTTTCTGGTTTTGAAAGATTAATTGTAATCTCTATTGTTCCATAGGTTGTTTCTGTTAGCCATTTTATATTCTTTGCTATTCTATCAGTTTTAATATAGTTTGAGTGCTTCGACAATTGGTAAAAATAATCTGTAGCTGCCCTTTGCCCTTCATTTCTCGAGATTTTATCAAACTCATTTATAAATTCAGATTGTCTAGGCATTAATTGTCCCATTAATTTAGCATCTAGCAAGTCTCTTTCTGTAACTGTATCGTTAATCAAACCAATAGCAACAGCATAATCTAAAAGAACTTTCAATATATCAGTAGGTGAATTATAACTGTTATTTTCAATCTTTTCATAATAAGGTTCATCAATTTTTAAAATAGACATTAATTGATTTCTAATTTGAGGAATATCCCAATGAGCCATCATTTGTTTCTGCATTCCAAATGCAAGAAGTTTTTCTATATACTTAGCTGCAGTTTTCTTATTTTTATTCAAAAAATTACCTCCAATTTAATAACCGTTTGGATGTGTCTTGTGAAATCTCCAAGCACTCTCTATAATCTGTTCTAATGTATTATATTTGGGTTTCCAATTAAGTTCTTTGACAGCTTTCACAGATGATGCAATGAGCACAGCAGGATCCCCTTCTCTTCTAGCATCAACAATTGCTGGGATTTTATGTCCAGTAACTTTTCTTGCAACATTTATAACTTCCATAACTGAAAATCCTTGACCATTTCCAAGATTATAAGTAGCAGATTCATTTGTTAACTTCAGCTTATCTAGCGCAAGAATATGTGCTTCAGACAAATCCGTAACATGTATATAATCCCTAACACAAGTTCCATCTTTAGTATCATAATCATTTCCAAATATTTTTATTTCATCTCGCTTACCTAAAGCCACTTGAAGTATTATCGGTATAAGATGTGATTCTGGTTTATGGTCTTCGCCAATCTCACCACTTATATGTGCACCTGAAGCATTAAAATATCTAAGTACTGTATATTTTATATCATAGGCTTTAGAACACCATTTTAGTATTTTCTCAACAGATAGTTTGCTTTCTCCGTATGGATTAGTTGGTAGTGTATCATCATCTTCTTCTATGGGTATACTTTTTGGCTCACCATAAGTTGCTGCTGTAGAAGAAAATACTATATATTTTACTCCAAATTGCTTCATTGTTTCCAACAAACTTATCGTTCCACAAATATTATTATTAAAATATTTCAATGGATCAATAACACTTTCTCCAACAAGAGAATCCGCAGCAAAATCTATTACAGATTCTATTTCATTCTCTTGAAAAACTTTCTCTAAAAAATCCTTATCTCTTAAATCCCCTTGATAGAACTTCACTCCTTCTACAATAGCCTCTTTATGTCCTTTATAAAGACTATCTACAACAACAACTTCTCTACCTTTTTCTTTTAACAAAGCTACCGTATGGCTTCCTATATATCCTGCTCCACCACATACTAATATAGACATCTACTTACCTCCATTTTCTTATAATCGCATATATCTATAATTATAATTGTTCTATTTTCCTTACACCCTCGCCAACATTTGCTATATAAATATCAGCTTTAATGTCTGTTCTTTTTTCATATTCTTTTGATACAACCTCTTTAAAACGAACTATCTCTGATTCTTTAACAATATTAACTGTACATCCTCCAAAGCCTGCACCTGTCATACGTGCTCCCAAAGTACCATCTATCTTTAATGCCTCATCAACTAACACATCAAGTTCTTGGCATGATACTTCATAGAGATCCCTTAATGATTTATGGGATTCGTTCATCAACTGACCAAATCCTTTAATATTATTATCATTAAGTTCTTTAGTTGTATCTATAACTCTAGCATTTTCGTAAACAGCATGCTTTGCTCTTTTTCTATGAATAGGATTTTGTATTACATCTTTATTTTCTTCAAACTGATCAGGTGTTAAATCACACAAATAATTAATATCTAAACGTTTCTGCAAATCTTTTAGCGCAGAATCACATTCATTTCGTCTTTCATTATATTTAGATTCTGCTAATCCTCTTTTTTTGTTTGTATTACATATTACAATTTTATAATCTCCAAGTCTTAATGGTGCATATTTATACTCCAGAGTATTACAGTTAAGTAAAATAGCAGAATTATCTTTGCCAAAACCAACAGCAAACTGGTCCATAATTCCACAATTCACACCCAAAAATTCTCGTTCTACTTCTTGAGATAACTCTACAATCTTTAACCGTGTTAATTTACCGTTAAACAATTCATTAAGAGCATATGCTGTTACAACTTCTAAGGCAGCTGATGAAGATAATCCAGAAGAATTAGGTAAATTACCATAATATAGAATATCCATGCCACCTATATCTATGCCTAAATTCTGAAAGTATTTAATTACCCCTTTTGGATAATTAGCCCAATAATCTTTTTTCTTAAAGACTATATCTTCTTTAGCATTTATATATATCTGACTTGACATATTTAGAGAAGTAAGGTTTATTGTGTTGTCTTTTCTTTTTCTTACCAACATATAAATACCTAAATCTAATGAACAAGGAAATACCATACCTCCATTATAATCAATATGTTCACCTATTAAATTAACTCGACCTGGTGCAAAAAAGGAATCAAGTTCTCTTTTAGAATCATTGCCATAAACTTCGTAAAAAGCTTGAACTAAATCTTTTTTCATGTTAAACCTCCAATGACTTCTTAAAATTTCTAAATAATATACAGGAAAAATTTAATCCTTCGTATATTTATTATTCTTATCCACTTGATCTAGAATATTATTATTCATGTTTTCACTCAAATAAGAACCTCCAGTTGGCTGGCTATCTAGATAATCCCTTTGTATCTGATTTCTCACCCAATTTATCTCTTCTTTTAAATCATTAGCAGAAAGTCTTAAAGCTCCCTTTCCCATAATTATTAACTGTTCCATAGCATCTGATGTTGCAACTGTAACTTTATGCTTTCGTGAAATATCATGAGTTACCTTTTCAATATACTCATCTGCTGTTTCTGCTTCTTTTGTATATACCACATGAATGTTATGATAATCTTGAACTTCACCTACTCCACCCTTCACTTTATATGCATCAAAGACTAAAATTACAATACATTTTTTAAAACCTTGATAGTTACATAGAATATCCATAAGTTTGCTTCTAGCCGCATCCATATTTTCTTTGGCCAACTCATTTAATTCATCCCAAGAAAATATTATATTATAACCGTCTACCAATAGATATTCTTTCACTGGTTCTTTTACCTTTATATCTATCTGCTCTTTTCTTTGTTTTTTTTCTAAGGATTTCTTTTTTTCATAACCTAATCTACTCTGTGAATAATTTATTTTCCGTTTTATTGGTCCAAAAGTACGCACAAATATTTCTTCTAGTTCTTTATCCTCTTGTAAAGAATTGCTATAACTTTTATGTGATGTCGTTTTAACAGGCTCTTCCTTAATTTCTTCAAAACTGTTTTGCTTAGTTTCTTTCTGTTGCCATCCACTATCTACATGCATGTAATCATTAACTTTATCCCATTCCACCTCAAAACCTGACCCATGAGAACAAAATACAGAGCCTGTTGGATTATTGGGATCCCTTTCACTATCGTAATCTATTGTTTCTATCACTTCATCTTTATTGTGACATTGTTTATATCCTTGTAGATTACAAGATAATCTTCCTCGACCTTTTGTATAAGCGGTAACTTCTGTTTGATATCCCCTCATTGTTGACACAGGAGCAGAACCAGTTAACACAGACATCTCACCAACTACTTCTGGAGGATTAAAATCGCCGCTCATCTGCTTAATATCTGACATTGCTCTTCCTACCGATTCTGAAGGAATTTCTAATTTATACTTATAATATGGTTCAAGCAAAACACTCTTTGCTTTCTTTAATCCTTGTCTTACTGCTCTATATGTTGCCTCTCTAAAATCTCCACCTTGTGTATGCTTCTGATGTGCACGCCCCGCAATAAGTGTTATCTTCATATCTGTAATAGGTGAACCTGTCAATACTCCCACATGCTCTTTTTCTTCCAAATGGGTCAAAATCAACCTCTGCCAATTACGATCTAACACATCTTCACTACAGTTACTAGTAAATTCAAGACCACTTCCCGGCTCGTTTGGTTCTAGAAGCAGATGTACTTCAGCATAATGACGCAATGGTTCAAAATGCCCCACACCCATTACTGGTTCTAAAATTGTTTCTTTGTAGGTGATTCTTCCCGAACTGAACTCAACATTAACACCAAAGCGTTCTGATATAAGACTTTGTAGAACTTCTATTTGAACCTCGCCCATCAGCTGAATGTGGATCTCTTTCAGTTCTTCTGACCATACAATATGTAACTGTGGATCTTCTTCTTCCAACTGTCGTAATTTAGAAATCATACTATATGCATTAACTTCTGGTGGAAATTCAATTCTATATTTAAGTACAGGTTCTAGAATAGGCATATCTGAAATAAATTCTATTCCTAAGCCTTCTCCTGGATATGTCTTACTCAAGCCTGTAACAGCACATACAGCACCTGCTTCTACTTCATCAACCGTTTCATACTTTGTTCCTGAATAAATTCGTATCTGGTCTACTTTTTCTTCCCAGATATCTGTTTCACCTTTTTGATACTGATCTCTATGAGAATTCTTTTCTTTAAGATTTGTTAGAACCGTTTTCACCTTCAAACTTCCACCTGTTATCTTCATAAAGGTCAAACGATTACCTTGATCATCTCTTGTAATCTTATAAACTTTAGCACCGAACTCTTCTGAAAAATGATTACTCTGTGTAAACTTTTCCAATCCATTAAGAAATGTTTCTACACCATCCAGCTTCAATGCAGATCCAAAGTAACATGGAAACACCTTTCTCTTTGCAATTAATTTTTTAATATCTGCTGTTTCAATATCTTCTCTTTGCATATATTTATCTAACAATGCCTCATCACATATCGCGATATTTTCCATAAATACCTTTTTGTTTTGATCTTCACTAAAATCAATACAGCCGTCTTGCAATTTACTTTTTAATTCCTTTATAAGTGCAATTCGATCAGTTCCATCCATATCCATCTTATTTACAAATATATATGTTGGTATTTTATGCCTTGCAAGTAGCCTCCATAAAGTTTCTGTATGCCCTTGAACTCCATCACTTCCACTGATTACTAAAATAGCATAATCCAAAACCTGCAAAGTTCTTTCCATCTCAGCTGAAAAATCCACATGTCCTGGAGTATCCAATAGAAAAACTTCTGTTTCTTTGCAAGTAAATACTGCTTGTTTTGAAAAGATGGTAATACCCCTTGAACGCTCTAGATTATATGTATCCAAAAACGCATCTTTATGGTCTACTCTTCCTAACTTTCTTATACTACCGGTTAAATATAGCATACTTTCCGCTAATGTTGTTTTCCCTGCATCCACATGGGCTAAAATACCCACAACCAACTTTCTCATTAGTCATCTCCTGTGTCATTTGTATTCTATAAAACAATCATCATAAATAATCATAAAATATAAAGTTCCAGAATGCAAGGCTATCCTTCGAACAAAACCTATTCTAATGTTTTTAACAGCATTTCCACAACATTATCTTGATGAATCACTTCGATCTGTGACTCATCTTGAAAGTCAAGTAATCCTCTCTCTGGCTTTTTATTTTTCTCTTTATATTCTGATGGTGTGCATCCAAATTCCTTTAAAAACATCTTATTTAAATATCTGTAATCAGAAAATCCACTTTCTAGACAGATATCTAAATTATTCAAATCTGTTGTCATTAATAACTCGACTGCTTTTTCTAATCGTACTTTATTCAAATATTCCTGAAAGGAAATCCCAAGATGTTCTTTTATAAAATGAGACAGATAGTACATATCTAAATTTACTTCCTCTGCAATGTCCTTTAGATAAATTTTTTTCATATAGTTTTCTTTAATATACAAGATAATATTGTTCAATCTTTCAATATTCTTTTGTTGTGTAGACAGTTCATTCTCGTCTTTTTCTTCATAATCTAATTTTTCAATCAAGTTACAGATCATAAGATTAAGTGTACTCATCAACTTTAATTTATAACATTTTTCTTTTCTATGAGATTCTTTAACTATTTTCACCATATACTTTCTAAGTTCGGACCAACATAATATTCTATCCTTCTTAATATGTTGGTTTTTGAAGTATATCCTTTGAAGCTGAGGAAAATATGTGTTGCAGAATTTTGGATTAAACTGAATAACCAATATTATGTTGTCTTCATTTGTTCTAAAAAGGCTATGTACTTCATTAGAATTCAAAATAAAAATATCATTTTTTGATAGTCTATATTTTTTATTCCATGTCTTTAATATCACTGATCCATCAACTACTAAAAGGATTTCAATATCATTATGCCAATGATATAACCTATGTTTCAAACTAATAAAGAAAAATCTTAAAGATGTTCCTTCGATGTATTTAATAGATTCATGTTCATAATTCATAATCTATTTCACCCTCTGTGTTTAATATTAAACTAATTAGCAAATATATCTTACATTAGACTTATTTAAGCAATGGCTTTATTATTTATAAAACCTACATATTATTGGAATACTATATTTAATTATAATCTAACACTTTTAGGTTGTCATGTAAAAACAACACAAACTTATCTTGTAAATATAGCAAACATATACTATACCTCATTACCAAAGGATGCTAGAATGTTTAGTGTATACTAGAATAAGTTAAAAACCGTATAAGACGTGCACATCTTTAATCGGAAATTATAATTAATAATGTTCCCCTACAATCTAGAGAAATAGTTTTTGGAAATATTTTAAAAAAATAAAGATAAGGAAGATATTTATGAAAAAAGGAATTGCTGTTGCTGGAAATATGATTGTAGATACAATTTATCCTATAGACCATTTCCCCAAAATTGGAGACCTTGCAACAATTGAAGATAATATTACAAGCTCAATAGGAGGAGCGGTTTGCAATGTTATCATGGATTTGGCTAAGTTAGATAGTGATTTACCTTTAACAGCTTTAGGTACTATTGGTACCGATGCTAATGGAAAATATATAGAGGAAAGCTTGTCAAAACATAAGAACATAAAGCTATCGGAGATTGTACACGAAGGTATAACCTCCTTTACTACAGTAATGAATGATATGAGTTCTAAACATAGAACTTTCTTCCATTTTAGAGGATCTAATGCTAAGTTTTCTGAAAAACATATAGACTTTGATAACTTAGATGTTGATATACTTCATATAGGGTATATCCTACTACTGGATGCGCTTGACAAACCAGATGAAAAATTCGGCACTAAAATGGCAAGTCTTTTGGCTTCTGCTCAAAATAAAGGCATAAAAACCTCTATAGACGTTGTAAGTGACTCGGAAGACCGATTCAAGGATATAGTGCCACCTGCATTAAAGTTTACTGATTATTGCATTATAAATGAAGTTGAGGCAGAACGTACTACTGGCATTTCTTTACGAGATGACAAAGGAATTATAGAAAAAAACATAGATGTGGCTCTAACCGCCTTAAAAGATATGGGTGTTTCTACATGGGTTGTTATACATGCTCCAGAAGGTGGATACGGGCTAGATTGTACCAGTGGTGAAATTGTGAAAATGAAAAGTTTAAGCCTTCCCGATGGATATATAAAAGGTACTACCGGAGCAGGTGATGCTTTTTGTTCTGGGGTTCTTTATGGTGCTTATTCAGATACTCCCCTAAATAAAGCTATAGAACTTGGTATAGGTTGTGCTGCTTGTTCTTTATCAGAACTCGGTGCAACAGAAGGAATGCGTAACTACAAAGAAGTATTAGAATTCTACAAAAAAATGAGATAAGATAGGAGTGTTATTTATGCTTGTAACATTAAATGAAGTTTTAAAAGATGCACAAAAGAACAAATATGGCGTAGGCCTCTTTAATACAATTAATCTTGAAATGGCCAAAGGCGTTATTGAAGCAGCTGAAGAGACAAAATCCCCTGTTATTATCGGACCAGCTGAAGTTTTACTACCCTATGCTGACTTAGATGATTTAGCTAACTTTCTAGTTCCAATGGCTAAAAAAGCTAGTGTACCTGTTGTTTTACATTTTGATCATGGAATGACACCAGAGGTGACTGTAAAGGCTCTATCACTTGGTTTTAGTTCAATTATGTATGATTGTTCTACTAGTAGTTTCAACGAAAACGTTGAGAAGTGCAGGAATATGAAAAAAATAGCCAAGGCCTTTGGAGCTTCCATAGAAGCTGAACTAGGACATGTAGGCTCAAACAGCTCTGATGCAGTGGAAGCCGACGGACATAATAGTATTTATACTGAACCTTCTCAGGCAAAGAAATTTGTCGAGCTTACAGATGTAGATGCTCTAGCAGTTGCCATTGGTACAGCTCACGGAGCATACAAAAGTAAACCAAAGCTTGATATTGGAATATTAAAGGAAATATCATCCACTATAGATACTCCATTAGTTCTACACGGTGGTTCAGGTTTATCAGATGAAGATTTCAAAAATTGTATTAATAATGGTATCAGTAAGATTAATGTATTCACCGATTTAAACTGTGCTGCAGCAAAGGCTGCCGCTAACAGTTACAAGGAAGGTTCTGGAATGACTGACTTGATGGGAAATATGGTGAAGGCAGTTAAAGATGCTACAATTGAGAAAATGAATATATTTGGATGTGTTAATAAAGCCTAATCCTAAATTTATTTTAAAGTATTCAAATGCCTCCTATCATTATTTGCAAATGATAGGAGGCATTTTATTTTCTTAAACTAATTCTCCTTTTAGGGGTGAACAGGATACTCTTATTTAGATTTTAGCATATACCAAAGTAAAATCAAATTATATACGAAATAACTATAGTATTATTGAAACTGATTATGATTTTAATAAGATATCCGATACAAAGCACTTACCGTATCCTGTATTTATTAAAGTTCTTGGCCACCTCTTGGTGTTAGTAAGTATTTCAGGTTGGTTGTTATGCAATATACTTGTCTCTTCACACTTTACTCCTGTAATAGTTGGATTCCATGCATATGCTTGATTGTTTTTTATAGTTCCTAAACTATCAGGATTAATAATTTGTTCACGACATGCATACCCTGTTGGTCCACCTTGATGATGTTTTTTCCACTCTTCATCATAACCAACATCTGCATAAATTTCTTGAATACTTTTGAAATAATCACTATATTTCAGATTATGTTTCATCATCATTTGCATAGTAGCAAAAATCAACTGTACTTTATTATATTTGTCGATTAGTTCTTTAGATAGGGGTCCAAAATGAACCATTCTAGTGATGCTAGTATATAATCCATCCCTTTCTGCCCCAAGGACAACCATTAATTTTTTTGAAAAAGACTGATTGGTAGGCATAGGATGTCTGTATTGATCAATCCGTTCATCTCCTCCAACAAGGATGCAATCTGCATTAATTCCTCTTTCTATACTTAGCTTTTTAAGCCTAGTTGCAATGTCATTTTCTTTTTGTTGTCTCTGTGCATCAAAACAAACCTCTTCTACTATGTCAGCACAATCTGTCCCTAGCTTTCTATATGTACTTACTTCTTCTTCTGTTAAAAGCATTCTTAGATTAACCAGTTCATTATGCTTACATATGGTTCCTGGCATTTCTATATCAGATGCAAAAACTTTGTCACCAATATAGTTCGTTATAAATCGACTTCTTGATTCATACCACGGATAAGATATAACATTTACCTTATAAGGAATCTCTTCATCGTGTAATCTAGAAGCATCAATATTATCAGCCAATAAATCTATACAATCCTTTTTGACTACAATGAATCCAATACCGAACTCTGAGCTCATGAGTACATAATTTCTTTTTCCTCCAGTTATCCAGGAGAAATTATCTCTTCTATTTAGAATTACTCCATCAAAATTATTCTCCTTTAACCAATTCCTAATTTTATTAATAGCTTTCATTATTCATCACTTCTTTCAAGTTATCCCTTTTCATCAATCTATTTTACTTAAAACTACTTATACTTTTATTATTCCATTGTCACAACTACTTTACCTGTTTTACCAGTGGCAAATGTTTTAAATGCTTCTGGTGTATCTTTTAGAGGAAAACGATGTGTTACAATCATGCTTGGATGTATTTTTTTCCTATCTAATAACTCAACTAATTTAGCCATATTATCCATTGATGTTACCCAAGAACCATGTAGGGTTAAGTTCTTGTGTAATAATAAAGGACTTGGTTCAAAAGTTACCGTACCTTGTTCTCCAAGAAAAACTACATTTCCCCACATTTTTGCTACTTCTAAGCAACGATGACGGCCAATGCTACTTCCTGAACAGTCAATAGCAACTTCTCCACCTTTTCCATTAGTGCTATCTAAAATTTTCTGAACAATATCGTCATCACCAAGAAAAACTTTATCTGCACCAATTTTTTTACCCATTTCCATTCGTTCTTCAGAGATATCAACACCTATTGTTTCTGCACCTAATGCTTTTGCCAAGATAACTGTTGCCTGCCCAACAGGACCTAAACCCATTACTACAACTCGATCATTACCAGAAACATTTGCTCTCAAAAGTCCTTGGTAGGCTGTTCCGAAACCGCATGCTATCATCGCACCATCTTCACAAGTTAAAAATTTCGGAAGACGTATACAGGTGTTTGTATCTGCTACCATATACTCTGCTAATGCACCATCTCTTTGCCAACCATAGGCTCTTCTCTCAGGCGATTGACAGTTGATGAAAAATCCTTTTCTACACTCATCGCAATATCCACAACCTTGAATATGATAAACAACAACTCGATCCCCTTCTTTAAAATCTAGTACTCCTTCTCCAACTTGAACCACTTGACCACTAGGTTCGTGACCAGCGATTACATCATCATATCTTGCTGCTCCTGTTTTATCTGTATGTTCATAATATATATACTTTAAATCACTACCGCACAAACTAGCTGCTTTCATTTTTAACAAAACTTGCCCAGGGCCTGGGGTAGGAACATCATATATTCCAGATTCAACAACTGCGCCTCCTGGTAACTTCATACCTAACATTTTTTTAGGAATTTTTTTATTCATAGTTATCCTCCTTATTATTTAGTCTAAATTATTCTTGTTACATGCCTAATATGTTCAAGAAATTTGATTCTATGAGGGCTCTATTTAAAATATTAGCATACCCATTGCAACCATAAAATAGAGTATATTGAAAAAAGATGGATTATTCTATGTTACTATTTTCCTCTATTTATAAACTCTAAATGTCTCAACCCCCCCTGATAAGCTGGATTATCCTTTATAATATCTTCTATAATCTTTTTTGCTCCTTTTATATCTTCTAATCCTAATTTCCCTAATGCTATCAAATAATTATTATAGTAGGTATTTCGTTTTTGTATATCTTCTTGAAAAACCTCAATTTCTGGTAAGGAAACAGCAAAATAATCATATTCAACATCATCAAATAAGTGCTTCTCACCATAAGATAGCAATTGATGGTATGCTTTTTTAGCAGCCGGTAAATTGTCTAGTGCTTCATGAGCTAATCCTTGATAAAAGATTGTATCTGAAGGTTGATCATTATAATACAATACACTACTTGGTTCTTCCAATCCAATGGATGCTTTTTTGAAGTATTTAGTAGCTTCTTCGTCATTTCCTAATTTTCTGTAGGCTACCCCAAGGTAATAATGAGCTATATTGTCTTGTACATTAGGAAGTTTGCCTTCTCCAAGGTTTGATGGATAGCTGAGTGTTTTTATAAGTAATTCAATTGCCTTATTGCATTGATTCTTCATGATGTGTTGGATAGCCATTTCAGTTAAGGTGTATTTGTACTGTTCACTAACTTTTCCTTCGCCTCCTTCCCAAGGATGAAATACATGATTCTCAATACACTTTAAAGCCTTTTCATACCGCCCTACATTATTTAATACTGTAATATAATCAAGATAGAGCACATCTCTTTCTTTTACCAAATCAATATGTTCTTCTAATAGACTTAGTCTTACTTCATTTGAAGTAGCTACTTTACCCAGTAATTGGTTATACTCAAGCAAAAATCTAGAATTATTTTGTTCTAGTTCAAATGCTTTCTTCATCATTTCTAGTGCTTCTAAAGGGTTGTTTTCTTTATTAAAATAAGCTATACTCAAGTTTCGATAAGTCATTGCAAATTCTTGATTCATCCTGTTGGATGCCTCCCAGTGCTTAACGGCTTTTTCAACTTCTTTTTTGTCATATAAAAGATTCCCTAGATAATAATGGGCATAGGAAGCTTTCTTATTTAAATTAATCATCGCACGTAATATAATAATTTCCTCAGTTTTATTAGGAAAGCAATAATCAGGATTTATTGATTCTGCAGTCTCACATTCTTTTAAAGCAGTTTCCTCATTGTTGTTTAATAGGTATATATATGATTTATAATAATGGATTAATGGACTTTCTATGCTACATGCATTTAAAATATCCAAAGCATCTTCATACAACCCCCATTTTATATAATCTAATGCAAGTTCTAGATAATTATTAAGGGAAGCTGACATAATCTTTTCGAAAGTTGTAAAGTCTCCATTAACCTTTCCTTGCTCATATAAGCACCCATGACTTAGAGGATCAATTTCAATACTTTGTTTAATCCATTCTTTATCTTGCTTTTTTTGTATTCGAATAATTGCTGCTTTTAATGCTCTAGCTTTCATATGATGCCAATTGGTGATTAAGGATTTATCAACAAAATCAAGGGCAGCATCTAAGTTCCCCTTACGCGTACTCAGACAAGCTAACCAAAAGAAGCCTGCACTTTGAGTCTCATAAGACCAAGTAGCCTTATAAAAGGCATCATAAGCCTCATCTTCTTGATGAATTGCAATTTTCGCTAGCCCTAAATTAAAATAAGATTCTCCATGATAGGGGTTCGGGTTTTTCCAAGTTTGTTTTTTGATTGCAATATTAAAGTGCTTTATGCTTTCTTTAAACTCTCCTTTTTTATATAACAATAATCCGTATCCATTATTTAATCGGATATCTGTAGAATCTCGTTTTAAACCTTCTAAATAATAACTCTCAGGATTATAAGTTGCATGTCTATACTGTTCTAAGTGCATTGCAGCAAGATAAAGTTCTTCAAGAGACTTAAGCTCATTAGGTTTTAATAAAGGTTCAGCAGGATTAGGTGTAGGCTTTAGTTCTTTTTCAACCGCTAAGTAATCTACTAATAGCATTCCTTGCTGATCAAAAACTAGAATCTTGCATCCAACTTCTGTTGATAATTCTGTTTCCATAGCTACTTCATAGCATTGTTCAGGTGTAAGTGTTATTCTCTTCTCAAACAAGACTTCTTCATCCTTCTTCACTAGGATCAATGCATCTTCAAAAGTAGATGTGGAATAAACTTTTATTTTCATCATACCGTCTTCAACATTTAAATTGACCATGGCATTACGGGTAGCATTTTTTACTTTGCCTACACCTTTATAAGGCATAAAATATTGTGTAAATTTTTTCTCTTCATAAGGTTTTAACCAAGTAAAATCTGGTTGATTATCTGTAAATACACCGGTCATTAATTCGATATAAGGTCCATCTTCATCTGTAAGATTACGATCCCAAGCTTTACCAAAGTCACTATTTCCCCAAGTCCATTGTTTTTTCCCAGGAGAGATATGATGATCCGCAACATGTAAAAGACCTGCCTCCA
>JBKGYG010000003.1:0-48236 GCA_046546235.1 Eubacteriales bacterium | reverse complement strand
CAATCATCTTGATTAATATAATTATCAACCCCATCTAATATATCTTTTAATGTTGGTTTTTTTATGATGGTATGTTTTCCCATAGCATATTCAATTAATTTGGGAATATCTAAAAAAGTTATATATCTATTTAAAAACTTAGAAACAGCCCATTCATTAGCTGCATTCAAAACGGTTGGCATAGTTCCACCTATTTTTAGTGCATCATACGCTAATTTTAAACAAACAAATGTTTCTAAATCGGGTTTTTCAAAAGTTAATTGATTTATTTCTATTAAATCAAGTTTTTTAAAATTACTCCTTTTTCTTCTTGGATAGTAAAGTGCATATTGAATTGGTAATCTCATATCTGGTAATCCTGACTGAGCCATAACTGAACCATCAATATATGATACCATTGAATGAATAATACTTTCTGGGTGAACCACAACCTTTATTCGTTCAGGTTCAAGATCAAATAACCATTTTGCTTCGATAATTTCTAACCCTTTATTCATCATCGAAGCAGAATCAATCGTTATTTTGCTCCCCATACTCCAGTTTGGATGATTAAGAGCATCTTCTATATTAACCTCTTTTAATTGATTTAATGTTCTTCCCCGAAATGGACCTCCTGATGCAGTTAATATAATTTCATCCACTTCTTCTTTATTCTCTCCATTAAGGCACTGAAATATCGCAGAATGCTCACTATCTACAGGCAATAAAGAAACTCCTTTTTCTTTAACAAGAGGCATAATAATACTTCCAGCTGTTACTAGCGTCTCTTTATTAGCTATAGCAATATCTTTACCGGCTTTAATTGCTTCAATAGTTGGCCTAATACCAATCATACCAACTACTGCTGTCAACACTATGTTAATATCACTTAGTGTAGCAATGTGAATAAGCCCATCTATTCCTGTTAAAATTTCTACATCTTGAGTAATCCTTTTCTTCAACTCTAATGCTTTTTCTTTTAACATAACACATACTTTACTAGGACGATATTTTTTTATTTGCTTCTCTAATAAATCAATATTAGAATATGCTGAAAGTGCTATTATTTGTATATTATTTTTATCATTATCTATTATATCTAATGTCTGCCTTCCAATAGAACCTGTCGATCCTAAAATTGTTATCCTTTTCATCTGTACCATCCTATTTATATTATTATTACTTTAATTCAATTTGCTACCTTTGATATAATGATTATTCTTTAAAACAATAAATAAGCTATTAAAAAAACAAAGGGAGCAGTAAATAGTATGCTATCAAATCTGTCCAATATTCCCCCATGTCCCGGAATTAATTGTCCATAATCCTTTATTTTTACATTTCTTTTAATTGCAGAAGCTGCTAAATCACCAATCTGTGATATTATAGAACCTACCCCTGTAATAATAGCAAAATACAAAACATAACTATTGGTTTCATTCTTACTATTAATAAATATAAAACCAAATATTATACTTAAAATAACTGCTCCTATTATTCCACCTATAGAACCTTCTATAGTTTTTTTAGGGCTTAATATTGGGGCTAATTTATTTTTACCTATCGATAATCCTGTTAAATAAGCAAAAGTATCAGTTCCCCATGCCGAAATAAATATTAACCATACTACCCAATATCCATATGGATGAAACTCACGAACAAAATAAATATGTGACAAAAGATATGAAACATAAAAAAATCCAAAAAATACCACTAAAACATTAGTAATATTAATTTTTGAGTAGTTTAAAACATATGCCGCTAAAAGAATTAGTAAAAATAAACTAATTAAATACATTAAGTCTTCCTCTTTATTTAATGCGATCAAAATAGAATAACTTATATGTACACTCAAGCCTATTACATATAATAAAATGCATTTTATTTCAAAAGCTTTATAAAATTCTATCAAGCCAATTAAAGAGATAATAGAAATAACTCCTAATAGAGTTAGACCTCCATAAATAATAGCAAAAAATGCAATTGGTAATCCTAAAACTGAACTTATAACTCGTATCTTCATATTATGTCCTCCGTATTAACGCCACCAAAACGCCTTTCTCGTTGATTAAAATATTTAATAGCTTTAATTAATTCTTCTTTATCAAATTCTGGCCAATATTTTTCAGAGAAATAAAATTCTGTATAAGCCAATTGCCATAACAAAAAATTTGAAACTCTTTGTTCTCCACTAGTTCGAATAAGCAAATCTGGATCTGGAATATCAGAAGTATCAAGGTAATTTCTAATAATATTTTCATTTATAGTTTCACAATTTAATTTATCATTTTTAGAATCCAATAATATATTATTAATAGCCCTTATTAACTCATCTCGACCTCCATAATTAATAGCTATTTGCAGATTTAGCCCATTATGTTTTCTAGTTTCTTCTTCCAAAGAATTTATACTTTTTTTGATATCATTTTCTAAAGGTGAGATATCGCCTATTATCTTAACTTTCATATTATTTTTTTTAGATTTTTTTATACTATCTTTTAAAAACTTTCTTAATAATTTCATTAGGCCTTCTACTTCTTCTTTAGGCCTAGACCAATTTTCAGTAGAAAATGCATATACAGTAATGTATTTTACCCCTAATTTATCAGCTTCTCGGCATATTTTTTCTAATCTAGCACTTCCTTCTGCATGACCAAAACTTCTAGGTTTATTTTTGCTTTTAGCCCACCTACCATTGCCATCCATTATAATTGCAATATGTGTTGGAATAGAATATTCTTGACCATCAATTGTTTTATTGACCATGTTATACCTCCAACTATATATGTAGTTTTTTTAACCTGTTTCATATAAATATTCTCTACAAAACTAAACCCCTCTTTAAAGAGGGGTTTTCTTCCAAAGTCTTATACTGTAAGAACCTCTTTGGTCTTACTTTCTACATGCTTATCTATATTTTCAATATATTTATCAGTTAATGTTTGAATTTCATCTTCAATATCCCTAAGATCATCTTCTGTTATATCATTGTTCTTATGTAGCTTCTTATAATGATCATTAGCATCTCTGCGAATATTTCTTATAGCTACTTTTGCATTTTCCCCTTTTTTCTTTACTTCTTTTGCTAATTCCTGTCTTCTTTCTTCTGTTAAATCAGGAAAAACAAGTCTAATAACTTTACCATCATTATTAGGTGTTATGCCTATATCTGAAATTAGTATAGCTCTTTCAATCTCTTTTAATAGTCCATTATCCCAAGGTTGAATTTGAATAAGTCTTGGCTCAGGTACTGTAATATTTCCTACTTGTTGAATAGGTGTTTGTTGTCCATAGTAATCAACTTTTACTTTGTCTAGAATATGTGGATTAGCACGACCAGCTCTAATAGTATTATATTCTTCTTCTAAGTTTTCAATTGTTTTACTCATCTTAGTTCCATATTCTTTTAACTCTGCTAACATATTAAATATTCCTCCTTTTATATGGTTATATTAGTTCCGTTTAATTTTCCTTCGATAGTATTTATTATACCATTATTTTCATATAAACCAAATACTAACATAGGCATTTTATTTTCTAGACACATTATAGCTGCTGTTAAATCAATAACTTTTAGTTCCTTTTCTATAACTTCTTTTAGAGAAATTTCTTTATATTTTTTAGCATTTTTATTTGTTTTTGGGTCACTATCATATACTCCATCAATATTCTTAGCTAACAAAATAGTTTCTGCTTCAATTTCAATAGCTCTTAAAACAGCTGCTGTATCAGTGGAAAAATATGGATGACCAGTACCTCCAGCAAAAAAAACTACTTTCCCATCATTTAGATACTTATTGGCTTTGTCTTTAGAAAATAAATTAGTAAAAGCTCCTACTGAAAAAGGTGTAAGGATTTCTGTATTTATGCCTACACTTCTAAATATCTCAGAAACATAAATAGCATTCATAATAGTTGCCAACATACCTATTTGATCAGCTTTACATCTGTCTAAGTTTTGACTACTTCTTCCTCTCCAAAAATTACCACCACCAATAACAATTCCTACTTGTATTCCTTGGTCAACTGCTTTTTTTACTTGTTTTGCAACATTAATAACAATATCTTCTTCAAAACCAGTTGTTTGTTCCCCAGCTAAAGCTTCTCCACTTAATTTAATTAATATACGTTTAAATTCAGCCATAATTCATCTCTCCTATTTAATTTATCATAACCTGAATAATTTTTCCATAGAAACTAATTTAATAAATAAAAATAATTATATATTAATACTAAAACTTGTTATTTACCTTTAAAAAAAGGAAACACAATGTGCTTCCTTGATGTTAAATTAATTTCCCATTTGTTTAGCAACTTCTTCAGCAAAGTTTTCCTCTTTTTTCTCTAAGCCTTCTCCAGTTTCAAACCTCACAAAGCGATTTACTGTTATATTTGTACCTAGTTCTTTAGATACCTGATCAAGATATTTACTAACTGTTAAATCTCCATCTTTTACATATTGTTGATCTAGAAGGCATACTTCTTTTAACTGTTTTTTCAAACGTCCTATTATCATTTTTTCTATAATATTTTCTGGTTTATTTGGATTTTCGTTCATAGCTTGTTGCTTAAGTATTTCTTTTTCTTTTTCTATATAATCAGCTGGTACTTCTTCACTAGTTATATATTTAGGAGCAATTGCTGCAATTTGCATTGCAAGGTTTCTAGCCGCTTCTTTAGCTTCATCATTAATAGTATTACATGTCATTTCAATAAGTACGCCTATTCTTCCACCACCATGAATGTATGATTCAAGAAAACCATTTTGTGATTCAATTTTTTCAAAGCGTCTTATGTTAAGATTTTCTCCGATTACAGCTACTTTTTCAACTAAAATATCACTAACTGTTTTAGAAGCATCTTTTAACCAATTTTCCTTTAGAAATTCATCAATATTTGTAGCTTTAGTTTGAGCTGCTTGTTCTGTTACTTCAGTAACATAAGTTTTAAAATCTTCATTTTTGGCAACAAAATCAGTTTCACTATTTACCTCTACTATAGAACCAGTTTTACTATCTTCTGATACAAAAGTCATTACTAAACCTTCTGCTGCAATTCTACTTGCTTTTTTTGCTGCTGCTGCTAATCCTTTTTCTCTTAAAAATTCTACTGCTTTTTGAATATCTCCATCTACTTTTGTAAGTGCTTTTTTACAGTCCATCATACCTGCACCTGTAATCTCTCTAAGTTCTTTAACCATACTTGCAGTAATAGCCATATAAAATACCTCCAATTATTATTTAATTTTAAAATGCGATATTACATAAGGATAACCAAAAATATTATGTTTTTTCGCACTATTATTCTTTCCAAAAAAGTGCTTCAACCCTGCAGGCTGAAGCACTTAAAACTCACAATTATTCTGCAACTTTTTCCTTTTCTTGTTCCTTAGTGGTTTGTGAACCTTGGTTAGCTTCAATAACTGCATTAGCCATAATAGAAGTTATCAATTTTACTGCTCTAATTGCATCATCATTTCCAGGTATTACATAATCAACTTCTTCTGGATCACAATTTGTATCAACAATTGAAACAATAGGTATTCCAAGTTTATGTGCTTCTTGAATAGCAATTCTTTCTTTTCTTGGATCTACTATATATATGACATCAGGTGTCTTTTTCATATTCTTAATACCACCAAGATTTCTTTCTAATTTATCCATTTCATGTTTTAATTGAATTACTTCTTTTTTAGGTAGCAGGTTAAATGTACCATCTTCTTCCATAGTCTTTAAATCTTTAAGTCTATTAATTCTACCTTGAATTGTTTTAAAATTAGTTAACATTCCACCTAGCCATCTTTGATTTACATAGTGCATTCCACAACGTTCAGCTTCTAACTTAATAGCGTCCTGTGCTTGTTTTTTAGTTCCAACAAATAATACATTGCCTCCATCTTCTGCAAATTCCTTTACAACTTTGTAGGCATCTTCAATTTTACGAACTGTTTTTTGTAAATCAATAATGTAAATTCCATTTCTCTCAGTATAAATATACTCAGCCATCTTAGGATTCCATCTTCTTGTTTGGTGCCCAAAATGCACACCAGCTTCTAGTAATTGTTTCATCGATACTACGCCCATTATTTCTTACCTCCATAATTTGGTTTTTCTTCCGTCTCCTTCTTTTCTTTAAAAGACCCAGAAGGCACCTTTTTAAAGATCCAGATGACGTGTTTTTTCACGAGTGATAGTATACCATATAGAAAACAACTAATCAAGTTGTTTTATTAATTTTTTATCTTTTAAGAGCAATGTTATCAATAATTTCTTCATATGTACTATCTTTCTTAATCTTATAACTACCCATATTTATACTTTTTGATAATTTATTATCTAAGATATAATTATTAAAATCTCTAACATCTTCTATCAGATCTTTTTCAAACAACAAATCACTAACCTCTTCGGAACTCATACCATAATCTATCTCAATAGTTGTATGCTCAGTTTTTTCTTCACTTTCATTAGTATCTTGTAGTTCTTTTGTTTCTTTGTTTTCTTTATTATTTATATCATTAACTTCATCAGGAAAAATCATACCTAGTCTATTAGCTTTTGCTATTATTTCTTCATCTGTTAGAGATAACGTGTTTTGTTCTAAAAACTCTTTTTGAGTCTTCATTCCCAACTCCCTAGCTAAAGTTTTAATCTCATCATCCCCAAGTTTTTCCTTCTCTGGTATATTAAAAGAAAAAATTATAGATGAAATAATTAATCCCAATCCTAAACCTCTAAGAATTCCTATTTTAATCATCTTTCACCTCTTTAAATAAATCAATCACTAACTTAACTTCCCCTATTCCAAGTCGTAAATCTTTAGCAATATCTTTTACTGAATGTCCTTCATTATATAGTGAAAGTATTTTTTTATTATTATTAATAATATCTTGATTTTCATTTGCAGAAGAATTAATTGTAGTTTTAGATTCTTTATGAACTTCCACATTACTATTAGATGTTGTTTTATTATTCATTTTTAATTTTTTTTCTTTTTCAGCAATAACTTGATACATAAATAATAATTCCTTATGTTTTTTTTCAATTTCCTCTAAAACAAAATCTGAATATTCATTTATTGCCATAAGCTTTTCGCTTACAGGTTCTTCCACATTATTATTTGATGTTTCATTATCTATGTTGAAGTCCTTATGAGCACTTTCTTTTTTGATTACCTTTGGTTTAAATATATAACTAAGAACAATAAGACCACATCCAGCTAAGAACAAAAATAAATTCAGAGCATTTATAGAAAAAGTCATAACTTCTACCCCTTTATCAAAAGCGACTTGGTTGTTTTATACTTATTCACCTAATAAATCTAAATTTTAATATCTATCTTATGATATTCTTTAATTTTTTTTGGTTGTTGATTAATCTTTCTTTTTTTAGTTTTATTTTTATTCTGTTGGTAAGATTGATTACCTTTTTCTTTTGCATCGAACCGTTTATTAGACTTTTCATTTTGATTAGTTTCTTTAACTGATTGACTATCTTTTTTTACAGACTTATTCATATAGTTAGAAGCAAAGGACTGATCTAATGAACTTTTTTGATTTTCAGCTTGTTTTTGATGTGCTATCTGTTGTGTTCTAGGAACAAGCACTTGCATATCTATAGGTCTAATAGACATATCATCACCCCCAATATAATTAAGAATAATTTGTAACTTTTATATCGGCTCCATCTTTATATAATGTACTATATTTTATTTCTTCTCTCACATAATATTTAATACTTCCAATTGTTACCTTAACCCCAGGATAAGCTATATTCATAACTTTTATTTTACCGGTATTTTTATTATCAATAACTTCAGTATATTCTTCAAAAATTTTTAAATTAGTTTTAAGTTTATTATTTAAAAATATTTTATTTCTCGTAGCTTTTTGAAGCATCTGTACTTTTCCAGCATCTAAACTACGATTTTGATTTTTTTTATTTTTTAACAAAGTAATAATCTGCTCCATCTTCTTACTTTCTTCTCTTATCTCCTTAATTTCTTGTGAAATCTGATTATATTTATCCGATATAGTCGGATCTATACCAACTTCAACACTTGTAACTGTTCCCATATGAGAACCAAGAATCTTAACTTTTATTTCTTTACCTGATCGTACATCTCCTCCAGTTAACATCCCTTTTTTCCCATCTACAGTAATTTCTTCTTTTGCAGCAACTATACTATGTAATATTGCCTCACTTTGAATAAAACCACCAACTTTAACTGTTGAATTTTCTATAAATTTAGTTATAAGATTCCCTTTAGCTTCTATCAAGCCTTTTCCCATGCCTTGAATTCCTCTTTTAAGTAGTACTTGTCCGTCACAAATAAGCTTAGCCCCTTCTACAACCCCTTCAACTTCAATATCTCCTTTTGCTTTTATAGAAAAACCTGTACGCACATTACCTTTTACAATAACAGAACCATCAAATTCTATGTCACCTGTAGAACTATCAACATCTGCTTGAATTTCGTAATAATCATCTACTACAACTTTACCATCTTCCAATTTAACATGACCATCTTTTTCAGCATATAATCTAAGCTTATCTTCAGACAACCTTACATTTTTACCATATTTTAAAGTTAATTTTCTCACTTTGTTAGGTTTTATTTCATTCCCATTAACATCAATACCTGATGTGCCTTCAATTTCTGGTACAAGTTCAGCAAGTAAGTCATCTTTTTTTACATTTGTTATAATATTTAATTTATGAAAATCTACTGTACCATCATTATTAACAGTAGGTTTTTTATCAATATTTTTTTCAAAATAATAAGTCAATTCCCCATCTTTACCTTCTACCACGTTCTTACCTTTTGCAATAAGATAGTCAATATAATAATCTTTCGATTTAATAATTTCATCTATCATAGTAATATCAATACCATAAATAACATTTTTATTATCAAGAGCATTAATTATATCATCTTTTGTTAAATATTTTCCATTTCCAACTGGTGGATAAAACCTTACATAAGCTTCAAGTTTATCAAGTGATATATTGATTTCAATTCCCTCATCAATAGCTTTTATTTCATCATCAGATATCTTTATTTCTACTTCTTTTTTAAGATTTTTTAATGTATTTAATAATAATTCTTCATCGTATTCACTAAATCCTTTACTCTTAAGATAACTATCAATTTGATCGATTTCAACATTTTTGCCATTTTCTTTTTTAGGGTATATTTTTAAGAATACCCCTTCATTTTCTTTTATGATAAGTTCAAAATATCCGTCATAAATATCCAAGCTAATTCCTCCTTAAACGTACCATATATTAGTTAATTACAATAATAATAAATCCACATATTTTCCTAGTTTTTGTTTCAATTTTTGTAAAGATTTAGTATGCAATTGTGATATCCTTGATTCTGAAACACCTAATATATAACTTATTTCTTTTAAAGTTAATTCCTCATAATAATATAAAATGATCACTTTACTTTCGTTTTCAGTTAACTCATCCAAAGTTGTTTTCAGTATTTTTTTAAGTTCTTTTTTTTCTATAACTTTCTCTGGTTGTTCAAATTTTTGTTGTTGCAATGGCTGAATTTTGTTTTCATATCCTTGTTCAACAAAATCATCTAATGAAATCAGGTTAAGCATTGACAATTGACTTAACCAATTAAGGTATTGCTCTTTACTAATACCTAGACCTTTTGCTATTTCTTCATCCCTCGCTTGTCTTCCTAGTTTATTTTCAAGTTCGTTTTTAATTGTTTCAATTTTTTTTTGTTTTTGTCTTAATGAACGAGGTATCCAATCCATTTTTCTAATTTGATCAAGTATAGCTCCCCTAATTCGCAAACTAGCATAGGTCTCAAATTTAACACCTTTTTTATAATCAAATTTATCTATTGCATCAATCAAACCAAAAACTCCATATCCTAAAAGATCTTCATATTCAACATTATTACCTAGATACATGTTCAATCTACCTGCTACTACTTTTACTAACTGTGAATATTCAATTATAAGTTTATCTTTTATTTCTTTAGATTTATTTTGTGAATAGACTTCCCATAATTTATTAAGATCGTCCATAGACGTCCTCCAAACAGCTAAATTTATTATTCTTTTGTTATTATATGTAGAAATTAAAATCTCAGCAAATATATTGCATATTTAAATATTATGTTTTGTCTATTTTGTCGTTATCATTTTTTAGTTCTTCATTGTTTTCTTTAGTATCTATAGGTGAAACTTTTTGTTCTTTAGGTTTTTTTTGAGTAATAATCTTTTTTAACGATTTTCTAGTTAAAAACCCTATAAAGAAAAATATAATAAGTACAACTAATAACAAGAACAATGAATCTATTAATTTGATTTTATTAATTATGCTGATAATACAAGTTATTAGCCCAGCTATTAAAATAATAAAAGCTTGTATTAAACCTAATCTCATATTTTTATTACATTCCTCTCATACTATTAAAAATCTTATCAAATAATTTTAGGTTCTTTCCCAATAGTTTTAATTAGCATATCTCCATTTTCAGAGTTAAATTCTATAGTCCGACCATAATTTTTACCAGTGTCTTCAGAAATAATTCTAATCTTTAATACTCTAAGTATTTTTTTTGATGCTTCAACATTACGCTCACCAATCCTCATTAAATCATTTTGCGAAGAAAAAGCAAACATCTGTGCCCCACCAGCTAATTTCGCTACTAAATTATTTTTACTTGCACCCATTTTTATCATTTTATTCATCATAACTTCTATTGCAGTATCTGCGAATTTTGCTTTATTTGAATTATTTCTGATTTGAGTACTATCCGGTAACATAATATGAGCCAACCCTCCAATTTTTTTACTAGGGTCATAAAGAACAATGCCAACACAAGAACCCAACCCTAATGTTGTTAAAATCTTAGGAGCTATACAAGTTTTTAGATCTGCCATCCCTACTTTTATTATTTCACCCATATACATCAACCCATAATTCCAAGAGCCTTCAAAATCACTTCATATGATTCTGTATCAGGAATTAAAATAAAGTAACCATGAACCTCCTCATTGCCTTCACGAAAATCTGTTTGAATTAAAAGGGCTTTATCTCCCACTTTACCAAACTCAATTGCAGGTACACTTAATATTGCACCTGCCATATCAATCGCCATATTAGGAACAGATGCTATGATTTTTAAATTGGTTAATGTTGATAAAGATGACAGATATGCACCTGTTATTATATTGCCTATTTCATTTAAAGCAGATAAATCCATTTCATTGAATTCATCAAAATCATTTATATCTCTATGCATCAATAAATTAACTAATCGATAG
This sequence comes from Eubacteriales bacterium, assembly GCA_046546235.1. Taxonomy (GTDB): domain Bacteria; phylum Bacillota; class Clostridia; order Lachnospirales; family DSM-24629; genus JBKGYG01. Next base: position 36,958 of record JBKGYG010000003.1, on the reverse strand, counting down.
GCAGATGATTGCTCTAATACAAACATCATCATTCCTTTAATTTCACCTTCTACATTTAACAAAATACCAACCACTGGATTTTCTGCTCCACCTAATATCTCTGAAAGTTCCTTAAATTCTAGTATGTTAACTGTTGGAACACCCATATCTATTTTTTTATTAATTAATTGTGATAGGGCTGTAGTAGCATTCCCAGCTCCAATATTCCCAAGTTCTCTTAATAAATCAATATGAAGTTCGTTCAATTGATCGATGTTAAGTTTATCATCCATAATAAAACTATCCTCTCTTAATTGTTATTACTTTCCTCTTCTTCATCAGAGTCACTTTTATTACCATTAATAATGGTATCTAAATTAAGAATTGATATTAGTTCATCTCCATTTTTACCAACACTTGATAAAAAAGCAGATTTTTCATCCTTAGCATCATATATTGATTTTTGTATCGAATCTTCTGGTATCTGTACAACTTCTCTTACTTCATCTACAATAAAGCCCATTGGATTTTGTTCTAAATCAACGATTATAATTCTTGTGCTATTAGTTATTTCATCAGTATTAAGCCCAAATTTCTCTCTGAGGCTTATAACAGGAATAATATCCCCTCTAAGATTAATAACACCCTTTAGATATGAAGGTGCTTTTGGAACTCTTGTAATAGATTGCATTCTTATGATATTTTGAACAAATTTTATATCTATTCCAAAATGTTCTTGCCCAAAATTAATTATAATAAATTGTTTCATGATCTGTTCTCTTTCATTTTTTTCCATTTCTTGCACCTCACTATACTAAAGTATTAATATCTAAAATAAGAGCAACTTCACCATCACCTAAAATTGTCGCGCCAGCTATCATTTTTATATCATTTAAATATTTACCCAGTGATTTTATTACTATCTCCTGTTGACCAATTAAACTATCTACAAGAAAACCTGCTTTTCTATCCCCTTTACTTACAATAACAACTGTAATACTATCTTTGTTATTGTTTAAATCCTCAATTTCTAATATATCACTTAATTTTATTAAAGGAATAACATTCCCTCTTAGATGAATAACTTCTTTTGACTGAACATATTTAATATCAGAGAGTTTAACATCTTCAATTGTTTGAATAGTATTTAACGGAATAGCATATTTTTCAGAACCTATATTAACCATTAAAGCTTGTATTATAGCTAATGTCAATGGTAAACTAATAATAAATTTACTTCCTTTGCCAAGATTTGACCTTACTTCAATATCTCCGCCTAAAGCCTCAATCTTTGTTTTTACTACATCTAATCCTACACCTCTACCAGAAACATCCGAAATCTTGTCAGCAGTAGAAAAACTCGGTTTAAATAATAGTTCAATTATTTCATTTTCCGTCATACTTTCTGCCATCTCAGGTGTAATTGTTCCATTTTTTATAGCTTTACTTTTTATTTTTTGTACATCAATACCTTGTCCATCATCCTGAACTTCTATAACAACATTATTCCCATCTTGATAAGCCGTTAGATTAACATTTCCAACTTCACTTTTTCCATTAGATTTTCTTTTTTCAGTAGTTTCTAGCCCATGGTCAGCTGCGTTTCTTAATAAGTGAACAAGTGGATCACCTATTTCATCAATAACCGTTCTATCTAATTCTGTATCTTCTCCTGACATATGTAATTCTATCTTTTTATTAAGTTTTCTAGATAAATCTCGAATCATTCTTGGGAATCTATTAAACACTCTTTCTACTGGAACCATTCTTACTTTCATAACAGCATCATGAATATTAGTAGTAATCCGCTCTAAATACTCGATAGATTCATTAAAATTATGATTAGGACTTGCTAATTCAATAGTTTCTAATCCATTTTTAATTATTATCAATTCACTTACTAAATTCATTAAATTATCTAATCGTTCAATATCAACTCTAACTGTTCTATTAGTTTTAGGTGGTTTTACATGAGTAGATTTAGTAGGCGCCTGTTTTTCTTGTGGTTTTACGCTTTCAACTTCTTTAATCGGCTCTACAGACTGTTCTTGTGTCTTTTGTGCTGACTTCTCATTTTTATCTATATCTATCTTATCAATTAAAACTTCACTTATTTCTGCAATATTCTCGATTTCTTTTACAATCTTTTCAGGAAACTCTTTTGTTATTAAAAATACTGAAAAATCATAATTAAATTTTTCATCTTCAATATCCTGTACAGCTGGATGAGATTTAATTACTTCACCAAGACTTTCTAGGGTCCTAAATATAATAAATGCCCTTGCTGATTTCAAAATACAAGATTCATTAATATATATTGTTAATCCAAATACATTTAAATTTTGTTTATAAGCATTTAATATAGCATTTTCTTCAAACTCTGTTATACTAAGTATTTTATGTTTTCTTTTGTCATTATTTTTATCTTTAACAACTTCTTTTTTAGAAGCTTTAGGTTTTTCTTTTTTTTCAGTCTTGACTGATTCTCCATTTAAAATATTATTAAGTTTTACTATTATATCATTATAATCATTTTCACCTTCTGAACCTGTATTAACAATAGCTTCAACATATGCTTCTAATGCATCTAAACATTGAAACAAAACATCTAACAGATTTGGATCAATGTCTATTTTACCATTACGTATCTCAGATAAGACATTCTCCATAACATGAGTTAATTTTTGCATCTTTTTAAAACCCATTGTTGCAGACATTCCCTTAAGGGTATGCGCGGCTCTAAAAACCTCGTTAACTAAGTCCACATTTTTTGGTGTTTTTTCTAACTCTAATAAAGACTCATTTAAACCTTGAAGATGTTCTTTTGATTCTTCAATAAAAATCTCTAAATATTGGCTAATATCCATGCTATTGCACCCCCACTTTATTTAATATAACATTTGGGAAATCTTGAAGCGGCAATACCTCATCAGCAATTCCTTCTTTGATAACTGATCGAGGCATACCGTATACTACGCAAGTTTCCTCGTCTTGAGCTAATACATATGTGTTTTTTCTTTTTTTTAGTTTTTTAAGACCTTCTAACCCATCAGAACCCATTCCTGTTAAAATTACACCTATTATTTCTTCAAAATCAGTGTTAATTAATTATTCCATCATTACGTTAACAGAAGGCCGATGTCCTTTATAAGGTTGTTCATCTGATAACTGAATAATCTGATTCCCATGTTCATCTTTATTAGCTCTCAGATGACATCCCCCTTTTGCTATATACACAGTGCTTTCTAAAATAATTTCTTCATTTTCTGCTTCCTTCACTTTAATATTACTTAAATCATTTAATCTATTTGCTAAAGATTTAGTAAACCCCTCTGGCATATGTTGAACTACTAATATACTCGCACCAAGATTTTTAGGTAATATTGGTATAATACTATTTAGAGCCTTAGGCCCTCCAGTTGAACATCCTAAAGCAATAATTTTCTTAGTATTAGTACTAGACTTCATTACACCCTTTTTTCTTAACTTAAACTCATTAACATTTTGATTAGAATAGTTAGATTTAAGTGCACTTTTCATTTTTACTAGAACCTCTGCAATAAAATCATTATCTTTCATTTTAAATATATTACCTGGTTTTAGTATAAAGTCAAAAGCGCCCCAAGAAAGTGCTTCAATAGTTTCTTTTGCTCCTTCTTTAACTAAAGAACTAATAACTATTACAGGTATAGAAGATTTGTTGTGTAAATGTCTTAAAACTTCAAGCCCATTCATAATTGGCATATTAATATCTAAAATAATTATATCAGGTTTATGTTCTTCTATTTTTTCTAATCCTTCTAATCCGTTTATAGCAGTTGCTGTAACTATATAATGATTTGCTTCTATTATATCAGATAATACCCTTCTCATAAATGCAGAATCATCAATTATGACAACTTTTTTAGCCTCAGACACCTAAATCATTCCTTTTTCTTTTTTTCTTCGACGTCTTTCTTCTTCAAAAATAAACTTTATTATTTTTTCCCTATCTACAGTTTCAATATTATCAAATTCCACTCTATGTATATATTTTATTTCTTCATTAGGTACTAATTCAGAAGTTAATACTTTACCAGTTACTTTAATATCATTTAGTTCTTCTAATACTAATTTACATACTATTTTCATATTTTTATCTATTCTTTCTGAGCAAGTAAATCTTAATCCCCCACCACTCAAATCAATTATAATTCCTTCAATCCACTCATCTTTATTATCGGTTTTATAATGAAAAGGAAGTGCACAATCCAATCTATAAAATTGTCTTCTTTGATATTTTTCTAAATTGGAAATCACTTTTACAGTGATAAAATGTTGATTATCAATTATTTCCCTATCCAAAATTTTTGATTTGCATCGATATAATCCTTTGTTCGTATAAAAACAAAGCATATAATAATCATCAATACCTAATGGTATAATTTTCCCCCCATCAATTGGTGCTGCAATTTTAATAACACCATCATCTAATAATTCAATCACTTGACTAACATAAATTTCGTTTTTTTGTTTTGTAAAATTATAATCTGATTTTGTTAAATCAATTTTATCCCCTATAGAAATAACTTTATTAATCATATTCCTCATCCATCCTTACTTAAAAAATTTTATTTTTATTAGATTTGAAATAAATTGTGACATTCCATGTTTTGTAATATTCTTATCGTTTTTATTTAGTAATATTTGTGTGATTTTTTCAATTGATTTAGTTGCTCCTGAAGAAGGAAATAATAAAGAAACTGGTTTTTGTTGCATAACAGCTTTTTGCACATTATTATCTTGTGGAACATAGCCTAGATAATTTAAATTTATATTTAAAAATTTATTCACCACTAAATTTAATTTAGAATAAATTTCTTCTCCTTCTTTTATAGATGAAGCTCTATTGGCAATTACATTTATTGCATAATCATTAATGTTAATCTCCTCTATTTTTCTCATAGCTTTCAATAAAGCATATGAATCTGTAATAGAAGTTGGCTCAGGAGTTGTCACTAATAGAATCTCCTTACTAGCCAAAACAAATTCTAGTACACTATTTGATATTCCTGCACCAGTATCTATTATTATAACATCAGCTAAATAATCAATCTCTTTTAATTTTTGAATTAAGTAAAATAATTGATCCTTATTAAGATTTGTTAATTCTTGTATTCCAGAGCCCCCAGATATAAATTCAATTCCTAAAGGTCCAATAGTTATTATATCTTTTATATCTTTGCCATTAAACATTAAATCTGCTAAATTATATTGTGGTATTATACCAAATAATACTTCAATATTAGCTAGACCAAAATCAGCATCTAGAATAATCACTTTTTTACCCATTTTTTTAAATTGAATTGCTAAATTAATAGATACATTAGTTTTACCAACACCACCTTTACCGCTTGTCACTGTTATGACCCTTGCTGAGCTTTTTTTTTGATTTTTTTGTTTTATTATATTTCTTAATTGCGCAGCTTGATCCATATCATTCATTTCCCCCTAATAGATGCTTAGCAACTTCTTGTGCATCTAATTCTCCAATATCATCAGGTACATTTTGTCCAAATGTAAAATAAGACAAATGGGCTTTTGTTAAATGTTTTATATTTAATATATTACCATAACAACTTGTTTCATCAAGTTTTGTAAATATTAAATTGTATTCAGAAACAATTGAATATCTTTCTGCTATTTTAATTAAATCTTTATACTTGGTTGTTGCACTCAGAACCAAAAAAACTTCTTTTTCTTCTATAGTTTGAACTAGATTTTTAATATCTTTATACTGTTCTTCATTCTTATGTGATCTTCCAGCAGTATCTATTAATATTAAGTCATAATCACTAAATTCATCTATAGCTCCTTCTAATTCTTCTGCAGAATATATTACCTTTAAGGGAGCACATAATATATTTGTATATGTTCTTAATTGCTCAACAGCAGCTATACGGTATGTATCAGAAGTAATAAATGCAATTTTTTTATTGTTTTTAAGCAAAAAATGAGATGCAAGTTTTGCCACAGTGGTTGTTTTCCCAACACCAGTAGGTCCGATAAAAAATAATATTTTTGGTCTTTTAATATCATTTACGTCTATTGTTTTTGGTGCCCCCAAAACTTTTACAATATTTTTATAAACCTTTGCTATAACTTTATCCATATCTTCTTCAAGATTCGTATTTGTACTAATATCATTAATTATTTCATTAGCAATAATCTCATCAACTTCATTATCTATTAATTGATTATAAATCAACTGAAGAACTGGACTTTCCTCTTGTTGTTCATGATTTTGTTGCCCGTTAAATTCATTTTTCATTTGTCTTTCTATTAAGCTTTCTAAACTGCTTACCTTTTCTTCTAATTCAGTTATGTCTTTCTTTTTTTTATCCAATGATTTAGTTACTTGTTGTTCTCTTGCATTTGTTTTAAAAGCTTCATTAGATTTATTAATATTATCATTTTTCTCATCAATAGCTGCAGTAACCTCTATTTCATTAGCCTTAAAAATCCTTAAAAATCCTCTTGGTTTTATTGTTTTTATATTTAATATCAATGCTTCTTTACCAAGTTCTTCTTTCACCTTTAATATTGCTTCTGTTTCTGATTTTCCTTGATACTTTTTTATTTTCAATTAAGACTCACCATCCCTACTGATTGCAATTCTACGTCTGATTCTATTTCATTATATGAAACAACTATTAAATTACTAAAATATTCTTCTGTTAACTTTTTAAAATACATTCTAACGATAGGTGATGCTATAATAATTGGTTGTTTTCCTACTTCTTCTAGTTTTTTTGTTTCTGTTTCTACAGCTTTCAATATTGATTGAGTTTTTTCAGGATCCAAAGCTAAATAAGAGCCTTGCTCTGTTTGTTTAACTGAATCCATTATAAGTTGTTCTATATCAGGATCTAATGTTACAACGCTAGTTGTCTCATTAGATGAAAAGTATTTATTAGATATTGCTCTTTTTAAACTTTGTCTTACATATTCAGTCAACACATCAGTATCCCTATTAATTGTAGCATTGTCTGCTAAAGTTTCAAATATAGTAACTAAATCTCTAATTGAAATACCTTCTCTTAATAAATTTTGTAAGACTTTTTGTACTTCACCAACACTCATTAATTTTGGAACCAATTCCTCAACTAGTGTTGGATGACTTTCTTTTACATTAGAAATAAGGATTTGAACATCTTGTCTAGTTAATAATTCATCTAAGTTTTGTTTAATAATTTCTGTTAAATGAGTAGCTATAATTGATGGTGGGTCAACAACTGTATACCCTAAAGTTTCTGCTTTTTCTCTTTGTTCCTCAGTTATCCATAAAGCAGGTAATTTAAACGCTGGCTCCACTGTTTCAATGCCATCAATATCTTTTTCAACAAATCCTGGGTTCATCGCCATATAGTGATCAAATAATATTTCTCCTTCACTTACCTCAATTCCCTTGATTTTTATTACGTATTGATTTGGGTTTAATTGTATATTATCTCTTAATCGAATTATTGGTACTATTGTACCTAATTCAAGAGCTATTTGTCTTCGTATCATTACAACTCTATCAAGAAGATCTCCGCCTTGATTAACATCCGCCAAAGGTATAATCCCATAGCCAAACTCTAGTTCAATAGGATCTACCTGTAACAAAGATGTAACATTTTCAGGTTTTCTTATTTCATCTGCTTCAATTTCTTCTGTAGCAACTTCTTCATCAATAGTTTGTAATTGTAAATTTCTTTGTATAATATTTCCTGTAATCATTATTATTGCTCCTAGTCCAACTACAATAATACTAGGAAGGGGAGAAAAAATTCCAAGAACTATTAAAACACCACCTGATAGGTACATTACTTTCGGTAAGCTAAATAATTCTTTTAATAAAATATCACTTGTTTCAGCTTCTTTAGATACCTTTGTAACTAAAATACCTGTTGCTAAAGAGATTAATAAAGCAGGAATCTGGCTTACAAGACCATCACCAATTGTTAATATAGTATACTGATTCATTGCATCATTTATATTCATTCCGTTCATTGAGCCAATAGCGATTCCACCAACTATATTAATGAATGTAATTATTAATCCAGCAATTGCATCTCCTTTAACAAATTTACTAGCACCATCCATCGAACCATAAAAGCTTGCTTCATCTTGTATCTTTTGTCTTCTTTCTTTAGCTTCTATTTCATTTATTAAGCCAGAATTCAAATCTGCATCAATGGCCATTTGTTTGCCTGGCATAGCATCTAACGTAAAACGAGCTGAAACTTCTGCTACCCTTTCAGAGCCTTTTGTAATTACTAAAAACTGTATAATTATTAAAATTATAAAAATAACTATACCAACAGCTGGTTTACCCCCACCTACAAATTCTCCAAAGGTTTGTATAATGTCCCCAGCTTTACCATCCCTTAAAATTAACCTTGTAGATGATACATTTAAAGAAAGCCTATAAACAGTAGCAAATAATAGAATAGTTGGGAATGCAGACATGCTTAATGCTTCTTTTGAAAATAAAGCATTAAATAAAATAATAAGTCCAAGTGATATATTAACAGCTATCAAAAGATCCAATAAAACAGGGGGGAGGGGAATAATCATTAAAATGATAGCTAGTATAAAAAATAAACCTATTATAAAATCACCTATTTTCATCATGTTACCTCCCCTTGCTTAGATTGTTTTAACTTATAGACAAAAGCTAAAACTTCTGCAACCGTTTGATACAATTCTGATGGTATTTCTTCACCAATGTCTACTGTATAATATAATGTACGTGCTAATGGTTTATTTTCAACAATTTCTATTTCGTATTCTGTGGCTTTTTCTTTTATCCTAGCTGCCAAAAAATCTGTTCCCTTTGCTATAATTAAAGGGGCTGATGATATAGAAGTATCATATTGAACAGCTACAGCAAAATGCGTTGGATTAGTTATTATCACATCTGCTTTAGGTAAGTCTTGCATCATTCTTCTTAAAGAAACTTCTCTCATTTTTTGTCTGATTTTTGATTTTATTTCTGGATTACCATCTATCATCTTATGTTCATCTTTAACTTCTTGCTTTGTCATTTTTAGTTCTTTTTGTTGTTTGTATTTTTGAAAAAGATAATCTGCAATAGCTATAAATATAAAAAAAACTCCTATTTTCAAACCAATTCCTATTGCTAAATCACCAATCCAACCTATGATTTGAATTAGATTCATATCATAAAAAGCAAATAAAATATCTTCTTTATCTTTAATGGAAAAATAAACAATAACTAATATAATTCCTATTTTAAAAAGTGATTTTATAAGTTCAAAAATAGCTCTAAGTGAAAACAATCTTTTAAATCCTTGTATAGGACTTATGCGATTAAGCTTTGGCTTTAATGGTTTTAAAGTAATCTTAAAACCAACTTGTAAGAAGTTTAGAAACAATCCTAAAACCATAACAACTATAAATATAGGTGCTAATATTTTTATCATTGTTAAAATAACTTCTGACAATAATCCTGCCATCATTTCTATAGAAACTGTGTCTTCACTCAAATCAAATTTTGAGTATATATCATTAAAAAGATTGGTCATATTATTATTAAATGATGGAATAATTAATTTTATTGTCATAAAGAGAGTAATCAATAAAAATGCAGTGTTAATTTCAATACTCTTTACAACCTGTCCTTCTTCTCTTGCCTTTTCCCTTTTTCGGGCTGTTGGTTTTTCAGTTTTTTCCCCACCAGGTCCATCCGCAAAGTATTGAAGGTTGTATTTGATCAAAATTATTACCTCACTATCTATGGTTATGGTTTTAATCCAGTTAAAAGTTCATCTATTAAATCAAGCATCTTATTAAAAATAAAATCTGCAATAGAAGGCATAAGTCTAATAGTAATAAACAAAATCATTAGTCCTACATATACTTTTAAAGGCAAACCAATAATAAACATATTCATTTGTGGAACAGTTCTTGCTAAGATACCAAGTATAACATTAACAATTAAAATCCCTGCAAAAATAGGGGTGCTTATTTTAAAAGCAATTATAAAATACTCAGCAAAAAAATCTGTTATTGTATGATATAGTGATACATTAGCAACAACTTTACCTATAGGAACAAGAGTAAAAGATTGAATTAATCCATCTATAAGAAAAAAATGCATATTAGTTGAAAGCATAATTAATAATAACAAATAATAATATAAATTCCCTGTAATCGACAATTGTATTTGACTAAGAGGATCCAGTACATTTACCATTGTAAATCCAATTTGATAATCAATTAATTGTCCTGCTAAAGTAATTATAGTAAAGGTTAAATAAGCCCCAAAGCCTATTACCCATCCAACAAAAATTTCCTTAATAATTAAATATGTATAATCAAATATAGTATTATTATTAACTAATCCCTCTATAGGGGTAATATTAAACATAATTAAAGCTAAAAAAAAGGCTAATCCTATCTTAGCAAAAACTGGTACATTTTTTATTCCAAATAATGGAGCAACAGAGATAAAACTAACCATTCTGATAAAGATTAGTAAAAAAACATCCAGTTGACTATAAGGGTTAATAATTGCTTCCATACTTATCATCCTATAATATAGTTGCTAAAATTAGAATAAGTTTTATCAATAAATGCAACAAGTTTTGATAATATCCAAGGCCCTAATATTATCACTCCAATAAATACAGCTAAAATTTTTGGAATAAAAGCTAATGTTGGTTCTTGAATAGATGTAACAGTCTGAAATATACTCATAATTAACCCTACTATTAAAGCTATTAATAATAATGGCGAAGCTAATGTTATTATTAACATTAAAGCCTCTTTTGCTAAATCAACAACCATATCTTCATTCATATAACTTGCATTCCTTTCCCTTAGTCTAATGTTTAGATATTAAATATTTGAATTGTTTTAATTATATTCAGTATTTAATACTAGGTCAGTAAAAACTGTTTACAAGTTCCCCGACAACCAAATTCCAACCATCTGCTAAAATAAATAATAATATTTTAAAGGGTAAAGATATCATAACAGGTGGAAGCATCATCATTCCCATAGACATAAGAGTTGAAGCAATAACCATATCAATTACAATAAAAGGAATATATATTAAAAATCCTATAATAAATGCAGCTCTTAATTCACTAATTATAAAAGCTGGAATCAAAACTCTAGTAGGGATATCTTCAATTGAGTTTACTTCCCCAATTTCTCCTATTTTTATAAATAAAGATAAATCTTTATCATTAACTTGCTTAAACATAAACTCTCTAATAGGTTCTAGCCCTTTGTCAATAGCTTCTTCTTGCCCAATCTCCCCATTAGAATATGGCTGTAATGCCTGCTCATTTACATTATTTATTACTGGTGACATTATAAATAAAGTTAAAAAAAGTGCTAATCCAACTAATACTTGATTAGGTGGTGTTTGTTGTGTAGACAACGCTGATCTAACAAAATGCAAAACAACTATAATACGTGTAAAAGATGTCATCATTATAAGAATAGATGGAGCCAACGCAATAATAGTTAATATAAATAACATTTGCAAATTGTTAACAACTTCTTCACCATTTGATCCAGGATTTACATTTATATCTATAGTAGGAGGCGTATCCCCTTCATTTGCAAAAATAACTTGTTTAAAATTTAGCCACCAAAAGAGTCCCATTCCTAATAAAACATATATTTTACCTTTTAATACAGAAAATTTCACTCTTCGCTTATGTGTCATCATCTACCTACTCCAACCTATTCCTTTTTTCCCCTGTTTAAAATCTGATTTAACTGTTCTTTAAAGCTTATCTTATCCGAGTCCTGAATATTTCTATTATCTTTAACTTCTTCTTTGTTTAATTCTGTAATTAGGTTAATATGTTCTTTTGATATGCTTATAACAAAAAAGCGGTTATTTATCTTTACAATTTGAAGCATTTTGTTAGGAGTAAGTCTTAATACTTCAATAACTTGCATGTTTTTCCCTTTGTTTTGTTGAAACTGTAATCTACTTATCCATTTAGTTGTAAAATAAGCTCCAAATAAAATAATAAAAAATAAAATTAGCATACCAATTAATTGAAAAAAATCCATAAAATTCACTAATATTATATTTCCCATAAATTACCTCTTAACTAATAGCTTTTCCAACTGCTTCTAAGACTCTTTCAGCTTGAAATGGTTTAACAATAAAGTCTTTTGCACCTGATTGAATGGATTCAATTACCATAGCTTGTTGTCCCATTGCAGAGCACATTATTATCTTCGCATCATTATCTTCGGATTTAATTTTTTTAACAGCTTGTATACCGTCCATTTCTGGCATTGTAATGTCCATAATTACTAAGTCTGGTTTTAATTCTGCATATTTGTCAACTGCTTTGACTCCATTTTCAGCTTCACCAACAACTTCATACCCATTTTTACTTAATATGTCTTTAATCATCATTCTCATAAAAGCTGCATCATCAACAATTAGAATACTTTTTCCTGGCATATTTACTCTCTCCTTTAGTGTTAATTATTTATATTTTATAATGTCTGTAATTCGTATTCCAAAATTCTCATCTATAACTACTACTTCCCCTTTAGCAACTAATTTACCATTAACTAGCACATCAATAGGTTCCCCTGCTAATTTATCAAGCTCTAATATAGTTCCTGGAGAAAACTCCAATATTTCTTTTATAGATTTGTGAGTTTTACCCAACTCAACTGTCACTTGGAGGGGTACATCCATAATTAAATCTATATTTTCTTTTTGTTGCATTACTTGAGACATATCAAAGTTTTGAAACTGCGCAGGTTGTACATTTATATCTCTATAAGGCTGTTGATTATTTGCATTCGATTGATTCAAATTAGGATTATGTATTTGTTGACCTGCTGTTTGTTGAACATTTTTCTCTATTTGTGGTGGGGGTGTTTTAATTTTAGTGTTTTCAGGTTGTTCTTGATTTGAAGGATTTTGTTTTTCTTTATTTTCATTTTCTTTAGCTTCAATAAATATATCAGTAATTTTTTTAGCAAATTCAATAGGATATAATTGCATAATTTCACTATCTACTAGATCACCAATTTTCATTTTAAATGAGACTTTTATAAATGAATCTTTTAAAAAGGTAGCAATTTCTTTTGCATCAAATTCGTCATTCAAGTCAACCAAATTAGAAACTGGTGGATTTATATCTATTTTTTTATCTAGCATTGAGGACATAGAAGTAGCTGCTGAGCCTATCATTTGATTCATAGCTTCACTGATTGCACTTAAGTGTAAATCAGAAAATTCTCCTTCAGTATTGGTACCATCTCCACCCATCATTAAATCAGTAATTATTTTTGAATCATTTTCTTTAATCATTAGGATATTATTTCCATCTAATCCTTCTTTGTAAAATATTTGTATAAAAACAAATGGTTTATCATATTCATTGACTAAGTCTTTCCAATTACAATAACTAACTTTAGGAGTTGTAATAGTTACTTTTTGATTTACTAATGAAAAAAGTGTTGTTGCCGCTGTTCCCATACTTATATTAGAAATCTCACCAATAATATCTTTTTCTGTATTAGTTAAAAGTTCATCTTCGGTTTTAGTTTCTGTTTCTTCATTAGTATCTGAGTTTGAATCCATACCACTTAATAACGCATTTATTTCTTCCTGTGATAACATTCCATCCATACTATTAATCCTCCTCCCTTATAATAGATGTAACCTTAACAGCATTTATATCTTTATACATACCTGGTTTTGCTGTGAATTTTTTAATATTCCCTACAAAAACTTCTAGTTCATTGTCGATTTTTGTATCTAGCTTTATTATATCACCTTTTTGTAAATTAACAAAGTCATTTACTGAAATTAAACTGTTTCCAAGTATAACTTTTAAAGGTATTTGTGCCTTTGTAATAATACTCTCAATTACATCCTTATAATCTTCATCATTTTTTTGTTGCATGGTTGAAAACCAATATTTTGTATTTAACTTATCCATAATAGGTTCAATACAAATATAAGGTAAGCAAATATTCATTAATCCTTCAGTTTTACCAATTCTAATATTTAAAGTTACTAGAGCAATCATTTCATTTGGGGAAATAATTTGAGCAAATTGCGAATTAGTTTCAAGCTTTTCTAAATGAGGTTCAAGCTCTATAACATTACGCCAAGGCTCTCTTAACTCATTTATACATACAGCAAATATTTTTTCTAGTAATGTTCTTTCTATTTCAGAAAAATCTCTTTCTTTTTCTAAAGGTTTTCCTTTCCCGCCAAGCAGTCGATCGATTATTGCATATCCAACATTCACAGAAAAATCTATAACAATACTACCTTTTAGAGGTGAAAAATTAACGAGACCTAATAAAACTGGACTAGCAAGAGCATTAGAAAACTCTAAATAGCTTACTGCTTCTGAATTAATTACTTCAACTTGAACAGAGGACCGAAGATATCCTGGTAAAGTTGTTGATAATAATCTTGAATAATGCTCAAAAATAATCTCAAGTGTTCTTAAATGTTCTTTTGAAAACTTAGAAGGTCTAGCAAAATCATATTCTTTAATTTGTTTTTCTGAAGAAGCTTGTTTATATTCTTCAACATCAAGCTCCCCTGTGCTTAAGGCTTGTAACAAATCATCAATTTCGTTCTGAGATAATATGTCGCCCATTATTCTTCACCTCCCATTAATTTCTTTTTAATATTAGATACGTTTAAAAAAATAGCCATCATCTAATTATATAAAAAACTAGTAAAAAACACACCAACAATTGCATTAGTATCTAATATATCACGTAATAATTCAGCTATCTCCTCAGATAATTCTTTATTTCCGTTAGTTTTAGTAATATCTTCAAAAGATTTTGTAGCTACTAATCCTAGTATGCTATCATTTAAAATTGATTCCTTTTCTATTATTAAATCAGCTATTTTTTTTGCATCTTTAGCATTTTTATTAATAGTAACACCATAAGAAAATCTTAAAACTCTAATTTTATCTGATGAAGCTGAACGTAAATTAACCGATATTGTATCTTCTAGCGAAACAGTGTTTAATTCATCAATTGGAATATCTTCATTAATATCTTCATTATCATACTCTAAATCTAATACAGTTTCCATTGCTGTAACAACTTTATTAATTTTGGCAATTGGCGGTAACCCTACAATAATTATAATAGTGGTTAATATCATGTTAACAACTAACAAAGCAATAGCAACTGGTAATATCCACTTGTTTTTTTCCATATAATTCTCTCCTTAAATTATTGGTTTCTTATTTATTATTCTAAGGTATTTATTACTTTTATCTCTACACGTCGATTTTTTGCACGACCTTCTACAGTATCATTACTAGCAATAGGTCTATATTCTCCAAAACCAACAGCTGAAATATTTTCTGGAGCAAAGCTTTTATTCTCCATTAGATAATCTGCAACTTCAATAGCACGAGCTGATGATAAATACCAATTACTAGGAAATTCCTTTGTATTTATTTTAACATTATCTGCATGCCCTTCTATAGCTATCTTGTTGTTTTTATATTTTTTCAAAATATCTCCTATTGTTTCAATTAAGGTTTCTGCTTCTTGCAATAAATCAGCTTCTCCACTATCAAATAGAATAGCTCCGCTTAATGATAATTGTATATATTGAGCTGTATAAGTAATTTCTACTTTATCTGATATATTGTTTTTTTCAAGATATTCTCCTATATCACTGGCTATTTCTTCTGCTTTCTCTAATCTTTCTTCATTTTCCTCATCGTTTTTTTGCTCTTCATAATCTCTTTGAAGAAAATATATTTCTAAATCCTCAAGTTGATTAATACCATTAGATATTAAATCTCCTTCTTCTATACTTCTTCCTCCAGGCATTAAATCAATATGTTCGTCAAATGAACTAATCATAGCTTTAAACTTTTCAATATCAATACTTGACATTGAAAAAAGCAAAACGAAAAAACAAAGTAATAGTGTTACCAAATCACCATATGTATTCATCCAAGCTGGAGAACCTTTTGGAGGGATATCTGGTTGTTTTTTCTTTGCCATTAAGCTTCACCTTCTTTTTCCTCATTAACCTCTTCTGAATCATTCAAACGTTCTCTTAATGTTGGTGCTAAGAAAGCTTTTAATTTTTCTTCAATTACACGTGGGTTTTCACCTGCTTGTATTGATAATAATCCTTCTATCATCACTTCTTTTAATAAAACCTCTTCCAAACTTCTCACTTTTAATTTATTAGCTGCAGGTATTGCAAAAAAGTTAGCTAAAAGAGAACCATATAAAGTTGTTAATAACGCTACTGACATATTAGGCCCAATTGATGAAGGATCATCAAGTGTTTTTAACATGTTAATTAAACCAATCAATGTACCAATCATTCCCCAAGCAGGACTAAACGAGCCTATATCCTCCCAGAATCCACGTACATCTTTATGTCTGTTTTCAATAAAAGCCATTTCTGTTTCTAGAATATTTCTAACTAGCTCTGGATCAGTTCCATCAACAATTAATAAGATCCCTTTTTTAAGAAAATCATCATTTATCTCTTCAGCAGCTTCTTCAAGAGCTAATAAACCTTCTTTTCTTGCTATATTAGATAAATCAATTATTTTTTTAATAACTTCACTTTCATTTAGCTCAGTACTTTTAAATATATGTCCTATAGCTTTAAATGAATTTAAGAATTTTTTTATTGGATAAGATATTAATGTAGCTGAAAAAGTCCCACCAATTGTAATCATAACAGAAGGCAAATCCATAAAAGCGTCAAGTTCACCTTTTAATAAAATCGAAGAGATTATAAAAAATATACCAGCAATTAATCCCACCAAGGAAGCTATATCCATTGTCCCACCTCACTAACTTATCTTTTGTCTTTCTATACTACTTTTGTATAAAAGAACTAATTCAACAACTTTTTTTCTTTCTTCTTTTATTATGATTTTTTTTCCAGTTGTTAATGTTATAACTGTATCAGGTGTTTCTTCTATAGTTTCAATTAATTCTGCATTTATTGTTATTTTAATATTATTTATTTTCGTTACTTCTATCATATGTATCACCAACTTACTCAATAAAAGATGTAGTCTTTAACTTTATGAATTGTTTTATAAAGCAAGGGGCAAATGCCCCTTACTATAATTATCTTTTAAGATTAACAAGTTCTTGAAGCATTTCATCAGTTGAAGTTATAATTCTAGAATTAGATTGAAATCCTCTTTGTGTCGTAATCATATCAGTGAACTCTCTAGATAAGTCTACATTAGACATTTCTAACACACCTGCATTTAAACTTCCACCAGAAGCTGTAGGATCTTCACCTATTCCATCAAAATCACCTGAGTTTGTTGTTGCTTGAAAGAGATTATTACCGACTTTTTCTAATCCAGCAGGATTTCTGAATTCAGTTACAACAACTTGTCCTAATAATTTATTTTCTCCATTTGTATATCGCCCTTCTATTTTCCCATCTGGACCTATACTAAAGCCAGACATAGTTCCTGATTCACGACCAGCTCCAACTCCTTCTAAATCACCTCTTACAGACTCAATTGAAGTTTTGCCAGCAAATAAAGTTAATTGACTAAGGTCTAAATTTAAAGGGTCCGATATTTCAGAAAAGCCTGTTACACCACCCATACCAGTTAATTCTATTTCTGTAGTTCCTGAATCATCAATTTTACCAGTTGCTGGATCAAAAGTAATTGTAGCTGAATCACTACCAGTCATTATGTTATTACCATCACTATCCTTAATACTACCAACTGTAATTGAATAATCAGTATCAACTGCTGTACTTGTTAAAGTCATTTCCGCAGTATACCTATACCCTAAACTATCATAAAAACTAGTAGTAAAAGGTACTCCTCCATTAGCAGGGTCTAACTGAGGATCATTACGGTCTATATTACCTTCCAAATAACAATCTGTTGTTTGTTCAGGTTCAGAATATAAATTATTAGGCGAAAGTATTTCCAAGGCTTCTACTCTACCTCTTTCAATTTCACCTGTTGTTGAATTTGGTTCCCAGCCCATTACTTTTAATCCTCCAGGACTAACCAAATTACCTGATTCATCAACCCTAAAAGCTCCCGCTCTTGTAAATTTAAACCCACTTCCATCATCTACAACAAAAAATCCTTCACCTTCAATTTTCAAATCTAAAGGGTTATCCGTTCTTTCTGCAGCCCCTTCTGTCATTAAAGTGTCAATAGAAGCAATATTAGCACCTAATCCTACTTGCATTGGATTTTGACCACCTTTTCCTGAAGCTTCACTTTCTCCACTTGCTCCTTGCAAAGTCTGCGAAAAAACTTCATTAAAAGTAACCCTTCCCCCTTTATATCCAACTGTATTAACATTTGAAATATTATTCCCAATAACGTCCATCTTTGTCTGGTGAACTCTTAATCCTGAAACACCAGAGTACATTGATCTCATCATAAGACATTGACCTCCTTTTAATTACTGTGATAATCCCTTCTGTCAGTCAGGGATATCTTAGCCTCCATAAGGTCCAGCTATAAAATCACAGCACCATCAATATTTGTAAAAACTTGATTTTGTGAATTTTGTTGTTCTACCGCAGTTATAACAGTTTGGTTTGGCACATTAATAACAAAAGCAATGTTATCCATTAAAATTAGTGATTCCTTAACACCTTTTTCTTTAGCTTTCATAACACCATTTTCTAAACGTTCAATTTGATTTTTTGATAGATTAATATTTCGTGATTCTAATCTTTCATTAGCATGCTTAGAAAATTTAATGTCTTCTTTTGTATTGATTTGATTTTGAAGAATATCTTCAAAAGATGTTTTAACACCCTTTGGCTTAATGTTTGGTTTATTCTTGTTATTGTTTCCATATACTTGTTCAATGGAAGGGAAATTTTGTTTTTGTATTTTCATAGTATCCCTCCTTCTTAATTTAAGATTTAAGCATTTACTTCATCATCACTTACAAAATTCTCTATTTCTTCAATTTCATTAGGTTCTTTAACTTTTTCAATGTCTTCAAGCGAAATAGTTTTGTCATTTACTTCTAAATACATTTCCCCAGCATTAATATTTACAGATTCTACTTTACCCTCAATCCAATTTTCTTCTGTTGTATTTGGATCAATTACTTTAGCAACAACTTCTTTTCCTATAAGTGTAAATCCTTGTTGTAACGTAAAATTATGATTTAAATTTTGCATTTGCTCTAACGATGTAAATTGAGCCATCTGAGCGAGAAATTCTTTATCATCTGTAGGATCTAATGGGTCTTGATAGCGCATTTGTGTTGTAAGTAATTCTAAAAAAGTATCTTTGCCCATCTCATCTTGTTCTGATTTGGATGGCCTATCGTTATAGGTATTTAATAATCCTTGTTTAATATTGTTAACTGAATTCATTAGATATCACCACCTTATGCAGTAAAATTTATTACAGAGTCTTCGTTAATTAAGTAATCTTCTTCTTCAACTTCTTCTTCACTTGATTGTTCAAAAATGTTCGCTATTTTTGATGATTTTTTGTTTTGTTTATGTTCTTTAGTATTATTCTGGTCTTTTGATTCATTATATTGCTCACTAGCAATAATGATTTCAACTTTGTCTACTTTAATTCCTTGTTCATTTAAATTGTCTTTTAAAAATACCATCTGATTCTCAAGGGTTTCTTTTACAGATTGTGATTCAACAACAAACTGAGCAGAAATTACTCCTTCTTTACTAGCTATAGACAATTGTAATTTGCCTAAGTGTTCTGGCTTTAATTGAAATTCCATTTTTGTAGTATCTGGTTTCATTTGAATTTTGATTTGTTCAACTAGTTGTTTTATAATGACTTCATATTCTGAAGCTTTATTATTATCTGCAACTTTTTCAAAAGAACTTTCGTCTATTTTTTGAGTCAATTCGTTGATAAAACTATCAAAATCTAAACCTTGCTGTGCAGAATTTTTATCTTTCTTCTCTGAGTTAGTTTGATGTTTTGATAACTCTGTTTCAAAAATAGATGTTTTTTCATTATTCTCTAATATATTTACTTCAATTAATTTTTCATCTTGTTTTACAACTTGTTCAGAATTTACTTGTTTGTCTATTATTGAAGGTTCATCTTTAAGATCAGTCATTTCAGTTTGTTTTCCCATATTATCTTGTGCATCATCTAGATCTTCTAATTTGGTATTCAAGGACTCATCTAATAGAGTATTTCTTTCTTGTTGTTCCATAATAATATTTCTTAGTTCATCTACTTTATGAAACAATTCCTTAACTATTGGTGCATAAGTATCATCCATTAAGGCTTCAAATAAATTATTTACTTGAAAAAATTCTTGTGTTAGCTGTTGGAGGTTTTCTGGAATTAATAACTCTTCAACATTTAAGTTTAACTGTTCAAGTATGTTTGTCAGCATTTCTGGCGTTATCCCTAATTGTTCAGTAATAATTTGCACAAGCTTCTTCTCTATTTCTTCTGGGGATATAATTATTTCTTCTTGAGCATCTTCCTCTTTGACTTTTACTTGTAGATCTTTTTTAATGGATACTTTAATAGTTTTTTTAGTAGAATTCTTTTTGTTTGCAACTAATTTCTTTTCTTCTTCAGTAGTTGTTTCTTCTCTACAATTTTTCATTACATTTGAAAATTCTTTTTCATCCTCTACCTTTGTTGACTTTGAGCCCTTATGTGGTGAAGATTTCAAGTTCATAGTTTCCATAATTATTGTCGTTTCCATTTGCCTTCCCTCCTTTCCAATTTTTTTATATAGATAAAGGTATATCTTCTTTTTTGAAGAATCCCTAACTATCATAAAATTATGGTGCCATTTTTTTAGTAATTTTTGATGCAACTCTAGGTGTCATAGCACCTAGTATCTTACCTCTTTGTTCACTAGCTATATTCTCTAGAATAAGAACCACCAAATCTAAATCTGTCGCCATTTCCTCTAATATACCTGCTGCTTCATCTGCTTTCATATCTTGAAAAGTCTGAGCATATTTTCTTACTTCATCATCATACACATTTTTCTCTACTACCTTTTGATATATTTTTTCAGCATTTTGAGGTGAAATTGACTCATAAAAATCTTTATATGAATTTATATCGGGTGCTTTATCGTTAAAAACAACCTTTTCATCAAATTCAGCTTTATCTCCTTGAAATTCTACATATTTTTCTTCAAATTCTTTTAGTTTTTCTATTTCTTTAACTAATCTTTCTATGTCATTATTTAATTCTTTTACTTCTTCTCTTTTATTACTTAGCAAACCTTCTGTAGCTTTTAAAGCCTCAATAGCCTCTTCAATTGTTTCAAAAGTATACTCATCTTTTGTTTCCTCATCATCATTTACAATTTCATTAGGCAAAATAACATTTAGTCCTGAGACATCATTTATTAAAGGTCTCATAACTTGATTCCCTAATCCCCCAATATCAAACTTAATTAATAGAATAAAACCACCAAGTAATATAAATGTAATGCCCAAACCAAGTAACATAGGTAAAAAAAACGTTTTTTTTGATTTTTCTTTATTTGCCATAATTTACCTCCCCATTATTGGGTCGAAATCTATAACTAATTATTTCGTCTATTTCTTTGTTTTCTTCTCTTTTGAATTCTTTAATATAATGTAGTTCTGCTTTTTCTCTAAGTCTTTCAAAAGTTTTTCGATCAATCATCGCATTATTCATATCTTCAAGAGCATCTTCCATCTGTTGTTTAACTTTTTTAAGGACATTTTCTTGTTCTTCACATAATCCTTTAAGAGCTTCGATATGGTAATAATAGCCTTTTAGTTCTTGAGCTTTCAAACAAATAGCGATATTGTCTTTAAACTGTTTTTCATAATTACTTCTTTTTTTATGTAGCTTTAATAATACTTGTTCCTCGAGTGAATATTGTTGCAATTTATCAGAATAGATAAGTTTTTTCTGTTCTTCTAATTTCTCCTTGATATTAAGGAGGTTTTCAAATTTATATACAAACTTACTCATATTATCAATCCTTACCTAAAATCTGAATATTTAAGTAAATACATTCTTTAATTGACTTAATGTTTCTTTAAAAGGAATGTTTTCATCAACATCTTGTTTTAAAACTGTATTTATTAAGGATATTTTTTCAATAGCATAATCAATTTCTTTATTAGAACCTTTTTTATATGCTCCTATATTAATCAAATCTTCTGATTCTCTATATGTAGCTAAAGTAGCTTTAAGTTTATTAGCTAATTTTTGATGTTCAGTTTCTGTTATTTCAGTCATAACACGAGATACACTCTCTAAAATATCAATTGCTGGATAATGATTTTTATTTGCTAATGACCTAGACATCATTATGTGTCCATCTAATATTCCCCTTGCTGTATCAGTTATCGGTTCATTAAAATCGTCCCCATCTACTAGAACAGTATATAACCCTGTTATTGAACCTTTATCTGAATTACCTGCTCTTTCTAAAATCTTAGGCATCTGGGAAAACACACTAGGTGTATAGCCTCTTGTAACTGGAGGTTCACCAATTGCTAATCCAATCTCCCTTTGAGCCATTGAGAATCTTGTTAAAGAATCCATCATAAACAAAACATCTTTTCCTTCATCTCTAAAAAATTCTGCAATAGCTGTTGCTGTTTTAGCAGCCTTTTGTCTTATTAATGCTGGTTGATCTGAAGTAGCAACTATAACAACTGAACGTTTAAGGCCTTCTTGTCCTAAATCTCTTTCAATAAACTCCCTTACTTCGCGGCCTCGTTCTCCAATTAACGCAATAACATTTATATCTGCTTTAGTATTTTTAGCAATCATTCCAAGTAATGTGCTTTTACCAACCCCACTACCAGCAAAAATCCCTAATCTCTGACCTTTACCAATAGTTATCATACCATCTATTGCCTTTACTCCAAGGGGCAAAATTTCTGTTATTCTTTTTCTTTTTAGAGGTTCAGGAGGATCAGCTTCAATAGGATATTGAATTTGTGTTTTTAATTTAATTTTATCTACAGGTTTTCCTAATCCATTTACTACTTTTCCAAGTAAATCATAACCAACTGGTACCTTAAGAGGTTCATTAAGGGCTTCTACTATAGAGCCTAAGCCAATTCCATTTAAATTGCCTAAAGGCATTAAAAGAATCCTATTATCTCTAAAGCCTACAACTTCTCCAGTAATATAGTATTGACTATCTCTTGATTTAATTTTGCACAAATCGCCTAAATTAACATTAGGACCAATTGATTCAATAGTTAGCCCAATAACTTTAGAAACTTTGCCTAGCTGTTTTATGTAATTTTTACTTAACAAATTATCATATTTTTCTATACTAATTATTGTCAAATCTTCACCTACCTCGAAATTTAAAAGACATTTTTTCAATTTGCTAATAACTTTATATTTGAAATAAGTTCAGAGAGCTGAGTATCAATACTTGAGTCAACAATGCCATACTCTGATTCTATAAAGCATTGTCCTTTTTTTAATTTAGAATTACTTATTATATCAATGTTGATTTTGGGATTATTTATATTAAGAATATCTTCTTGATGCTCAATTACATATTCATATTCTTCATCTGATACATTAATAGTATATTCTTTTGTTATTTCTGTTGATCGAATTGCCTCATTAATAAGATATATAATAATATCTTCTTTTTCTTCAATTAATACTCCTGTTAATTTTTCCACTAATTTAATAACTACTTTTGAAAACTTAGGTTCTAGTTGATCTATTAATTCTTGATAATAATTATCTTGTTGTTGTTTTTTTGCTTCTATGTCTTTTTTTAATGCTTCAGCTTGTTGCTTCCCTTCTTTGTAACCCTTTTTATATCCCTTTTCATACCCTGCTTTTTCCCCAATATCGAAGCCTTTCTTTTTTTCATCTTCAGCTTCTTTTTTAGCTTTTTCTAACAATTCTTTTGCTTCTTCTTGTTTATCTTTTATATTAGAATATACGTCATCCATTTTTTTCTTATCTTCTTGTTCTTTTACTTTAGATTCTTCGTGTTTAAAATTAGGATTAAGTATTCTAGGATTAGTTCCATCTACTTTTATGATTTTTTTGTTATTTGGTGTGAATGTAACAAAGTCTGATTTAATTAAACTAGACAATTATCTCATCCCCTCCACCTCTAGAAATAACAATTTCTGCTGCATCTTCTAATTTTCTTATAATATTAACAATCTTTTGTTGAGATTCTTCAACATCTTTTAAACGTACTGGGCCCATATATTCCATATCTTCTTTAATCATAGTTGCAAGACGTTTAGATAAGTTATTAAAGATAACATTTTGAACTTCTTCACCTGCACCTTTAAGAGCAACTGCAAGATCATTATTATCCACTTCTCTAAGTACTCTTTGTATAGAACGATCATCAAGTGAGATAATATCTTCGAATACAAACATTTTCTTTCTAATCTCTTCAGCTAATTCTGTGTCTTCAATTTCTAGTGTCTCCATAATATGTTTTTCTGTGCTTCTATCAACAGAGTTTAGAACTTGAACAATTGCATCAACACCGCCTACTATAGTATAGTCTTGAGTTACTAATGAAGAGAGTTTTCTTTCCAAAACTGTTTCAACATCTTTTATTACATCAGGTGATGTTCTATCCATTTGGGCAACACGTTTTGCAACATCTGACTGTTTATCAGGTGGCAAAGCAGCAAGAATCATAGCAGCTTGACTTGGTGATAAATAAGCTAAAATCAAAGCTATAGTCTGGCTATGTTCATCTTGAATAAAGTTTAGTAATTGACTTGCATCAGTTTTTCTAATAAATTCAAACGGTCGCACTTGTAATGATGCTGTTAATCTTCCAATAACATCCTTAGCTTTATCATTTCCTAAAGCTTTTTCCAACAACTCTTTTGCGTAAGAAATACCTCCTTCAGCAATATACTGTTGTGCTAAACAAATCTCGTAAAACTCATCTAAAACACTTTCTTTTGCTTTAGGAGATACACTTCTAGTATTAGCTATCTCTAAAGTAAGTTGCTCTATCTCCTCTTCTTTTAAATGCTTAAACACTTCAGAAGATTGTTCAGGACCAAGAGTTATTAAAAGTATTGCTGCTTTTTCTACGCCTGTCATTGTTCTTTCTTTTGTTGACATAATTGAATCACTCCCAATCCTCATTTAACCAATTTCTTAATAATTGAGCCACTGCATCTGGCTTGTCTTCAACGAATTTCTCAATATGTTTTCTTGTTTCAGATTTATCATCAAACTCAATTTCATCAAGATCTTGATGTTCTTTTGTAGTTGCTAACATATCCTCTACAGATAATTCCGGCGTAACTTCTGATACTTCTACAGGCTCCATGCCTTTATATACTACAAAAGCTAATAATCCAATAATAAGGATTGTTAACCCAATAATAATATATTGAGTCCAGCTTCCAGATTCACTAACTGGTTTGTAGTGAAAGACAGGTACTTTTTGACCTATAACTTGTATATCATCTATTCCAGTAGCCTTTGTTACTATACTTACCACTTCATCAGAAATTTCTATAGGGACTACATCCATGTTTTCTTTTTCAAATTCTTCAAAAGTTATATCATCAAGCAAACCTTGTTTTTCCAATTCAACTTCATCATATACTTCATATTGATTAAGAACAACTGCAACAGAAGATTCATCATATATTATATCTCCTGGATTTTTTTCCGAATTAGTTATCTTTTTGTTAACATTATATTCAATCTGTTCAATTATTGTATTACTCTCTGAATTACTTCCATCTGGCATATAATATTCTGGATTTGCTCCATTTGAATCAGTACCAGGAGCTCCCGATTCATCATTATTGGAACCTGAAGACTCATAGTGATAACTTGAACCAGGTATGCCACTATTTTGCCCATCTGGCGTCGAATAATCTTCTGAAACTGATGATTCTTTGTCAAAATCCATTACAAGATTAACGACAACTTCTGCATCATCATAAGTACCCATACTTAGCAAAGTAGACATTACATCTCTTCTTATTTGACTACTTCTTTGATTTATGTAATCATATTGATTTCCTATATTTGTATTAATATCTTCACCTTGTCCAAGATAAAGAATTTTACCCTTTGTATCAATCACCTTAACATTTTCAGCTTCAAGGTTATCTACTGACGCAGCTAAAAAATTAACAACACCTTGAACTTGTTGACTTGATAAATCATAACTAGTTGTCAACATTGCACTCGCTTTTGCTTCTTTATTCTCATCAAAAATAGTTCTGTTTTGTTCAGGCATAACAACTTTAACAATAGCATCAGAAATACCATCCATAGTCCTTAAGCTAGCAGCTAACTCTTGTTCAAAAGCTAGTTGAATTTTTTGCTGTTTTTCAGATTCTGTTGTACTAAAACTACTATTAAATGCATCTTCATAAGTAAATCCACTTGTTGGTATTCCATTTTGCCCAAGATTCATTTTTGCATCAGCTATTTTTTTAGATTCAACTTTAATAGAAGTACTATCTGACGACACCTCATGATTAATGTTGCTTTCCACAAGTATATCTCTAATTTCTCCCGCTTGCTTTGGCGTAAGATCATCAGCTAAAAGCTCCATCTTAGGTCGATTTAAAACAATAATTAAAGTTGCTAAAGCTGCTATAACCATTAAAGATACACCTAACATCTTAAGCTTTTGTTTCTTATCATATTTTTCAAAAAAATTATTAATCTGTTGGGAAAACTTGCCTAGTGTTTCATTCATAGCTACACCCCTTTAACCTGTATTGGCTAAGGCTTCCAAAAATTATACTTGCATTCTCATAATTTCATTATAAGCATCCAAGACTTTATTACGAACTTCAACAGTATATTGTAGTGCAATATTAGCTTTTTCCTGAGAAATCATTACATCATGAATATTGTCAATCTTTCCAGCAGCAAAATCTAAAGCCATCTTATTAGCATTTTTTTCTAAATCATTTGTTTGATTTACCTTATCCATTGCTGACTTATAAAAATCTTCAAATATATTATTATTACTATTTGTTTTTTTATCATCTTGTCCTGTTAATTGATTTACATTTTGTAATGAGGCAACACGCATATCATAATCCTCCAATCCAAACTAAATAATTATGTATATTTAAATATTGCTAAATCTATTACATTCTTTTAAATATATATGTATCTAATAATCATTTCCCTATTTCCAATGCTTTCATTGCCATTCCTTTATTAGAATTAATTGCTGTTACATTAGCTTCATATGAACGGTTTGCACTAATCATATTAGTCATTTCTTCTATTAACTCTACATTAGGCATTAGAACATAACCATCTTCATCAGCATCTGGATGATTAGGGTTATATTCTCTTTTAAAAGGTTTAGAGTCTTCAATTATCCTAGATATTTTGACTCCTCCTCCACCGTTATCTTGATTCATTTTTTCATTTAGAATATTATGGAATTGATTTTTATCCTCTTCGAAAATAGCAATTTTCCTTTGATATGGTTGTCCATTTTCAGTACGAGTTGTATTAATATTAGCTATATTTTGAGATATGATATCCATACGTAATCTCTGCGCTGTCAAACCTGATGCATTTACATTTAAAGAATTAAAAATCGACATTTTAAACCCTCCTATCTTGATGATATTACCATCTTTACTCTACTAAAATCGTGTTTTACTTGATCAATCAATGTGTTATACCTTAATTGATTCTTAGTAAGGTCAACCATTTCAGTGTCAATGTCTACATTATTGCCGTCCATACGATACTGAAGGTTTTGCTTATCAATTGTTACTTTTGGAGTTAATGAAGCAAAATCCATTTCTTCGATTTTTTTACCACTCATAAGAGCTTGGTTAAGCATACTTTCAAATTCCACTTTTTTTCTCTTGTATCCAGGTGTATCAACATTTGCTATGTTTTCGGAAATCACTTGATTTCGTAACCAATTTGCATCCAGTGACTTATTAAGAACATTAACATTAGAAAATAATTCATTATTCATTCTAGATCACCTCTTATTATTTCCATATTTAATTAGATACAACACTTATTATATTTACATATATTTCTACTAAAATATAATGCCTTCTATTATAATTTACTAATACATATTTACATTCTTAATACCTATTATAAATTATCTGTGAAATAATTCAAGTCTATTATACTAAGCATTTAGACTCAATTTAATTATTTTTGACAAATTAGTCATAAAAACAACTGCAAAATTATACATATTGTATATTTTTTTTACAAATTATTATTATTCTTTTCAGCTAGCGTTACGTAATTTTTACTTGTTATTTTTTGGGACATTTATAAGGAAGGAGTGATTTGGGTCTAGTATTCTAATACTCTTAACTAATAAGTTGTATAATTAGTACATGTTTTAAGTGCTAATTATATGGAGAATAGGACTTCTCTGTATAACAAAAAAGAGCTAAGCAACCAATGTCACTCAACTCTTTTTCATTATATAAATTATTTATCTTCTCATCTTGTTTAATTCTTCTAATAAAACATCATTTAATACTTTAATATATGTTCCCTTCATACCTAAAGAACGAGACTCTATAACTCCTGCACTTTCAAATTTTCTAAGTGCATTAACTATAACTGAACGAGTAATTCCAACACGGTCAGCTATTTTACTAGCAACTAGTATTCCTTCTGGACCATTCAATTCTTCAAAAATGTGTAATATTGCTTCTAATTCTGAAAAAGATAATGTTCCAACAGCTGATTTAACTATAGTTGATTTTCTTATTTCTTCTGTATTTTCTTCGTTTACAGAACGCATAATTTCTAAACCAACAACAGTCGCACCATATTCACTTAAGATAATATCGTCAATTTCATAAGATTTGTTTTTGATATATAAGAACAATGTTCCTAAACGTTCACCAGCAATATCAATCGGAATAATGATACCATTATATTCATCAACATTAGTAAAGCCTAAAGTTGATAAGTTAACATTCTCTTTAGTTGATAAAATATTTAATAAACGTTCATTTAACTGTTCATCAATATAATCTCCTATACTATCTTTTAGAAGTTCACTAATAACTCCAACTTCCTCACGATTCTTAACACCCAACAACTTACCTTTTTTACTTATTACTAGTGCATTAGATTCGAGAACATCACTTACAACTCCACAAATATCATTGAATATAAGCCTTTCCGAATCAGCATTCTGTAATAGTTTGTTGATTTTTCTAGTTTTGTCTAATAATTGTACACTCATTTAAAAATGACCTCCTAACAATATGCTTTTGTATTTTTTTATTTTTATAGGGAAAAGGGGAGTAAATAACATTAATTATTCTAACATAATTATACTAAATATACAAGCAATTTTGAAATTCTATTCATTGTTTATTTTATCAATTTTATAATAACACTTCTCATTGTTACATACTAACTTCTTCCCTTTTTCTAGCAAAACATCTTGACATTTTGGACATTTTTCATTTGTAGGTTTTTGCCAAGTCATAAAATCACATTCTGGATTGTTTTCACATCCAAAGAACCTTCTGCCTTTTTTTGTTTTTTTAATTACTACTTCGCTACCACATTTTGGACATTTAACATCTATTTTTTCATAATATGGTTTAGTGAATCTACATTCTGGGAATCCAGGACAACCAAGAAACTTACCATGTCTCCCATATCGAATAACCATATTTTTACCACATTCTTCACAAATTACATCTGTTACTTCATCCTCTATTTTTATATCTCCAATTTCATCTTCTGCCTTCTTTATTGTTGAATCAAAATGAGGATAAAATTCTCTTATAACTTCTTTCCATTTATAATTACCTTCTTCTACTTTATCTAATTTTTCTTCAAGCTTTGCGGTGAAGCTAGTATCAATAATATCATTAAAATATTCTTTCATTATATTATTAACTATTTCACCTAATTCAGTTGGATATAGTACCTTATTCTCTTTAACAATATATCTTCTTGAAATAATTGTAGTAATAGTTGGGGCATAAGTACTAGGTCTGCCTATTCCTGACTCCTCTAAAGTTTTTACTAAACTTGCTTCAGAATATCGTGCTGGCGGTTGAGTAAAATGTTGTTTCCCATCCAAATTATCTAAGAGTAGTTTAGTATCTTTATTGATGTCATCTAATAGCTGATTAGATTTATCTTTTTCTTCTTCATCTTTATATACAGCTAAAAATCCTTTAAAGTCTAACGTAGAGGTGTTTGTAGTAAACCTATAATTATTTGCATCAATTTTTATCGCAGTAGTTATATATCTTGCTGGTTTCATTCTACTACCAACAAAGCGACTCCATATTAATTTATAAAGCCTATATTGATCTCTAGATAAAGATTTTTTAATAGTGTCTGGATTTAGGCGCACATAAGTTGGGCGTATTGCTTCATGAGCATCTTGAACCTTTTTTTGATTCTTTTTTTGTTTAACTTTATCTGATATATAGTCTTCCCCATATTGCTCGTTAATATAATTCCTTACTTGAGATTCTGCTTCTTCTGATATACGCGTAGAATCTGTTCTTAAATAAGTTATTAAACCTATAGTTCCTTCATCTTCAATTTCTATACCTTCATACAATTGTTGAGCAATACGCATAGTTTTTTGAGTAGAATAATTTAATTTTTTTGAAGCATCTTGTTGCAATGTACTTGTAGTAAATGGTAACAAAGGTTTTCTTTTACGCTCTCCTTTTTTAACATCAGTTATCTTATAATCTGCACCTTCTAAATCTTTTTTTATTTTATCTAATTGTTCCTTTGAATTTATTTTTATCTTTTCTTTGGGTTTTCCATAAAATTTAGCTTCTATTTTATCTTTTTTCTTTTCTACATTTAAAATCGCATCCAAAGTCCAATATTCTTCTGGAATAAAACTATTTATTTCTTCTTCTCTTTCACATATAAACCTTAAAGTCACTGATTGAACTCTTCCTGCACTTAATCCTTTTTTAATTTTTTTCCATAAAAGCGGACTAATTTTATAACCTACTATTCTATCAAGTATTCTCCTTGCTTGTTGTGCATCAACTAAATCCATATCAATATCTCTAGCTTGTTTTATAGAGCTTTTAACTGCATTTTTTGTAATCTCGTTAAAAGTTATACGAGTGGTTTGTTTGTCTTGTAACTTTAATGCATTTAATAAATGCCATGATATTGCTTCCCCTTCTCTATCAGGGTCAGTAGCAAGAAATATTTTATTTGCTTTTTTAACCTCTTTCCTTAGTTTAGCTAATAATTCACCTTTACCACGAATTGTGATATATTTTGGTTCAAAATCATTTTCAACATCTACACCCAATTGACTTTTAGGTAAATCTCGTACATGGCCATTTGAAGCCTCTACTTTATAGTTGCTTCCTAAAAATTTTTTAATTGTTTTAGCCTTTGCAGGAGATTCAACTATTACTAAATATTTTGCCATAATTACCCTCCACTAAAGATTAATGATAAAATGCTTGTTTGGTAATTGTTTTATAATACTTTTCATCTCTAATACAAATAATATATGCATAATATCTTGAATTTTCATATTTAATTCACAAGCGATATCATCTATATGTTTTGGTTCAAGACTTAAACAAGCATATACGATCCTTTCAGTATTATTAAGTAATTCTAATACATTATCATTTTGAATTTTGATAGTTCCTTTTTGTTTTGAACATAAATCCCCACCATTAGAGTTTGGTATTGAATTATAATTAAACTCTTCAATAATATCATCAACTTTTGTTACCATTTTTGCTCCCATTTTTATTAAATCATTTGTTCCTTCACTTAAAGGATCTGTATTTCTACCTGGCAAAGCAAAAATATCTTTGCCATTTTCTAGACCTAATTCTGCTGTTATTAAAGAACCACTTTTCTTTGCTGCCTCAACAACAAAAATCCCTTGACACATACCACTAATTATTCTATTTCTTAAAGGAAAGTTCCCTGGACTAGGATTAATATTAATATTATATTCGGAAATAATTCCACCATTTTGTTCCATTTCCATATATAATTTATAATTTTCTTTAGGGTAACATATATTTAATCCATTTCCTAGTATCCCAAAAGTTTTTTTATTTGCTTTTAAAGCTCCTATATGAGCAGCTGTATCAATTCCTCTAGCTAAACCACTAATTATCTGAAAACCCTTTTTCGCCAATTCTCTAGCAAAATACATAGCCATTTCTTTACCGTAAGTAGAGCATCTTCTAGCTCCAATTATAGCTATGGTTGGAAAATCAGCATTTGGCAAACTTCCTTTAACATATAATCCAAAAGGTGGGTCATATATTTCTTTTAAAATAGTAGGATAACAAGAATCATCATGTGTAATAAATCTAATATTTCGTGTTACCAATTCCTGATAACTTTTTTTTATTTCATCTCTATTTTTAGAACAAACTATATTTTTTATATCTATGGGACGCAACGATAAAATATGCTTGTAATCTTTTTCTTTTGCCAACCAAACCCCTTCGGGGCTTTTAAAGACATTTAATAAGTCTTTGGTCTTTTTTAATCCAATTCCTTTAATATTACATAACCAATACCAATATAACCTCTTATTCAATATATTCTCCCCTTAATCTTACTTGTTTATATATATTAGAACTTTATAATTCTTTCCATTTATTATCTTTTCATCTTTTTAAGTATTTTCTTAATCTTAGGAAGCCAAAATTCCCATAAGTGATATAAAAAAGGACGTACTACCAAATCAAATTCCCCAATATATTCTACAAAATCACCATTAAACCCTTTTTTAAACCGATATAATCCATACAAAGGATTGTCTGGATTTAAGTCCCCAGAAATCCCTCTAAAATCATAAATATTACATCCTTTCTCCATTGCATATTGTATCATTTCCCACTGTATCAAATAATTTGGCATAAGATTTCTATATATATTATCACTTGCTCCATAAAGATACCAAGCTCTTTTAGCTGTTAACAATAATATAGTCCCTGAAACATTTATTCCTTCTGGATGTTCATTTACAAGTTGGGTAAGCTCAACTTTTTGTTTTTCAAGTTTTGTAATTCTATTCTGATCTGGTTTTTTAGATTTTTTTTCTTTATTTAAATCCTTTTCTGTATTTTCATAAGCTTTTTTTACATTATATTTTGCCATAAAAAGCTTCATTTTACCAGATGGTTCTAATACATTATACATATTTTGAAAATAACTTAATGGTCTTGTTCTAAACCCATCCCTATCACCTGTTATTTCCATTATTCTAGAAAATTCAACTAAATCTTCCTTTTTGCCTTCATATATTTCTATACCTTTTCTTTTTGCTAATCTTATATTATATCTGGTTTTATGATGAAAACTATCTAAGAGTTCTTTTTTATCTTTATCAATATTTATTGTAAACACAAATCTTGGTTGAACTTCTTCAAAACCTAAACTATCAACCCCTCGATGGATATAGCCTAAAGATTCTAAGCTTTCAATTATCCAACTATTATTAAAACCACCTTCTATTATTTCACCTTCCATATTATGCTCTCGATACTTAATACAAGGATCTATTTTTAAGAATATTGCTTTTGTTTTTTTGGCATAGTCTTTTAATGATTTAGTAAATTTCTCAACTAATTCATTATTGTCATAATCCATTATATAACCTCTAGGAGCATATAGAATAGAACGTCTAATAATAGGAATATTTCTTCTTAATATCATAGCAGCAGCAACTATTTCACCTTGTTCATCTTCCATCCCTAATAATTCCATAGACCATTCATAAATACTTTTAAATTTTCCCCACTCAGCAGTTTGTAAAGCATGTCCATTTTCATGTCTTTCAACAAAAGCATTAAACTTTTGTTCTTCAATATTAGTAACAAATCTCATCCATTAAAGACCTCCATTATATATCCTTGGTATAGATTTATTTATAAATATTGGCGATACCCTTACTTCTATTTCATCACCAATATTAATCTCATTATTCTTTACTTTAACTAAAGTGTACTGCATAGTTGGCTTACCAATAAATGGTAACTCTATCTCATTATAGTAAAAAATTGTCCTGTTTCTAAATAAAAATCTAAATATTTCTTTCATATAATATTTAATAACAGAAGTAAAATTTACGCCTAAAGGTTTTTTAACCAATCCACAGCCATCATAAAAGCCAAAAGGTATAACAGCTATTGTTATATCTTTTTTCGCTTTATAATTAAGGCCATACCCTATACGTTCGCCTTTTTTTACTTCCTTTAATGAAACAACCTTTACCTTTAGTTTAGCAATCTTTTTAAGACCTATTCTTTT
Source organism: Eubacteriales bacterium (assembly GCA_046546235.1). GTDB lineage: Bacteria > Bacillota > Clostridia > Lachnospirales > DSM-24629 > JBKGYG01. The sequence continues at coordinate 2,714 of JBKGYG010000003.1, read as the reverse complement.
TTTACTATTACTTGATCCATATAACCCATTTCCAATACGTACCATATCATATCTTGCTTCCTCAAAATCAATTGCATTTTCACTATTAGCTATGTGATAAATTAACTCCATATTATTCTCTTTAAAATATCTAACGAATTTATCAAATAGATTCTTTTGCTTCATAACAGCTTTTTTATTAGTTTTATAAGTAGTAGCAAAATGTGAATATATCCCTTCCATTTTTGTAAAAGTTGAATCATATAAAATCATAAACTCTTCCAATTCATCTAAATTAATTCCAAATCGATGCATACCTGTATCGACTTTTAAATGAAAAGATATAACTTTTTTTTGCTCTTTAGTCCAATCAAGCATTTGTTTATATTGTTCTATAGATATAATAGTCAAAGTTATATTATATTCTACAATTGATTCAAAATCATATGTTGGGCCCATAACTAATATAGGTGTTTCTATTCCAGCCTCCCGTAATTCAATTGCTTCACTTAAAAAACCAACTCCAAAATAATCTACATCATCAATTAAACTATTTGCAATTGGGATGCTACCATGTCCATAAGCATCACTTTTAACTACAGCCATTATTTTAACTTCTTCTTGAACCACACCTTTTATTTTAAGTAAATTTTCATTAAGAGTATTAGTATTTATTTGCATATATATATGAGACACCTGATTATCTCTCCTTATTTTATAATAACTAATTATTCATTATATCAGTTTAGGAAATAATATCAAGTAAATAAGAAATCAATTTACGAATTATTACTTTAAATTATATATCATAACATTAACTAACTTAGATTAATCCCAATATTTTCTATCTAATGTTCTATATTGAATAGCTTCACTTAAATGATTTATTTTAATACTTTCGCTTTCATCTAAGTCAGCTATAGTTCTTGCAACTTTTAGTATTCTGTGATAGGCTCTAGCACTAAGATTTAATGATTGAAAAGCTTGTTTTACAATTGATTTTTCTTCCTTGCCTAACCTGCAGAATTTTTCAATATTACTTGGCGTCAAGCTTGCGTTAAAATAAGACTCTTCACTATTAATTTTGTTATAGCGTTCTTTTTGTATTTCTTGAGCTTTTTTCACTCTTGTTTTTATTTTTTTTGAACTTTCATTTTTAGTATTTTCATGAAGCTCATCGTAATTAACACTTGTTGCTTCTATATGTATATCAATTCTATCTAATAATGGTCCACTTATTTTATGTAAATATCGTTGTATTTGGGGTGGTGTGCACTGACATTTTTCTGTATTAGGATAATATCCACAAGGACAAGGATTCATAGATGCGACAAGCATAAAATTAGACGGATATGTAAGGGAGGCATTCACTCTTGATATTGTTACTTGTCCATCTTCAAGAGGTTGTCTCATAACTTCTAATACATTCTTTTGAAACTCAGGTAATTCATCTAAAAATAATACTCCCCTATGAGCTAAACTTATTTCACCTGGTCTAGGTATTCTTCCCCCACCAGTAAGAGCTGAATTGGAAACCGTATGATGAGGTGATCTAAAAGGTCTCTCAATAATTAAAGACTCATCTTTTTTTAATAAACCTGCAACACTATATATTTTTGTTATTTCTATACTTTCTTCAAAAGACAAATCAGGCAATATACTTGGTATCCTCTTGGCCATCATAGTTTTACCTGCTCCTGGAGGTCCAATCATAAGAATGTTATGCATACCAGCCGCTGCAACCTCTAAAGCTCGTCTTACATTCTGTTGGCCTTTAATATCACTAAAATCATTTATATTTTCTTCTTTGTTTACACTAAACGTTTTATCTATCTCAATATTAGTAGGTTCTATATCTAAATCACCTTTTATATATCTTGAAACTTCTTCAAGATTAGAAGCTCCTATTATATCTATTCCTTTTACAACCGCTGCTTCTAAAACATTATCTTTAGGAACTATACATTTTTTATAACCTTCTTTATATGCAGAATAAACTATAGGCAAGATACCATTAACTCTATTAATTTTGCCATCTAAACTAAGCTCCCCAACAATAAGAATATCCTTTAATGAAGACTCTTTAACTATACCTAAACAAGCTAATATTCCTACTGCAATTGGCAAATCAAAAGCAGGTCCTTCCTTTCTTATATCAGCAGGTGATAAATTAACTGTTATTCTCTTAACAGGAAAACTAAAACCAGAATTTTTAATTGCGGTTCTAACTCTTTCTTTTGACTCCTTTACTGCCGAATCTGGTAACCCAACTAAATCAAAACCCGGCAAACCATCACTTACATCTACTTCTACATTAACAATCAACCCATTAATACCATATAACGAAGCACTCACTACTTTACAAAACATTTACAACTCCCCTTCTGTTTTGTTGTATATTCTGATAATTCATCTATATTAGAATATATTAAACTAATTTTTTTGTCAAGACACAAAACATCATACAACAATTAAAAAGCTCTACATTCATCCACGTAAATAAAAATATAACTTTTTCATCCTAACCACTTTTTTAATAATTTAAATCTACACATTAATAAAAAGTTATATTGTCAATTTTACGCAGACCGGTCCTTTAGGAGTAAGGCAAGTAAAATTTATAATATAACTTTTTCATCCTAACCTCTATTTTTTATTAATTTAAATCTACACATTAAAGAAAAAGTTATATTGTCAATTTTACGCAGACCGGTCCTTTAGGAGTAAGGCAAGTA
>JBKGYG010000002.1:0-52723 GCA_046546235.1 Eubacteriales bacterium | reverse complement strand
ATTCAAAAAAATTCAGTCCAAAAAGTTGAAAAACACCTATGATTCCTATTATAAAAGAAGATATAAGTAATGAATTGACTAGTAGAACCGTATCCTTTTCTTTATTAACAACATTTATGCTCAAGAAAAGAATTATTAAATATGCTAATAAAACAAACATTCCTTCAAATCTTTCCCAAGAACCAAATAATGCTATTTGGTTATCTATGTATACATCATTTAATTGATATTCCTCTTTAAAGTAACTTATGTATTTTGCTGTTATTGTTGAAATAATGATAAAGAATCCATATATACCAATGCAATAATAATAATATTTAAGTTTTTTCACCTTCTGTTTATTTATTAACTTATCTAGAACAAAAAATAGAATTCCAATTACCGTTATTATAATTAGAAAGATAGCTTTTGCATTAGTAAAAATATCATAGTAACTACTATCATCAGTTCCCATTAAGATTTGTTGCAAAATATTATAACTAACTTCAGTCCTAAATATAATTAAAGGAGTTATAGTAATTATTATTATTATTGGTATTAAAGATAATCTATATGTTTGTTCGGTTATTATATTATCTTGTCTATTTTGCATAATAATACCTCTCTTTGTAATTATTTCAATCTAACTACTAGTGTAATACAACTCCTTTTAATTATCAATATAATTTTACTATTTCAAACAAATCTATATAAGTTATAATGTTATGGTAAATTAACTTGGTTAATTAAATTCTGATACCAATAAAAACTATCCTTTTTAATTCTTTTCAGAGTATTATAATCTATATAAACAATACCCAAACGTCTACTATATCCAAAAGACCATTCGAAATTATCCATAAAAGACCATAAATAATATCCGTTAATATTCATACCTTCTTGATTTAATTCACTTACAACTTCCAAATGATCATTTATATATTCTAATCTTTTATTATCATGAACCTTATTATCAGATGTAAGTTCATCATTATATGCAGCTCCATTTTCAGTTATATAAATAGGCAAATTAGTATATTCATCTCTAATTCTATAGACTAGATCTTTAAATTTTTCAGGAGTAATCGCCCAATTCATATCTGTTTTCCTTCTATCTTGCTCTACTTCTTCAAATTGTAATAATTCATTGTATAAATTGTATTTTACTACTTTGCTTGTATAATAATTAATGCCTAAAAAATCCATGTCATTAGAAATAATTTCTAAATCACCATCTCTAACAAAACTAAAATCCCTAATTTCATTCCTATATAACTTAACTATATCCAAAGGGTAAATTCCTTTAAATAAAGGATCCAAAAACCATCTATTTAAATATCCATCAAAATTACTCGAAGCTATTAAATCATTAAAAGATGACGTATATGGTTCAATATGCTCTAAATTAATGGTTATTCCTATGTCCCCATTCATCTTCATTTCTTTAAAAAGCTTTACTGCCTTCCCATGGGAAAGCAACATATGATGTGATGCTATCACCGCTTTTTCTAAATCTTTAATACCTGGAGCATGTATACCAATATGATAACCTAAAAAACTTGCACAAAAAGGTTCATTATGTGTAATCCATATCTTGACTTTATCTCCCAATATTTCAAAACATTTTTTTGCATACTCTAAAAACCAATCAACACTTTCACGATTTGTCCAACCGCCTTCTTCATGAGCCCACATTGGCATATCCCAATGATAAAGAGTAATTGCTGGCTCAATATTTGCTTCCTTTAATTTATTAATAAGGTTTACATAAAACTTCATTCCCTTTTCATTATACTCTCCTTTTTTGGGAAATATCCTTGGCCAAGCAACAGAAAATCGATAAGAAGAAATTCCTAATTCTTTTAATAATTCTACATCTTCTTCGTATTTATGGTAATGATCACAAGCTATATCTCCCGTATCTCCATTTTCTACATTACCTTCTTTATGACAAAAATCATCCCATATAGAAGGCGTTCTCCCATCTTCATTCCATGCTCCTTCTATCTGATATGAAGAAGTTGATACACCAAAAATAAAATTATTATCAAATTTTAACATTTTATCACTCTCTTTCTATATTATTTTTATAATAAAATATTTGTTTTAATAATTATTAATTCTTCTGCACGAATCTCTTACAACTAATTCAACAGGAACTTTTATGACCTCATTAGCATTATTTTCATGAATAGATTTAATTAATTGAGTTGCCGCCTCTTCTCCTATAAGACTTACATTTTGCCTAACAGTAGTTAAAGACGGAGTAAATAAATTAGCTAATTCAATATCATCAAATCCAATTATAGAAAAATCTTCTGGTACATTATAACCCTTTTCTCGAATTGCCTTTATTGCGCCTATTGCTAAATAATCAGCAGCTGCAACTACAGCTGTTGGTTTATCTGTTAATTCTAAAATTCTATTCATAGCTTTATATCCGTCTTCTATTGTAAAATACCCTTTTTCTACAAGATATTTAGACTTAAAATCAATATTTAATTTTTTTATGTTTTTATAAAAAGCATCCTTTCTTTTTTTACCCGGATAAGTCATACTAGCACCTGTTATAAAACCTATCTTTCTATGCCCTAATTCATATAAATACTTTACTGCTAAATCAATTCCAAATTCATTATCAGAACTAATAACATTTTCATTTTTTATATCTAAATCAATAAAAACCTTTGGTATCTTGCTATCAATAAGTTCTTGCAGATTATTATCCTTTACCGTAGAAGACATTACTACAACACCATCAATGCAACGATACTTACAATGTTCAAGGTATGTCAAATGTTGTTTGCCAATATTGTCTGATAAAAAAAGCAAATCATATCCTTTTGGTTCAATTGTTCTTTTAAATCCATCAATAACTGCGCTCAAAAATGGATTTGTTATTCCACAATTATCTGTTTGATTATATATAACACCAATAGACCAAGATTTTTTTGTAGTTAAAGCTCTAGCATGTGAATTCGGAAGATAACCCATTTCTTTTGCTACTTTAATAATAGTTCTCTTAGTCTTTTCTCCAACATCAGAATAATTATTAAGCGCTTTAGATACCGTTGGAACAGAAAACCCAGTTAATTTTGCAATATCGTAAATTGTAACCAATAACTACCACCACCTATATTTGAAATCGGTTTCGAAATAATTCAGAACTTACTTAACCGGTTTCGTTAATTATAGCAATCTTTAGTAAAAATGTCAATTTATACTCTTAGTTAATTAAGCTTATACAATTAACACTTATTTTAGGCCCAATTATCAGTATTAATTGTACAACCTCAAAAATTTTTGTAGGGGCGTATCACGATGCGCCCATTTTGTTATAATTAAATGCCAATCATCTAAAAAATAGGACTTTCCAAGCGAATAAAAAGTTTAATTATTGGTGTATTATAAGTTCTTGGAGAACTTTTTACTTAGTCCTGAACATCCTTCAAAAATCTCATATTATAAATAAAGTAAATTGTTAAATTTAAATATTAGGTTTTGCTCTCTTAAGGGATTTTTGCTCCAATGCATAAGCCATTTTAATAAGTTTTGCCTCACTAAATGCTTCCGCTGTAAAAGTAATTCCAAAAGGTTTGCCATTTAATAAGTAACCGGAAGGCAAAGTGATAGAAGGATATCCTGCTCTTGCTGCAATATCTGCTCCACTATTACCCGGGAAAACTAAAGCATCTAATTGATGTTTATTCATAACCAAATCAATTCCTTCTGTTTGCGACAAGCGAATATCTTTTATTCTTTCTTCTATATACTTTGATTCTGTTAATGTTCCAGAAGTTGCATCTGAAGATAAAAATAAAGTCTGACCATACTTTAACATTTTATCAGAATTCTTATTATTGTATTTTATTAAATCAGTTAAAGTTCTAATCTGCAAATCTGAATCTATAGTTTTTAGGTAGCCATTAATTGCTACTTTAAACTCATGTATAAGAACATCTGCACTTTGAAGTTCTCTAGCTGTTGGAATAGATACATTATCAATTATAATAGCCCCTTGTTCCACCATTATATTAATCATATTATCAATTATCTTTAGTGCATCTTCACTTAAATTGTCATAATAATAATCTCTAGGAATCCCTAATCTAACATTTTTAAGACCATTTTTATCTAAATCATGCATATAATTTCTAAGATGATTTGTAGATTTATAAGTAATTGGATCTTTTAAATCATATCCTGCTAAAACGCTTAAAAGTATTGCTGTATCTTCAACTGTCCTTCCCATAGGTCCTGCTGTATCTTGACTAAATGAAATTGGTATAATCCCAGAACGACTTATTAATCCAATAGTTGGCTTTATCCCAACAATAGAATTATCTGCAGAAGGATTTAAAATCGAACCTGCAGTTTCCGTACCTATAGATACAGAAGCAAAATTACAAGCAATAGCAGCTCCAGAACCTGAACTTGATCCTCCTGGATTTAAATTATTAAGTCCATAAGGATTTAAGACTTGTCCCCCTCTTGAACTATAACCCGAAGGCATTCCATCAGTCATAAAATTAGCCCATTCTGTCATATTAGTTTTACCTAAAATAATTGCTCCAGCCTTTCTAAGCTGTTTAATAATAAATGCATCTTTTTTTGCATAAGAATTAGCAAGAGCTAAAGAACCTGCACTTGTATGCATTTTATCGGAAGTATCAATATTGTCTTTAACTAAAACAGGAATCCCATGCAAATAACTTCTACTTCCTTTTATTTCTCGTTCATTATCCAATGCTTCAGCTATATGTAACGCATCTGGATTAATCTCTAATATTGAATTAACTTTAGGGCTCCCTTGATCAAATTTTCCAATCCTACCTAAGTATTCCATAACAAGCTCTTTAGCATTTATCATTCTTTTATTAAAAGCACTTTGGATATCTAATATTTTAGCTTCTTCTATTTGAAAGTTATTCATTTATTCACCAGTCCTTACAAAACTTAGTATCCGTTATATTATTTCTATACTTAAATACTTTTATGTATTTATATAAATTATATATTACATAAATTAAAAAAATAAGGGACAGTGCTTAAATGAAAAATCATTACTTTCTCAAACTATAACATTCTCAATATTAGCTGATGCACATTATAAATTAAATATCTTCTTTTTTCTTATTGCTTATGTAGCTAAAAAATATAAATATAAAGATGAAAGTTATTGAACTAACCAAGAAAAAAAACTTACTGATAGTAAAGAATTGGGTTATATATGATACTTCTTTATATCCTAATGGATGTCTGTTACGCATATAAAATATTCCTATATTCTCTATGTAATCACAAATCATACCAACTAACGGAAAAAACACAATGTAATATCTCTTTCTATGCACAAATCTAGCAAGTGATAAGGAAAACAATAACCCATATGTTAATGGAAATAGCAAATCAATTACTTGAATATAATTATAAATTTCATAAGCTTCAATTGAATACTCATTAATAGATTGGTACAATTCGTTATAATTATAAAATACTTTGAAATCAATAATTTTGTCTCCATATGTAACTAACGAAAAATTTGGGATAAGTAATAACTGAAATACAATCTGTAATAGTATAAATATACAAATCAAAATAATAATATTTAGTATTGTACTGTTCCTTTTCAGAAAATAGAATAACTTGTTTAACATTATTAGTATACCTCCAACAAATCTTCTTTAATTTAATTATTTTTATATTGCAATTATACCATATGTTGTTTTTTTGAACCATTTTTTAATTCCTACACGTTCGTTACTATTATCTAATATCATTAAAATTAGCTGTCTTAAACACTATAAGACAGCTAACTTGTTCCACAATAAATTTTATTAAAGCATGTTACACCCTAATAAGGACTTTTTTCGTTCAAGAAAAATATAGCAATAGTTCCAGGACCTGCATGAGCACCAATAGCAGAACCTAACATACTTACTAAAAAGTCTTCGCATCCAAATGTTTCTTTAATAATATCTTTTAATTTATCAGCCCCTTCTATATCATCCCCATGTGCGATTCCAATCAATTGATTTTTTAAATCAACGCCTCTATCTTTCATAATTTCAACCATACGTTTCATAACTTTATTTCTTCCACGAATTTTTTCAAATGGAATTAATTTCCCTTCTTTAACTTCAATAATAGGCTTAATATTTAATAATCCTCCTAAAAATGCAGAAGTTCTACTAACACGTCCACCTCTATATAAATATTCCAAATCATCAACTGTTACTATATGTTCCATATGTTCAGAGTAAAATTTTACTGCTTTTATTATTTCTTCTTTTGTTTTCCCTTCTTCAATCATCTGAGCAGCTTTTAGTACAACTATACCAAAACCTATTGAAGCACATTTAGTATCTATAATATCAATATCAAAATCAGGATAATCCTCTAAAATTTGCTCTTTTGCAAGCATCCCTGACTCAAATGTTCCTGATAACCCTGAAGAAAAACCTACGTAAAGACAACTCTCTTTTTCTTCTGCATACTTTTTTAATATATCAATAAATGCTTGAGGTGTTGGCTGTGAAGTTTTATACACTTTCCCTTCCCTCATATCTTCAAGGACTTTTTTTGATTTAATTGAGACGCCATCCAAAAATTCTTCTTCCCCTAAATGCACTGATAAAGGCGCAACATCAATGTTATACTTCTTAATAATATTTTCAGGCAAATCACAAGCACTATCTGTTATTAATTTAATTGACATTTTATCCCTCCTAAATAATTATTTATGGAGACTCAAATTATACTAACGTCTAAAAAATATAAAAATATCTCCCATATCTAAAATATATCTTCAATTATGAAATCTCCTCATATAATTATACCATAAATTTCATTTAAATAAACCAATTTATTTTGAATGCCAAAATAAATTGGTTGTGTACTAAACCTTTATTTAGTATAATGAACCCACACTAAGTGTCTTCTATTACAGTCCTATTGTCTCATCTATCCCAAGCATTATATTCATATTTTGAATTGCGGCACCAGATGCGCCCTTCCCTAAATTATCAAATCTTGACATCAACAATATTTGCTCTTCATTTCCATAAACACAAATCTCAATATTATTTGTATCATTACAACCTTCTATTACAAAACCACCATCATAATGCAATTTATCAAAGTCATATTCACTTGAATAAATTGAAACAAAAGATTCTTCTTTATAATGTTCTTTCAAAAAATTATAAATATCTTTAGCAGTAACATTATTACCTAACTTTCTTTTGATTAATGGCAGTGTTACAACCATACCCTTATAATAATTACAAACTATTGGAGTAAATAAAGGCTCATATGTAAGTCCTGAATACTTTGTCATCTCTGGTAAGTGCTTATGATGCATCTCAAGAGCATAATGTCTTGGCACTTTATAATAATCTGTTCCTTCATTTTCATCTTCATATTTTTTTATCATGTTTTTGCCACCACCGCTATATCCAGTAATTGAGTGAAAACTTATTGGATAGTCTCTTGGAATAATTCCCTCACTAACTAAAGGGGCTACAGACATTATAAACCCTGTCGCATGACATCCTGGGTTAGCCACTCGTTTAGCCTTTTTAATCTTTTCTCTTTGACTTTTATTAAGTTCAGGTATCCCATATACCCAATCATCATTTATCCTATGAGCTGTACTAGCATCTAAAACACGTGTATTAGAATCACTTATTAATGAAACAGATTCTTTGGCAGCTTCATCTGGCAAACATAATATAGCAATATCAGCCTCATTAAGCAATTTTTTACGAGTTTCCAAATCTCTACGCTTATCATAATCTATAGTTAAACATTCAACATATGGGTGATTAGCTAACCGTTCGTGAATCATTAATCCCGTTGTTCCTTTTTGTCCATCAACAAATATCTTATGTTTCATAATATCATCTCCATCTTTCAACCATACTAATATGTATAATTATACATTATCCAATATAATTATTCAATAGTTTTATGTGAAAAAGCCCTACAATAATTATCATTGTAGGGCGACTCACAAATCATCCAAATATAGTTTCTCGATAAACACGCTATTAATGTTCATATACTGACTATTCAACTTTGATAGCATCTACAGGACAAGATTCTGCTGCTTCTTGAGCTGTTTCTTCAATTTCTTCTGGTATCTCAATATCTTTTGCTATAGCTAATCCATCATCCTCCATACTATAGATTTCTGGACAAATACCAGGACATAATTCACACCCTATACAAAGATCTTTATCAACATAAGCTTTCATTTTTAGTACCTCCTTTTTTTAATATTATATCTATACTTACAAATATAATTAATTATCATATGATAGTATACCCTTATAAAACTTAACATAACCATACTTTTTCTTATTTATAAATACTTTCTTTCCATTTCATCTAATACAATAATATACTTTTCTTGTACTTCTTTTTGAGCTGCATTTTTTTCAAATTCTTCACATTCTTCATTTATCTTTTTCATTGTTTCCAATGACAAATTCTTTTCTGCAAAAGTATAAACAACGCCATCTTCTTTTTCTATATGCCTAGTTAATAAATCACAATATCCAATAGCATTTGCAATAACATCTAATCTTGAAATGTCTTGACCTTTTTGAACTTTATTAACAGCTTCTTCAAGTTGTTGCATATACAATCTTCCCAAATCATGTTCAACAAGCATACCATGTCTAATTAGCTTTTCTGCTGTTGGACCTATTTCTTCCATCATTCTATTAAATAACATTATCTCCTCTTTCCCATGGTGATGTTTATCTGCATAATTTCTAACAAAATCTATAATCTTATAAAAATCATCATAATCAACCTTTTCATTTTTCATCACACTATAGCATATACTTCTTATTACTTTTAACATTCGCTTAATATATTTATGTTCATTTACCATTATTTCAATACTGTTCACAAAAACCACCTCCTATTTATTTAAGTCTAATCATATGTTCAAACCCTTTTCTAGTATACTTAAATTTTCCACTTATATTTTCAACAAAACCTTTAATCCAAGTTTCTCTTAATTCATAAAAAAATTCAATATTACCTTCTGCCTTATCCCAGTATGGCTTATGAAGACATGTTGTTGTTTCCCACTCAAAATCTGTATCTTCTAATGATTGTCCTTTTGTTGGAGAACCAAATTTTTTATATATTTCATCTTTCCACTCTTTTATTGGTGAACCCATTCTCCTTTGCTCTTAGAATTCCACCAATTGTCATATCTTTTGTTATTATCATAACTAATTCCTCCTTTAATTATACTAGCTTTTATTCTATTTCTTTACTATTAAATCAACACATATAACTCTTTATCTTTTTTTCTAATCTTTTTTCTAATTTTTTATATTTCATTAGTATTATGTATAAACCTATCTACATTACTATTATCTTCTTTGGTGTGTTAAACTCCTTTCACGTTATGTTAATTTAAGTATAAGTAAATATAAGTAATTTTAAAAAATTATTCGGTAACTATTGTTACAAAATCCCATAAGAACAAAGACGGCTTCAATTAAAGTTGTACAATTGGTACATGTTTTAAGTGCCAATTATCTTAAAAATAGGGCTTCACTAATTAAAAAAAAGGCGCATCGTGATACGCCCCTACATAAGATTGGTGTATTGTCATATGTTCCCAATTAAATTACTGTAATTTTTATTGGATGTTTATTTTTAAATATAAAAAACACTTGCTAGTAACTATTTATTATTCCTAATAATATACTATAGTAATTGATAATATTACGGTGTTCCCTATATGTCTAGCAAACATTATTTTGTATACTTAACCCAAGAAGATATTCCTGGCTTATATCCACCTACGGAACTTTTAGTTAAACCAAAAAAGACTAATAAATCATATGCTAGAATCGCTCACTTTTCTCCTGATACTCCTTCGTTAAATGTTTATATTGATAATATGATCCTAGGAGGGGATATCGATTATACAGAACGTACTTTATATAGATTATTAGAACAAGGTTCACATACTATCACAGTTTATCCCGCCGGTGAAAAAGAACCTATTTTAGATGATACTTTTATAATGCCTCAAGGTACTATTATAACAATTGCCTTAATTATAAAACTTGAAGAACTTTCTTTAGAAATCATTAATGATTCTACAAGAATTCTTCCTAATGAAATAGTGGCGAAATTTGTAAACTATTCCCCTAATTCTCCTAATCTTGATGCCTTAATAAATGACACTGAATACTTTTCTGAAATTATATATGATCAAGTAACTTCCTATGTTACTCTACCTGATGCTACAAATTATAATTTGAAATTACGCAACTCAGATACTGGTGAAATTATTCTTGAATTACCTAATATTGTTTTAAGCCCAAATAAAGCCTATACTTTTTATGTTATTGGTTTATATGAGGATACTCCTCCTTTACAAGTAGTAACAACTTTAGATGGTAGTTCTTATTTATTAGATGAATAAATTCATACTATAAACAAAGTCTGACCAAAAGGGTTTCTTAGGTTTAGGACCTTTTATGAAATTAGATATATTGATAAAGAACCCAAATTAAGACTTATTACTACGTTAGATGGTAGTCCTTACTTTCTTGATTAATTTTAAAAATTTATAATTATAAGGCGCTTCGTGAAGCGCCCCTACATTTTAAATCATATACTTTTAATAACTCTCGAAAAAAGTTTCAAGATCTTCAGCAGGAATAGGTTTACTAAACAAATACCCTTGTCCAATATCACATTTATGTTTTTTTAGGAAAGATTCTTGTTCTTTTGTTTCTATGCCTTCTGCTATAATTTGCAAATTTAAAATATGTCCCATTTGAATAACATAAGGTACAATAATCTCTTCTTCATTTTCATTCATAATACTTTTAATAAAATCTCTATCCATTTTCAGAACATCAATAGGCAAATTTTTCAAGTAATTTAACGATGAATACCCTGTTCCAAAATCATCTAAAGCAATTTTTATGCCCATTTCTCTTATAGCACTTATAGTTTTCATTGCTTTATGTAAATTTACCATGGTTGCAGTTTCTGTAATCTCTATCTGCAAGTTACTTGCATTTACTTTCTTTTCTTGAATTAAATTTCTTATGTAATGTATAATATCATTCTGCAATAGATTTTTCCCTGATAAATTTATGGACATAAGTAAATCTAGCCCTTTTCCTTCCCACTTAATTTTTTGCTCTATAGCTGTTTTAAACACCCATTTACTAATTTCTTCTATCATTCCATTCTCTTCAGCAATAGGTATAAACTCCATCGGAGGTATAAAGCCTTTTTCTTGACCATTCCATCTTATAAGAGCTTCTACACCTATAACTTTATTTGAATCCATTTTAATAAAAGGATGATAATATAGTATAAATTCATTATTATCTATTGCTTTTCTTAAACGATTTGTCGTCTGAATATATTTAATAGTCTTTTCTTGCATATCATCAGAGTAAAAAACAAATCTATCTTTACCTATTTCCTTAGCTTGATACATGGCAGTATCAGCCTTTTTCATAAGAGTTTCAAAATCTGATCCATCATCAGGTGAGATAGCAATACCCATACTATAAGAAATAAAAAACTCTTGATTTTGAATAACCCAAGGCCTTCTAAGGTGTTTTAGAAGTTTGTTTATTATTGTTGTAATTTGTCCTTTGTTATTAATATTGTCTAACATAATTATAAATTCATCTCCACCAATTCTAGCAACAAGATTTGGTGCATGCACATGTTTATGCAAATTACGACTAACATATACCAGCAACTCATCCCCAGAAGTATGCCCCAAAGAATCATTTATATGCTTAAAATTATCAATATCAACATAAACAATTGCAATATTTTTACCTTTATTTCTTTTTTCTATTCGTTTATTTACTTCTTCCTCAAGCTTTCTACGATTAGGTAATTCAGTTAATGGATCATAAAAAGCTAATCTATGTAACTTTTTCTCCATATTTTTTCTTTCAGTGATATTCGTGCCGATAGAAACTACTTCTTGTATTTGACTACCATCATTTACACCACCAATTGCTAATTCATATCTTTGCTCACTTTTTTTTAATGCATCTCTTTGACCTTCCAGTATCTTGTTTTTTTGTCTAAACTCTTCTTCAATTGCTCGTATCTGTTCATTTGATATTCTAACTTCATCCAAACTAATGTACAATTTATCTAAAGCATTTTTTAATAATTCAATCTGTTTTTTTATTAATTTAAACAAAATTGTTCCTACAAAACTAATATATAAAAACCCTTTAATTATTTGAGTCCACTTTATCATCTTAATGTCTAATATATAATTAGTTGAAATAATGTCACTAATATATATCCAAAAAACACTTATTAAAATAAAAATAAATGTTATTTTAAATGCTTCTTTTTTAGGTGCTATTTTATTATGATCAAAATCTCCAAAAATATTTCTAAAATGGTTACTATTATGCATATTATTTTTATGTCTCACGTATTTTCCGCCATTCTTACATTATTTTTGTTGTTTTTTGATTCGGTGTAATTATCTTAAATATTTAATATCATCTAATAGCAATTATCAGACAATCATAATAATAACATATTTTTTAATAATTTCAAAGCTATTTTTAGTAATTTCTAATAGTATATATGTCCCAGTAAGAAAGCTCTAATATCCTATATAACAAAAAACGACTATCATTTTAAGATAGTCGCAGACTGTTTCTATAAAAACCTCAAAGTTTGACCGTAAAGAAGTTAATAAGGTTTAGGAATATTGAACGAAATTAGTTTTTTAAATTACTATTAAAATGATCTTTTCATTTCTTGTACCAATGTTTCAGTAATACTACTTATTTCTTGAGTTTGTGCTGTTATTTCTTCAACACTACCTGCTATTGCTTGAGAAGAAGTATTTATAGCTTGTAATTCATTATTAAACTCATCCACTCTTTCAGATAACTCTTTTAAAGCAGGAATGATAAATCCATTATTTAATCTGCTTTTTTCCACTGATTCTTTAGAAGATTCGGCTAATTGCCTTACTTCGTTGGCAACTACTGCAAAACCTTTGCCATGTTCACCTGCTCTTGCTGCTTCTATACTTGCATTTAATGCTAATAAATTAGTTCTGTCAGATATTTCAACAATTTCATTATTTGTTTCTTCATAAAGACTAATCTTTTCAGAAATCTTATGCAATGCTTCTTTTATATCACTTGCAAATTCTGTAATCGAATTAAGATTATTAGCTATATTAGTTGTATCAGAGGATGTTTCAGTATTACCTACGTTTAGTTGTTCCAAAGCGCCTTTCATTCTGTCGAAATCTTCCATAAGTTTTTTATAAAATTTTTCCTTATTAATCTGTTCCTGATTTAACTGATTTAGAACTTCTTCTACCTTTCTATTTTTATCTTCTATTAATAATTTATCCTCCGCAAGTTGTTCTTTTATTGCATAAACACAATTATCAGGTATGTTAAACTCATTATATATAGCTATTGTCATTTCTTCACAATTATTATATCCACACGCGCCACAATTAATATGTCGTGATTCATCAGTTGTTTTATGTAATAAATTATAAATTTCTTCATATTTGTTTTTATCAGTTTTTATTGATATAGGTTCAGCCTTATATTCTCTTAAAAAGTCTTTGATATCTAATTTTTTAAATTGCTTTTGCATTATCTTCCATCTAGTCTTTGGTGTTTCAAACTTTCGCAACAATCCTTTTCTATAAGTTTCTTTACTATTCCTTTGCTCTTGCATAGTAAATAATATATCTTCTTCTTTATCTTCTGCTTTATTTGTACCAGTACCTTTATTACACCCATGACGACAATTTAATATATCAACTAATAAAGGTAATTTTGAAGCATTTCCTTTCACCTTATCCACATAGTTATCTAAGTACTTATAAACTTCATCTTGCCCTTCAGTTTGTTTGATTACATTATTAGTACCTAATAAGTTTTCAACATTTATTTTAAGACCACCTGGCATAGAATAAATTGAACCTAACCCATACTCAATCTCATCTTTAGCATCTGGATAACTATTTAGCTTGATATTTTCTAATTTCTTACTTAATTGTTCGTAAGTCACATTATAACTAACTAAAGAATTATTTTGCACATCATTCATTTCATCTTTTTTTGCTACACAAGGACTTAAAAAAGCTAGTTTATCGTTGTTTTTGATATAATTTCTAACATATATTGCTGTACACATCATAGGACTATGAACTGGACTTAATTCCTTAATAAGATCTGTTTGATATTTTTTAATATAATTAACTATAGCTGGACAAGGTTGAGCAATAATTCCTTTTAAATTATTATCTGTTATGTACTTTATATACGCCCATGTAGTTATGTCTGCACCAAAACTAACATTATAAAAATTGTTAACACCTAAAAACTTTAAGTAACCTAAAATTTTGCCATACTCTTTTGGATAATTGCTTAAAAAAGAAGGAGCTATGAGAACTGAGACCTTTTCACCAGAAGTTACATCATCAAAAAATCGTTCCGTATCATCACGATATTCTCTTGCATTATGTTCACATCTAGACAAACATTGACCACAATGAATGCATTTTTCTCCATCAACAAAAACTTTGTTTTCCCCATTTTCTAACTTTGCTACATTAGCACCTATAACAGGACAACCTTTTATACATGTATTACAACCTATACAATCATCTGTTGTGTAAATTAAACCTCCATTTAATGCCATGTAAACCCTCCCTTTTTTGTAAATAATTGAATCTTTCAATAATATTATATCATTTTTTGTCATTGATATAAACTGTCAATTTTAATATATTTTTTTTATTTTTTTGTTTGATTATTTATCTTTTAGGTTCTAAGTTGGTTAGCAGAATTTTTTTCCATATCCCCAACGATTTGATAAATTTCTACTTTATTATTCGACAATTAATCTTAATTTTCTATATCCTGCATATTATTATTAATTTTGATTGACAATTTCAATAATTATAGTTACAATTATAATGTAATATAAAAATCGTATAAGGGGGAATTACATAATGACAAGTCTTTTAGACAAAATGACTAATCTAAGTAAAATCAAAGAAAATATTGCATCTAGCACAGATTTAACTGAAAACTACGATGGCACTTATCAAGAAGTAATTAACAAAGGAGAACTACTTATATTCAGAAACAATAAACCTGAGTTAATAGTCATGGATTTGAAAACTTATGATGAAAAAGAAAAACTTATAAAGAAATTTTATGAATTACTCGCAAAAGATAGTGAAAACAAAAATAATATTCTATCAAAAAGTAATTCTATGAAATCAGATAATAATAAAAATGACAAAAAACCAATAATTTAGTTGTAAAATTATCAAGCACATGTACTAACTATGACATGTGCTTGTTTTTATAACTTATTCTATTGTATCCAATTTTTGTATGGTGGAATTTAATTCCTCCGCTGTTGAAGATATTTTATCACTTGCATTTGAAATTTTTTCAATAGATGCTGTTTGCTCTTCTATTGAAGCTGTTACTTCTTCTGCTGTTGCTGCATTTTCTTCTGAGATAGCAGATAAATTTTGTAGTATATCATTTATTTCATTTTTCATTACAATCATTTTCTCACTCGACTCATTTGATTTTGTCACTGCTTTTTCTGAATCTTTTATTGATTGGGCAATAAGTTTATATTTTTCTTCACTGCTATTAACACTTTGTGTCTGCTCTTTTGAAATAGTTGATAATTTATCGACAGTATCCACAACTGTTTTAGAATTTTTTTGAAGTTCTTTTACCATTTCATCAATTTCCATAGTTGACTTTGCAGATTGTTCTGCAAGTTTTCTAATTTCTTCAGCCACTACTGCAAACCCTCTACCAGCATCCCCTGCTCTAGCAGCTTCAATTGCAGCATTTAATGCTAATAGATTAGTCTCATCTGCTATTGAAGCTATTACATTACTAGCCTCTCCAATTTGAATAGAACTTTCATTTGTCTTTAAAACTACATTATGAACATCTGTTATGGCTGAACCGCTTTCATTAGTCTTAGATAAAAGAGCTTCCATCTCATTTAACCCTTCATTTACAAACTTACTAACTTGTTCTGATGATTCTTTTAATTCTTTTATATAAGTATAGTTATTCTCTACAGTTTCTCCTAATTTTACTGCTTTTAATGAACCTTGTTCAATATTTTGTGCTTGTTCTGATGTGCTTAGTGCTATTTCTTCTACTGCTTTTGATGCTTGCTCTGAACTTGCCTTAATATTATCTAAACTAATTGCTAAATTATAAGTTGCATCATCAGTTTTTTCAGCATTTTTTTGAACTTCTGTAGTAAGTGCACTTAATCTATTTATTGTTGCATTAGTAGCAACTAAAAGTTGTGCAAACTCGCCTTTTCCTTTAACTTCAGCGGTTTCACTGAAATTGCCTTTGCTTATTTCTTGAAGAATTCTTACATGTTTTTTAAGAGGTTTTAATATTATATAATTAAAGAAAACCATAATAATAATATTAACTAATAATATATTAAGAGCAGTGTTTATATAAGTCCCAATACTTCCATCAAAACCAAGCCTCTGCAAAAGACTAGTAATTAACCCTGCAATCGGCGCATTTACTATAAATGTTACAGATATAACAATAATTAGTTTAAATCCCACACTGTTAATAAAACTATACCCCAATAAGTTGTTAAAACTAAAGTTTTTTCTTGTCATATATAGCTCTCCTTTTTTTGTTGAATTTATGCTAATAATTACAAGTAATTATAGCATAAACCTTTTTTTTAATCTATAACCATACAAAAATATTGATATAAAATAAAAAGTATGATAAATTTAATTTGAATTTCGATATCGTTATACGATAAAGCTAAGAAGGTGATTGCAATGCACGAAATTTTAAGAAAATTTTTTTTAGGATTTATTCAAATCCATATACTTCATCATGCAAAGGAAGAGCCTTTTTATGGTTCTTGGATGATAAAAGAACTTACTAATCATGGATATAATATGAGTCCTGGTACTTTATACCCTATACTTCATACTCTGGAATCTAAAGGACTTCTAGAAAAAGAAGAAAGATTAGTAAATGGTAAAATTAGAAAATACTATAATATTACTAACTTAGGTAATAAAGTACTCCAAGAAGCTCAAAAAAAAGCTTATGAATTGTTTAAAGAGATTAGAGAATAACTGATAGGAGGAATTTATGTTTAAATTAAAAGATGTAAAGTATAAAGATATTATTGATATTAAACACCTCAATATTAAAGCGCATAAAATAACTTGTATAATTGGAGAAAGTGGTAGTGGAAAGACTACTATCTTAAAGCTATTAAATAAATTAATTAGCCCTGATAACGGATTTATATTATATAATAATAATTCCTTGGATAATATCAATTCTATAGAGCTAAGAAGGGAAATCGTTATGTTATCACAAAATCCTGCTATTTTTAGTGGTAGCATAAAAGATAATTTATTAATTGGCTTAAATTTTTCCCAAAAACCATCAATATCCGATAATGAACTTAATAAAGTATTATCTTTAATTAAATTAAATAAAAGTTTAGATGAAGATTCCGAAAAATTATCTGGCGGGGAAAAACAACGATTGGCATTAGGAAGAGTTATTCTGATGAAGCCTGAAGTTCTTTTATTAGATGAACCTTCTTCTGCCCTAGATGAAGCTACTGAACATATGATTATTGAAGCATTAGTCAACTATACTAAAGATAATAACAAAACTCTTATAATGGTTACACATTCTAAAAAAGTAGCAAATAGTTTTTCAGATGAAATCATTGAAATAAAAAAAGGAATGATAAAGGAGGATGATTAGTTATGAATGAAGAAGTTCTTAATCTTCAATTATGGCAAATGGCAGCTTCATATATTTTTATAGTTATACTTTTATTTATAGTAAAAGCGAGGGGTATTTCAAGGGAGAAAGAAATAATTATTTCAACAATTAGGATGACTCTACAACTTATTCTAACTGGATGTATACTTGTTTACCTTTTTGATAATATAAAACCTTTTTACACTATTATCGTAATAATCTTTATGGAGGCATTTGCAATTTACAATATATTTAAACGAACAAAAACAAAGCTTTCTAAGTCCCTTAAAAAAATAATAGCCATCTCAATGTTATTTGGAACTTTATCCAGTCTATTATATTTTTTATTTATAGTTATTAATGTTTCGCCTTGGTATGACCCACGATATTTTATCCCTATAGCTGGTATGCTAATAGGTAATTCAATGACAGGCATTTCTCTAGGAGTTACAAGACTTGTAGATGGAATGCATTCTCAAAGACATCTAGTTGAATCAGCATTGATGCTTGGGGCAACCCCTAAAATGGCTTCTAAAGAAATTGTAGATAATGCCTTTGACTCTGCAATACTTCCAACTATTAATTCTATGGTAGGAATGGGCATAGTATTTTTACCAGGAATGATGACAGGACAAATCCTATCTGGAACTTCCCCAGTAACTGCTATTAAATACCAAATAGCTATTATGCTAGGAATACTAGGTAGTGTTGCTTTAACTGTAATATTATTTGTTCAATTAGGATATAAGACTTTTTTTAACGAAGAAAGTCAGTTGTTAGTTAATAAATAACCATTAAATGAATTTATCGGGTTAGTCTCGCTTTATAACTTTAAAATCATTAAGTGTCTTATCTATTTATTTGCTATACTTTAGTTTGTTAATTGATATAATATTGTACTTTTAGCAGAAAGTAAAAAGCCCTGCGAATACTCACAAGACTTCTCCTGCAAATACCCTCGGGGCTTTCACCAATCTTTATTTTATTTCATCATTCTTTAATTTTCTTTCACCAGAGTTTATTATTATTCGATAACAGCATACTCAACAAATTGTTTTCTATTCCACCGTAACAGACTTTGCTAGATTACGTGGTTTATCCACATCGTGACCTAAACCTACTGCTATATAATATGCAAATAACTGTTGAGGAATATTCTCTAATATTGAAGTAAAATACCAATGTGTTCTTGGTACATATATCACTTCATCAGCTGTTTTTTCTATTTCCTCATTACCTTCTAATGCAATTGCTAATACTTTTGCTCCTCTTGCTTTTACTTCTTTTAGATTGCTTACTGTTTTATCTATTAACTCTTCTTGAGCCACTAATCCAACAACTAATGAGCCATTTTCTATTAAAGCTATTGGTCCATGTTTTAGTTCTCCTGCTGCATAAGGCTCAGCATGTAGATATGCTATTTCTTTTAGTTTTAAAGCACCTTCCATAGATACTGCAAAATCTAAACCACGCCCTATATAAAAGACATTTTTAGATGTTTTATATTTATCTGCCAGTTCTTTTATCTTTTTATTTTGTGATAATATAGTTTCTACTTTTTTAGGTAATTCATATAATTCTTCTCTAATTTCTTTAAATTCTTCAGTGGTTATCTTACCTAATTCCATTGCTATCTTAAGTGATACAAGATACATAGCACATAACTGAGCTGAATATGCCTTAGTTGATGCTACTGCTATTTCTAGACCTGCCCATGTATAAAGCACATCGTCAGATTCCCTTGCAATAGTTGATCCAACAACATTTACTATTCCAACAACATGAGCCCCTGCCTTTTTCGCCATTCTTAGTGCTGCTAATGTATCAGCTGTTTCACCTGATTGAGAAACAACAATCATTAATGTCTTCTCATCCATAATTGGTTCGCGATATCTAAATTCTGATGCTGGTTCAGTAATAACAGGTATTCTAGCAACTCGTTCCATAAGATATTTACCAACTAATCCTGTGTAAGAAGCTGTACCGCAAGCAATTATATATATTCGATTAATAGATTCAAGATCTGTCTTTGTTAAACTAATATTATCTAGTTTTATCTCATCTTTATTAAGAGGTAATCTTGGTTGCAAAGTGTCTCTAACGACTTTTGGTTGTTCAAACATTTCTTTAAGCATAAAGTGATCATAACCAGCCTTTTCTGCTGCTTCAATATCCCAAGTTACAATAAATTTTTCTCTTTTTACAGGTTTTTTGTCTGTATTCATTATTGTAATATCTTCTTCCGTTACTACAGCTATTTCGTCATCTTCTAAAATATAAATATCTTTAGTATGTTTTAAAATAGCAGGTATATCTGAAGCTATATAATTCTCTCCTTCACCTATACCTATGATTAATGGGCTATCTTTTTTAGCTGCTATTAATTTGTCTGGTTGGTCAAGTCCTACTATTGCAAGAGCATAAGACCCTTCAAGTTGTTTTACAGCTTGTGATACAGCATCAACTAAATCATTGCTTTTTTTATAATAATAATCGATTAATTGAACTGCAACTTCTGTATCAGTTTCAGACCTAAATTCATATCCATCTTTTTGAAGGCTTTCTTTTATTCTCATATAATTCTCTACAATGCCATTATGAACTAATGCTATCGTACCTTCTTTATTATAATGAGGATGGGAGTTTCCATCAGATGGTGCCCCATGAGTTGCCCATCTTGTGTGACCTATACCAACTCTTCCTTCAACTGTTATTTTTTTCACTTCTTCTTCTAGTTTTGATAAACGTCCTTCTTTTTTCACTAAATTCAATTGTGCATCTTTATAAACACATACACCAGCTGAATCGTAACCACGATATTCAAGTTTTTTAAGTCCTTCAATTAGTATTGGTGTAGCTTCCTTTTTGCCTATATACCCTACAATTCCACACATATTGCTCTCTCCTTTATTATGATTAAAAAATTATGACTATAATTAATTATTCAATCTCTCTTCTATTAGACTCGATAAATTTTCCGCTTCTTGTTGTAAAATTTCCCTATTTTTTCCTTCTATCATTACCCTTACTAGCGGTTCTGTTCCTGAGGGGCGAATTAAAACCCTTCCTTCTCCTGCAAATTTATTTTCTACTTTTTTTATCATTTCATTAATTATTTCATCTTCTTTATACAAATGCTTTTTATCATTAGCCACTTTAGCATTTACTAAAACTTGCGGGAGTACATTCATTACCTTTGCTAATTCTGATAAAGATTTGCCTGTAGTTTTCATTACTTCTAGTAGATGAACTGCTGTTATTAGCCCATCACCAGTCGTATTATAATCTAAGAATATTATGTGCCCAGATTGTTCTCCACCTAAGTTATAACCTTCTTGAATCATTTTCTCTAAAACATATCTATCTCCAACTTTGGTTTGTTCCATATGAATACCTTTTTTTTGACCCATAATAATAAATCCCAGATTACTCATTACAGTAGCGACTATAGTATTCTTTTTCAGTTTATTATTTTGTTTCATGTTTAGCCCTAAAATAGCCATTATTTGATCTCCATCTATTATTTGACCCATTTCATCTACAGCCAAACACCGATCTGCATCTCCGTCAAATGCAATTCCAACATGAGCACCTATTTGCGTAACATAACTTTGTAAATCTTCCATGTGTGTTGAGCCACAATTCTTATTAATGTTTTTACCATCAGGCTCATTATGAATAATATAAACCTCAGCACCTAATTCTCTTAATGTTTCTGGAGCCGATACATAGGAAGCTCCATTTGCACAGTCAATAGCTACCTTTAATCCATTTAGATTTGTTTTAGTTAAGTTTCTTACGTACTCTATGTAATCTTCTATACTCTCTTGTTTATATCTAACATGACCAATATTCTCACCTATTGGCAACTTTATTTTCTCTTGTTTTTCTATTATAATATCTTCAATCTCTTCTTCTAGAGCATCAGATAACTTATATCCTTCTTTATTAAAAAACTTTATTCCATTATACTCTACTGGATTATGAGATGCTGAAATAACTACTCCTGCATCAGCTTTAAACTTTCTTGTTAAATACGCTACTGCTGGTGTCGGAACAACTCCAATAGATACAGCATCTGCCCCAACTGAACATATCCCTGCAATCAGTGCAGAAGCCAACATTTCACCAGATATACGTGTATCTCTACCAACAAGTATAGTTGGTTTATGTTTATTTTCTTTAGTTAGCACATAAGCTCCTGCCTGACCTAACTTAAACGCTAATTCTATTGTTAGTTCTTGATTAGCTATGCCACGGACTCCATCAGTGCCAAATAATCTCCCCATTATGTCACCTTCCTGCTCTTTTATTTGTATACAAACAACTAAAATTATATCACTTCAACTATTTGTTTTCAATTAATCTTCGGTGTTTTTATATACATGTTTTAAATTGGTATATACAAGTTTTTATATTGGTATATCTTTACTAATAAATTATGCATATGTATATAAAAAGCAACTTGACTCCTTATAAAAATATCAATGAATATAGGACAAAAGTGCTTTGCATCGTGATACGCCTCTACAAATAATTGGTGTGTTGTGATATGTTCATTCCCTACGGATATTTTCTTGAATTTCAATAAAAAGACCTATCCTAAACGGATAGGTTTCAGACTGTAGACAAAGTCAAATTATTATAAACACATAGTAGAGGAATATATATACAAATTAAGTGATGTTTTAAATATTTGATTAGAAAAAATTAGTGAGTGGAGATTGTTATTTCGTTAAAAACCTTAAATGTTTGACCGTTAGGGAGTTTTTAAGGTTTAGGAATAACAATTGGAACGAACTTAGTTTTTCTTCAAAGATTTAACCTGAACGTTTTGTATATATATTTCTCTACGGAAAATTCCTAAATTATTATTTTGTCTACAAACTGAGACCTATCCTAAACGGATAGGTCTTTTTATTTTTATTGTTCTTCAACTTCTTCAACTTCATCTTCTTCTAAAGCTATATTAACAATTGGTGGCTCTCCAATTATTTTAACACCATTTGGTAAATCAAAATCAACCGAAACATCATGTGAGCCTGCCTCTAATCGAATTAAACTAATTCGTCCTAAAATATCTTCTTCATCTATATTCTTTATTATAGATTCCCGACCTTTTATAGTTAACCTTATATCTTCTTCTGTATTATAATGAAATTGTAAATTTCTTGGCATATATTTAACATCTATGTTATCCAAAGGAATAATCATATCTTTTTCTATTAATTCTTCTACTTCAAGTTGAACAGTTGCTTCTGAATTACCTCCCTCAAATTTTATATTACTATTTGCAAATTGTGGAAGTTCCTTTATATTTACTGTATAAGTTGTATTTTCTTTTAATTCACTAATATCATACTCAGGTAACACAATTCTATTAATATCATCTATTTCTGCCTCTTTTCCCTGTATTTTTAAAGTTCTTGGGTGATAAGTGAACTTAGTCAAAACATAATTTTCTGGCATCTCACCTTTTGTTTCAAATATTAAAGGAACATCTTTTTTCTTTTCTATATTTACTATCACTTTTACTTTTTCCACATTCATATCAATATCTGTCACTTCATTATTATTTTCATCAAGAATTTGAGGAATCGCATCTAATGTAATATCAGATGTATTATCTTCATCTATCTCAATATCCACTATTACTGATTTTACTTTATTTATTTGAGATTCTGGACCAGTCAACATTAAGGAATTTGGTTGCATTATTATATCGCTTATAACATAAGGTGCTCTTGGAGACCCTTTAATTTGTGACTGCAAATTTCCTTGAATAGATTTAACATCTTCAATATTAACTAATACTCGTTCTGGATACCATCTTATTATCTCAATTGGTTTTGTTGAGTTAACACTTATTGGAACACTATTTGTTAAAAAAGATATTTGCCTCATATCCGCTTCAGCAATTATATCTTCTGAAGTTAAATTATCAACAACCGTTCTTTTACCAGATACTTTTACAGTGATTGTTTCACCTTCTTTTAACTCAACATCTTTTTTCTGAGATGTTATTACATCATTATTTCTTATTTGAACTTTTATTTCTTTTACTTCATCTGATACCCATGGATCATCTATATTAATAACAACAAGCCATAATAATATAGCAAATACAATAGATAGTATTTTCCATCCTAAGTTTTTTGTAAAAGCTTTTCTCATCTTGGTCTACCCTTCCACAATTTAAATTTCTTAACATCTATGGATTTCTTTTGAATGTATTGAAGTTTGTTTTTTAAATATTCACCATTTACATTACGAATTAGGTTCCCACCTATTGCTACAGAGACTTTCCCTGTTTCCTCAGATACTATTATTGTAATACTATCTGAAATCTCGCTTATACCTAATCCTGCGCGATGTCTTGTTCCTAACTCTTTACTAACTTGCATATTATCTGATAAAGGCAAATAGCAAGTAGCTGCTATCACCCTGTTATTTCTAATTATTATTGCACCATCATGTAATGGCGTATTATGTTCAAATATATTAATTAAAAGCTGCCTACTTACTAGTGCATCTACTGGTATTCCTGTACGTTCATATTCACTAAGTTTTATGTCCTGCTCAACTACCATAAGCGCACCAGTTCTCATTTTAGCTAATTCAAATACTGCTTTAATAATTTCATCCACAGTATAATCAGAAAATCGTTCTTCTTTATTTCTTTGTTCTTCGAATTGAACTATAGATGCTAAAATATTCTTTCTTCCCAATTGTTCTAGTGCCCTTCTTAATTCTGGTTGAAACACAATTAAAATAGCTATAATACCAACATTTATAGTATTAGCAAACAACCATAAAATCGTGTTCAAATTAAAAATTGCTGCTAATGCTGCTATTAAAAATAAAACTATTATACCCTTAAATAACATCCATGCTCTTGTATCTTTAATCCATCTTATAAGTTGATAAATAATAAAAGCTATAACAATAATTTCAATAATATCTGAGGTATGTATTTTAGGTGGGGCAAATAAGTTTTGAAATTTAATTCTGTCCAATAAATTCATTAACTGATTCAACAAAAGACACCTCTTTTAGTCATAATCTACTCTTCCCTTGCCATTGTTATTGTTATTGTATCTATAAACTACCTATTATTATTATATCATTTTTTATAAAAATGAAAATACCTTTAGGAAAACAAAAGCATAAACTTTTGTTTTTGTTTATGCTTCTGTTATTAACATTATTTAATTCGCTTTACTTTTCTTTTCGGTTTACTAATATGAATCTTAGGAATAGCTTTTACATAATAAAAGTAGTCATCATCTTCATATTGAACTTTTTCTGCCCTGCTATAATCTACAATACATTTAAAAAATTGCATGATAGCAACTATAATTCCTGACAAAATGCTGCCAAAAATAACTCCTACTAAACCAAGATTCAAGTCCAAAGCTAAATTACCAATTATGAACAATATAATATTGACTACAGTAGCAATACTAATTGTAATATACCAAATATAATCATTAGATAGTCGACTAATACTATATGTAATTATCACTACAAGAGAAAAGATTATTACTGTAAAAATCATTTCCTTATCAGAAAACACTCTATTAACTGTTTCTTTGTAAACCTCTAACATAATTGTTGGTATTTCTGGTAAATCACTATCTTCTGGTTTAAGACTTATAAGTGTATTAATAAATGAAGAAAAATAATAAATAACTGTACCAAATATTATAGGAATCACTGACAATGGAGTTAAAAACAAACCTGCAAATATTGGTATTACATATGGAATATTAAGCGAAAAACATAATGGTACAGCAATTATTAGATAACTTAACTTTGGTGCTAAATGAATAAACATAAGATATAAAACAGCAAGTAAGAGTCCTATAACAATAGCAACCTCTATTGAGGCAAATGCTAAATGAGTTATAATAATAAAACCTAAACATAGTATAGCCCAAGAACCAGGTAATAATGTTAATATTATTGCAAGTACAATATTAATCATACTTTTGTTAAGTACAGTAGCATAACCTAATGTTCCATTTAATTTAACTAATATAATGATGAATGTTAAAAACTTTAAAATCGGTATTATATAGATTTCATAACGTTTATAAAATATTATAAATAATTCCCTAATTTCTAATAATTTTGTCAACATGTTAAAAGAAACCTCCTAAATTTAAAACCTAAAAATATTATCTTTTAATCTTTTTGGATTTTTTCTAAATACTTTTTGTATCCAGCTAACCGAGCTTGCGCATGTTTATATTTAACTGCATAAATCCTTGTAGATATAAATGAATAAAAAATCATTAAAAAAATATATATAATACTATAAGCAATACCAAGAGCCAAAAAATTAACATCTTCCTTGTCTTCTACATATGATAATAACTGAGCTAAAGCATGTCCTCCAAAGATAATAGTGCTTGCAATTGTTACAGCAATTCTAGTCCTTATATTGTTAAGTAAAATATAGTCATGCTTATAGTATTCGTTAACATTCAAATCTTCTTTACCTATATTTTTCTCATAAATAGCCAATTTAGTCATCATTTTAACTTTTTGCTCATTAATCATACTATCACCTCAAGCAACTTATTCTTCTCCCTCTTTTAATAAACCATCTAAAAATGTATTATAATTACTAGAAGAATTCCATAAAATCCATTCTTCTAGCCCTGCATCATATGTGCCTTGAATCTGTTCTCTCAATTCTTCACCGCCATAAACTCTATAATTAGGACTTTTTAAATGCTTTGCTGTAAAAGCTTGTAACCAAGGTCTAACTATTGGTCTGTTTTCTTTTTCTGGAATCTTATCTAATTCTTTATTTGAATTCATCATTGAACCATATAATATTTCATATGGATACCAATCTGAATGAATATCACTAGGTGCTCCATAATAACCACCTTTTCCATAATGTGATGGATACACCATGGGACTAATTACATCTAGTCTCTTACTCATTTCTATATAATCTTGTCCAATATTCTCACCATCCCTATGGCTTAGAAAAATTATACCAAAGACATCTGCTGATATTACAACATTATAGTCCTCTAATTCCTCATTTGCGTAATCAAGAAATTCCAAAATTATTTCTGTTCGTTTTTTATCTTCAGATTCCGGACCTAAATCAGCATTTCTTAATGATGAAGTTGCCTCAAATCTAATATAATCAAATTGAATCTCTTTGAAACCAACTTTAGCGGCTTCTTTTGCAATATCAACTATATACTCCCAAGAGTCTCTATTATATGGGTTTAACCAAGCTATATTCTCATAATACCATAAACTCCCATCTTTGTTTTTAATAGCATAATCTTTTTCGTTTTTAGCCAAATATTTATCCTTAAAACATACAATTCGTGCAATTGGGAAAATATCGTGTTTATATAATTTATCCATTAACCCATCTATATCTCGAATAATTTTTCTGTCAGAATCCACTTCATTTACAACAGGTAAATCCATTTCAAATGTTATATATCCATTATCATCTTTAACATCAATAACAAAAGCATTAACTTCTGTTTCATCAGCTATCTTTATTAGATTATCTAAAGACGATGAAGACCCAGCGTTATGAGCATTAACAAAAAGACCTTTTACTTTTACAGGTTCGAAAAAAGTGTTATGATTAACTGCTGGAGCTTCTTTAGCATAAGAAAAATCAATTATAACATTATTATCAACATCTTCAATAGTATCTGGTGTAGGCGTCTCTGTCTTATTATTGTCTTGTATATTGTCACAAGCAAGAAGTCCAGTAAGAATTATAACCAAAATCAAACATAAAAATATTCTTTTATTACTATTTTTAAGTTTCCCCATTTATACACCTCTAGCTATTTTTATTGTCTCAAATCATTATAGCATATTCAATAATAAAATTCGACAGTTTTTTGTTTACGTTCTATCTATAATATTTTATATAATATTTACTAATACTACACATGTAATTATTTCATTGATTATCTTTGATTTCTATATTTGTTTTTAAATTCAATTTTTAATACCTACTTTTTATAAAACAAAAGCGGCTTGTATCAATCATCTGAATAATAGGACCTCCCTCAAAAAAAGTCCGACTTTTATGTCGGACTTCACAAGCTATTCTTTATGTTTCATCGTAGGAAATAACAACACATCTCTTATTGCATAAGAATCTGTCAATAACATAACGAGTCGATCTATCCCAATTCCTAATCCCCCTGTTGGTGGCATTCCATATTCTAATGAAGTTAAAAAGTCTTCATCCATCATATTTGCTTCTTCATCACCAGCTGCTCGCAAAGACTCTTGATGTTTAAATCTTTCTCTTTGGTCTATTGGATCATTAAGCTCAGAAAATGCATTAGCAAATTCTCTTCTAGTTATAAAAAGTTCAAATCGTTCTGTATAATCTGGATTATCAGGTTGTCTTTTTGCCAAAGGTGATATTTCAACTGGATGACCAATAATAAATGTTGGTTGAACTAAATTCTCCTCAACATATTCTTCAAAAAACAGATTAAGAATGTCTCCTTTTTTATGGTGCTTTTCAAACTCTATTTCATATTTCTTAGCTAATTCTTTTGCTTCTTCATCAGTATTTACATTGTTAAAATCAACGCTTGCATACTTTTTGACTGCTTCTAACATACTCATTTTTTCAAAAGGTTTTTCTAAATCAATATCAATATTATCATATGTTATTTTTGCTGAGCCTAATACTTTCTTAGCAACTTCACGAATAAGATTTTCTGTTAGATTCATCATACCTTCATAGTCAGTATATGCTTGATAAAGCTCTAATAATGTAAATTCAGGGTTATGCCTAATAGAAAGACCTTCATTTCTAAAAACTCGGCCTATTTCATAAACTCTTTCAAATCCACCTACTATAAGTCTTTTTAAATGAAGTTCTAACGCAATCCTTAGATACATTTCCATATCAAGAGCATTATGATGTGTTATAAACGGTCTAGCTGCTGCTCCACCAGCAATTGTATGTAGCACAGGTGTTTCAACTTCTAGAAAATTCATATCATCCAAATAATTTCTTATCTCTTTTATGATTTGACTTCGTTTAATAAAAGTATCTTTTACTTCTCCATTTACAATAAGATCTAAATATCGTTGACGATATCTTGTATCTGTATCTTTTAATCCATGATATTTTTCAGGAAGTATTTGTAAACTCTTTGATAACAATATAACTTCCTTGGCTTTTATAGATATTTCACCTTTTTTAGTTTTAAACACTTCCCCTTTAATGCCAACAATATCGCCTAAATCAAAGTGTTTAAAATCTGAATAATCATCTTCTCCAACAGCATCTTTTCTAATATAGGATTGTATTTGCCCGTATCTATCTTGAATATGACAAAATGAAGCTTTCCCCATAACTCTCTTTGTCATTATACGACCTGCTATAGATATAATTTTCCCTTCATACTCATCAAAACAATTAATAATCTCTTCACTATGATGAGTTACTGTATATTTAGTTAGTTTAAAAGGATCCTTACCTTTTTCTTGGAGTTCTAATAGTTTTTGTCTTCTAATTTGTAATAATTCATTTATGTCTTGTTCATTTGCTTGTTGATTGTTCTCAGACAACATATTCCCTCCTTTGTGTTTCTTTATTTATCCAACTACATCATTTATCATCTTAAAATAATATTTATCCAAAATCAAGATTACCGATGAATTTCAAGAATATTAAATTTCACTGTTCCTGCAGGTGTTTCTGCTTCAACAACTTCTCCAACTTTAGCTCCTATTAATGCTTTTCCTACAGGTGATTCATTAGAAATTTTATATTTCAATGGATCAGCCTCAGCAGAACCAACTATAGCATAATCAACTTCTTCTTCAAATTCTATATCTAGAAGCCGAACTTTACAACCTACATTAATTGCTGTTAAATCCACTTCATCTTCATCAATAACTTCTGCATTCTTTAATATTTTTTCTATCTCTAATATTCTAGCTTCAATCTCTGCTTGTTCTTCTTTAGCTGCATCATATTCAGCATTCTCTGATAAGTCACCTTGTCCTCTAGCTTCTTTTATTTTTTCAGCTACTTCTTTTCTTCTTACAATTTTTAATTGGCTTAGTTCTTCTTCTAATTCTTTTAATCCAGCATAAGTTAAGACAATTTTTTTGTTTACCATCCTGCTACACCCTTCCTCTTATTATTTGTTTTTTAAAAAATTGCTCTGATAATTACAAACTATAAATAAAACATAATTTTATACTAACCAACCATTCAACACAATATGCTTTCACTAATATTCAAAGTATTATAACTTAATTACATTACATTGTCAAGATTAGTTGAATTCAATTTTTCGACCGTATTGGTATAAACCACTTATCTTAACATTGTATTGTGAAAATAATCTATTTATCCTATCTAACATATGAGATTTATATCCATAGAGCATCCAGCTCCGTAACGCTCTATTTTGAGAAAAAATAATTGCCTGCAAAAGTTTCGAATCTATACTCTCATTATTAACAACATAAGATAAGTCATCGATAACTCTTAAATCTTTACGTTTTATTAATATATTACGTATACTTTCTTTTTGTGTTATAAAGTCAATTAAAAAAGCATTTTTATTAAAAAAATAAAAAGCCTTGTTCTGACTATTATCACAATTTATTATAATATCACTTTCAATTTTTTGCAAAAGTGGTGATTCTATTATTTCAACAATTAACCCAGTTTCTTGAAAAATCTCTTCAGTTATTTCATTATAATAACTTGCTCTATCAGTAATAATTGTTAAATAATTAATTTTACTGTAAATTAAATCTATACAATAATTAGTTAATGTATCTTGTCCGTCAATAAGAACAAAATGAATATCTTTCATTTTTTTTGGATAAACATTACAACATTTTTCTATGACTTGATCTAGTAATAGAAAAGGTATTAATTTGCCATCTACTATTGGTATTTCTAGTTCTTGAACAAATCCAATTAATTCATCTGGGAAAATAAATAATATACTTTCCTCATTTATCATATCATTTACACTCGAATTAATAATAGTCTTAATATAATTAGCATCTTTTTCCTTTATTATGTCGGTAGTTATTGGTAATTGCACTCTATAACCTTCTATGCCCATAATATTAATTATACTTTTCTTTAAAGGCGTTTTTTTTAATATTTTTTTATATGTTTTATTTTTTATATGTCTTTTTGTTAATATCATCTTAAATGGTATCTTAATAGGTATATCTTCTATGGTTTCTACCAATTCAAATATAGTAAAACTTCGATTCATCAAATCCTCCTTTATCACATATCATACAAAACAAGTTATTATTAGTGTATTAATGAATTAAGGAAGATATGAAGATATTTTATCTAAGAACAATAGTACAACATTCATTTACGGTAATAAGAGCAAGACTTTATCACTGGTCCCGAATTATCCCTTTAGTGATGTCTTAAATGTTTTTTCTAGTTCTTCATATGTTGTAGCATTATTAATTTCTCTTCTTAACTGTGTTGCGTTATGCTGCCCTTTAGTATACCAACTAGCATGCTTTCTCATCTCACGCACTGCTATATATTCACCTTTTAAGTCAATAAGCATCCTTGCATGCTTTAAAAACATATTAATTATATCATCCAATATAGGTTTGGGTAAAAGTTTTTCTGTTTTCATATAATGTAAAACTCTTTTAAAAATCCAAGGATCTCCTTGGGCACCCCTTCCTATCATAATTGCATCACACTTTGTTGCCTCAAACAACTCTTTAGCTTCTATTGGTGAAAAAACATCACCATTACCTATAACTGGTATACTAACAGATTCTTTAACCTTTTTAATAATTTTCCAATCTGCTCTACCACTATAATATTCTTCTCTAGTTCTCCCGTGTACTGCAATTGCAGACGCGCCATTTTCCTCAGCGATCTGAGCTATTTCAACAGCATTAACTTTAGAATCACAAAAGCCTTTTCTTATTTTTATTGTAAGTGGTTTTTTAATAGAAGAAGATACTTGTCTCACTATTTCTCCTATTAAATTAGGATCTTTCATAAGCGCAGACCCTTCATTATTATTAACTACTTTTGGAACTGGACATCCCATATTTATATCTATTATATCTATAGGGTATTTTTCTATTCTTTTAGCCATTTCACTTAACAATTCAGGGTCCGAACCAAATAATTGTACAGCAACAGGTCTTTCTTCTTCTACTGTTGCCAATAAAACTTCTGTATTCTTATTATTATAAGACAATGCTTTAGCACTAACCATCTCTGTATAAGCCAAACCACAACCTTGCTCCTTACACAATAATCGAAAAGGCAAGTCTGTTACTCCTGCCATTGGAGCTAGAAAAATTTTATTAGGGATTTCTACATTACCAATTCTCAAATCACAATCACTCCCTATTTAAATCAGAAACTGCATCAGTTTTTCTCATAAATTAATCTAAGCCCTTCTAATGTTAATAAAGGGTTATATATATCAATCTTATCTGTTTCTTCGAAAATGATTTTTCCTAATCCTCCAGTAGCAACAACTTTTATATCATTAAGATTAGTTTCTTCTATTATTTTTTTAATTATATATTCAACTTGTCCAATATAGCCATATACTAATCCTGCTTGCATACTAGTTATAGTATCCCTTGCTAATATTGAATTAGGTTTTTTTATTTCTATTTCAGGTAATTTTGCAGCTCCTTGCCATAACGCATTAGCAGATATTTTTATTCCAGGGGAAGTTATAGCTACGTCAAAAATCCCATCCCTAGTAACGACGTCAAATGTTGTAGCAGTACCAAAATCAATAACAATAGTCGGCCCTCCATACAACTCATAAGCAGCAACTACATCTACTATACGGTCTGCTCCGACTTCTTTTGGATTTTCTGTATGAATCTTTATCCCTGTTTTAATACCTGGTCCTACTACTAATGGTGTTGTATTGAAATATTTAATAATACCATTAACAAAAGAATACATAATATTCGGAACAACAGATGAGATAATAACATCATTTACTTTTTTTATATCTATATTTCTATGTTTCAATAAATCACATATAAACAACCCATATTCATCAGAAGTTCTTTTTGATTTAGTTGTCATTCTCCAACTACCAATTAAATCAGCGCCATTATAAACTCCTAACACAACGTTAGTATTGCCAATATCTACTACTAATAACAATATTCTCACCTCTTAAAGTTACTGTATTTCAAAGTCTACGCAAGCTCTTGATTCTACAACCTTTTTAATAAAGGCTACTACTATTTGATGATCCGGATGAACTTGGTAGTTGTTCAAATCTTCCATAGTATCAAAATCTGATACTAATACTAAATCGAAATTATCTTGATTAGCTTCTTTTGAATTAATCCCAACTTTTAAAAACCTAATACTCTCAATCTTTTTTTCTAACTCCTCAATCATTATTTTAGCCTTTTCAATTATTTCTGTTTTTTTCATACCTTCAACTTCTTCTTTAAACTTGAACATTACAATATGCCTAATCACTTATATCTCCTCCTCTTCTACTTCTTCACCTAAGAAAAAAACTTTAAAGAACGTTTCTAACGCTTCCCAAAGTTCTTTTCTTTCATTTTGAATTTGTTTTATTTTTAAATGACTACCTATTTCATCATAAAGGATATCTTCTTCATTTGCTTTAACTTCAAAAAACAACTGCCCTTCTTCATTAAAACCAATAATAAAAATTCCACCTACATCTTCTGTAAAAAGAACAGATAAAGCTTTTAGTTCATCTTTTATATTTTGTGGAATAGTTTCAAAGTCATCATTAAAATAATATTTTTGTTCATAAGAATTTGATACAGATAATATAATTCTATCTTCAATATACACTTTCTGAATTCACCTCTAACTTCTTTAATTATATATAGCCGTTTAGGCCTCTTACAGAAACTTCACCTGAATTAACTGTGTGTTTTTGTCCACTTTTATCTATTATAACAAGTTCACCTATTGGAGTAATCCCCATAGCCTTTCCTTCAATTTCCTTATTTTTGTATATAACTTTAACTTCCTTATTAATATTTATACACTCTTTTTCATATTCTTTAATTATATTGGATAAGTTCAGATCTCTTTTAAAGATATCATAGTAATATTCAAAGTTTTGTAATATACTTTGAATTATTGGTACTCTATCTACTTTCTGCCCTTCTTCTCTTGCTATAGATGTAGCGATATCTTTAATATCTTTGTCAAATTCTAATGTATTTACATTTATTCCTATTCCAACAATAATATAATTAACTGTATCAATTTCTGTACTTATTTCTGTTAATATACCACAAACCTTTTTGCCATTTATAACTATATCATTAGGCCATTTTATAAAACTATTATTATCTATTTTTTTATTAATACTTTTAACTGTTGCTAAACCTGCCAATAGTGTAATCATTGAAGCTTGATTCGGATGTATATTAGGTTTAAGTAATATAGACATCCAAATCCCCGTTTGATAAGGTGATTCCCAATTCTTCCCTCTTCTTCCTTTCCCTTTAATTTGCTGCTCAGCAATAACAACTGTACCATTCCCCAAGCCATCTAAAGCTAATCTCTTAGCTTGTTGATTAGTAGAATCAATAGCATCATATATAATAACATTATCTCCAATATAGTTTGTTTTTAAGCCATACTTTATCTCATCGGCTAATAAAATATCAGGTATGCTAATTAATTTATATCCTTTATTCCTAACTGATTTAATATCATAGCCATCTTCTTTTAGCCCTTTAACTGCTTTCCAGATAGCTGTTCTAGAAACGCCAAATATATTACTTAACTCTTGACCTGATATATAATCTCTACTTTCTTTTAAGTATGTGAGAACTCTTGATTTCATTCACTAAACCTCACTTAATCCTTAAATCTAATTGTTGATTGTTGCTACCATAACTGCTTTTATAGTATGCATTCTATTTTCAGCTTCATCAAATACCACTGATGCCTTGCTTTCAAACACTTCTTCTGTCACTTCATTACCTTTAACAGCAGGCAAACAATGCATAAATATACTTGAGTCTTTTCCAGTCATATCCATTAACTTTTTATTTACTTGATATGGCTTTAGTATTTCGATTCTTTTTTTAGCTAGTGATTCTTCTCCCATTGAACACCATACATCTGTATAAATAGCATCAGCTCCTTCTACAGCAGAAATTTGATCAGTAAGAGTAATTTTTGCACCAGTATCTTTTGCATATTTATTACACTCATTTATCAGTGATCTATCTGGCCAAAGTTCTTTTGGAGCAATAATAGTGTAGTTAATTCCAACTTTGGTTGCACCAATCATTAAGCTATTTGCCATATTATTTCTTCCGTCTCCAATATAAATTAAATTTCGGCCTTCTAAATTTTGAAAACTTTCTTTAAGTGTTAATAGGTCAGCTAACACTTGCGTTGGGTGGTATAAATCTGTAAGTCCGTTCCAGACTGGCACCCCACTATATTCTGCTAATTTTTCTACAGTCTCTTGAGAAAAACCTCTAAATTGTATTCCATCAAATAATCTACCTAATACTCTAGCAGTATCTTCTACACTTTCCTTATGCCCTAGCTGTATATCATTTTTACCTAAATATTCAGGATGTCCTCCTTCATCTATAGTTGCTACTGTAAATGCACATCTAGTTCTAGTAGATGGCTTTTCAAATATTAATGCTATGTTTTTATCTGCTAGGCCTTTACCTATTATTCCTTTTTTCTTTTTTTCTTTTAATTCTAATGCTAAATTTAATAAATATTCAATTTCTTCTTTTGTATAATCCTTCAATGTTAATAGACTTTTTCCTTTTAAATTCATGGTTGTTCCCCCTTTAATTATACATTTAGTTGTATAATTATACTATAATAGTATCTAATTAGTGTCAATAGTTTTTGATAATATTATTAAACTCCTTTAGCTAACTAATCCTTTTTTATCGGAATAAAAATAACCTTATCTCTTTCTTTAGCATAATTTTTTGATCGTTTAATAGCTAGATCACTAAAAAATTCTTGTGAATTAACTTTATTATTATTTGCTTTAATTTTATAATATTGCCCATCCTTATGTTTAATCTTCGCTTTCACATTATCTTGCAATACAATATCTATAATTTTTTTTACTCTTTTTTTATTATTTTGCTGTTTTAATGGAAATAACAACTCTACTCTACGATTAAGGTTTCGTGGCATCCAATCTGCACTTGATAGATATATTTCTTCTTCTCCATTATTGTAAAAATAATATATTCTACTATGTTCAAGGTAGCGTCCTACTATACTTCTAATAATAATATTTTCACTTACTCCTTTTATTCCAGGTATAATACAGCAAATACCTCTAACAATTAAGTCTATCTTAACTCCCGCTATTGAAGCTTCATACAATAATTTCATAATACCTTTATCACAAAGGGAATTCATTTTTGCTATAATATGTGCCTTTTTCCCTTTTTTTGCATGCTCTATTTCTCTTTTGATAAGAGATGTGAACTTTTTCCTTAATCCTGTAGGAGCTATTACCATACTCTTTAATTTAGGTGTTTCAGAATACCCAGATAAAGTGTTAAATACCGAAGATGCATCGTCACCTATTTGCTCATCACAGGTAAACATTCCAATATCTGTATAAAATTTAGCAGTTATATCGTTATAATTTCCTGTACTTAAATGAACGTATCTTCTAATACCATTATCCTCAAGACGAACGACTAATGTTATTTTACTATGAGTTTTAAGTCCTAATAGCCCATAAATAACGTGACAACCTGCTTTTTCCAATTTTTTTGCCCATGCAATATTATTTTCTTCATCAAATCTTGCCTTTAATTCTACTAAGACAGTAACTTGTTTACCAGCTTCTGCTGCTCTCGCTAACGCTTTTATTATTGGGGAATCTCCACTTACTCTATATAATGTTTGCTTTATTGCTAATACCCCTGGATCTTTTGCTGCCATTTTTACAAAATCTACAACAGGTTGAAAACTTTCATATGGATGATGTAATATTATATCTTTTTCCCTAATTGCTTCAAATACATCTTCTTTTCCAAACAATGCTTTAGGCTTTTGTGGAAAATATCGTTTGTATTTTAAATTATCATATCCTTTCAAATCATAGACTTGCATAAGACAAGTCAAATCTATCGGTCCATTTATAAAGAAAATATCTTTATTATGTATTTGTAGAGCATCCTGTAATATTTCAATAAGTCTTTCATCCATATCCTTAGAAATCTCTAGCCTAATGGCATCTCCGAATTTTCTCTGTTTAATTGATTCTTCTATCTCTCTTAACAAATCTTGCGCCTCTTCTTCATCAATAGACAAATCACTATTTCTTGTAATCCTAAAAGGATGTGCTGCAATTACTTCATATCCTAAAAATAATTGTGATATATAATGATGAATAATATCTTCTAACATAATTAAAATCTTGGTGGTTTTAGATAATGATTTTGGTATTTCCAAGAATCTTGGCAAAACGGAGGGAACTTGTACCATTGCAAACATTTCTTCATTATCTTTTTTTATTAATGCTGCCAAATTAAGGCTTTTATTTGTTATTAAAGGAAAAGGTCTACTTGAATCAACAGCCATAGGTGTTAATACTGGATATAGTATCTCTTCAAAATACTGCTTAATAAATGTCTTTTGTTCTTTATCAAGATCTTTAACTAATGTTATTTCAATATCTTTTTCCTTTAACTTAGGAAGAATATAATTATTGTATTCTTCATATTGTTTACATACCATTTTATGTGCTCTTTGTGATATTTGTTTTAATTGTTGTTTTGGAGTTAACCCAGCAAAATCGACTTTAACATATCCTGCTTTAACTTGTTCTTTTAAAGAAGCTACCCTAACCATAAAAAATTCGTCTAGATTTGAACTAACTATAGACAAAAACTTAATTCGTTCAAAAATAGGGTTTTCTTCATTATTTGATTCATCTAATACCCGTTGATTAAATTCCAACCAACTTAACTCTCTATTTTCATAATACATTGGATAGTCTAAATTAACCTTTCCCATACTCTCACCTCTCTAAATAGAGTCTAATTGTATTGTTGTTATACAAACTATCAGCTTGCCTTATAATTCATTAACTAGTTGAAGTAAAATATCTCTTAATTTATTAGGTCTAAAGTTTTCATTGATTTTATTTTCGTATTGTTTAGTTAATTGTTTTATTATTTCAATTAACTCTGTATCAGTATATACTTTAAATCTATCTATTCTTAATCTTAATGCTACATATTCTAGTAGGTGAATAATAAAGTCCTTATAATCCCAGTTTCTTTTAATATTAATATCAATCCTTTTCGCTATATTAGGAATAATATATTCAAATAACCCCCTGTTAAAAAACAAATCTGTATTGAGCATATTTCTCAGACTATTCTTTGTATTATCAGAAAGATTAATTAACTTTTGCAAATAATATTTCTCATCATTCACCATATTTATATAATATTTATTTCCTTCTAATCCTTTTATTATCTTAAGTGTATCAAAATAACCTAACTTTATATTGTATTTGCTTTTATCTTGACTAAATTCTAACAACCCACCTAAATCTTCAGTTGGTGCTATTTCTATAATGTTAGTTTTATCATCAATTTTAACTCTTTTTTCAATACCTATACCATATATTCTAACAACTATAATATTATTATAGCCTTTATCAATTAACATATTTACTGGCAGATTATTGCGAAATCCACCATCAATAAAACGTTTCCCATTAATTTTTTCTTTCTTAAAAAAAGGGAAATAGGAACTTGCAATTAGAAAATCAATCAATTGACCTTTTGGTATATCTTCTAAAAATATTTCAAGTGGCTTCAAATCCGAAACAGATACTGTAACTAATCCAAAATCCTTTGTAGATTGACGTATTAATTCTTCATCTAACAACTCTTTTATTAGCTGTTTCAATGGTGATATATCTATGCCTCCATTAAAAATAAACTTTCTTATATCTTTCAACACTTCAATAAAATTTATTGTTTTAATATCAGCTTTTCTAATACTCTCAATCATATCATCTTTTACATCCATAATTTGTGAATACGTAATATTTTCCCAAATGTTTAAAGCCTCTTCAAATGCATCCATGCAAATAAGGGCACCATTCAAAGCCCCTACTGAAGTCCCTGTAACCCCTTGAATTGGAATATTAAGTTCTCTTAAAGCCTTCCAGACTCCAATGTGATAGGCTCCTTTTGCTCCTCCACCTTCTAATACCAAACCATATCTAGTATTCGGTTCTATTCTTAATCCCATGCAGAATCTCCCCCTTACTTTGCGTACTGCCAGTAATTGGCCGTACAAGAGCAAGTTAATATTAATCTATTGGTTCATCAAATTTTATCTTTGTTTTGTGTAGTAATGAATCTAACAAGACTACTATTCCACTAATTAATAAATTACTATAGTATATAATTATTCGCCATAAAAGCATAGCATACAATAAAACTTCCTTTGAAAAATATATACTAAACATAATATAAAATCCACTTTCAGAAGCACCAGCATTCCCTGGCGTTGGAATAAAACTAATTACAACATATAAAACTGTCTGTATAGCTAAAATATCAATATAATGTGCTTGATTAAATCCTAATGATAAATAAATAAAATATGTTATAGAAAAGTAACAAGTTAACTGTATAATGGTTAAACCTATCAGTTTTAACATCATTTTTTTATTGTTTTTTATCTCATGAATATTATCAGCATATTCATCTATATGCTTGTTAAATTTATTTTTGTCAAAGTTATTAAACAATCTAAGCTTTTTCAAAAGATAAATTATACTATTTAATATATTTCTTATAATCTTTCTATTGTAAGCTAATATTATAATAAAAAGCCCACCAATAATATTAACTATTAACCCTATATATATGAATACCAATACTTCTTTTTGTTTTGTCATAAAAAGGTTATATTTAAACAAAAACATTGCAACAGCATACAGTGATACTACCATTTGAAAAATAATAAACTTTTTAAGGGTAACTGTTATTCCTTTTTTATATGGAATATTATATTTATTTTTCATAAGATAAACTTGTGCTGGCTGCCCTCCAGAAGCAAAAGGAGTTATTAAACTATAGTATTGGCCTGCTAAAGATATAAAAAATGATCTCCTAAAATTAAATTCTTTGCTAATACTAGAACCAATACCTTGAATTATTAGCGCATTTATTAAAAGATATAAAAACATTAAACAAAACGCTACTAATAAATATCCTCTTTTTGTGCGGTTCAACAACTCTGGTATTTCATCAAGTTCCTGACTTGTAAAAACAACATACACAGTAATTGCTGTGAAAATTACTAATATAATATAATAAATTACCCTTTTATTCATAAATTTAATCCCCTAAAAATGTTTGGCATTTTAAATACTTTCAATTTATTCTATATGTATCATAGTAAAAATTATAACCTAACTATCTAATCATTGTAAGCAAGTTTGATATTTATATTTTCATATTTACTTTTATAAATTTTTCCTTAGATATCCAAATTTGTTTTGGTTCTCTAAATTTAAGTTTTTGGTTTTTTGCTTCATAAGCATACTTTATAAGACTATCCCAAATCTTAATAAATTTAGACATAGAACTACTTTCAATTTCACTAACTTCAAATCCCCTTTTTTTAGCTACTCCAAATAATAGAGTACGTCCATAAATACCTTTAACATTTGCAAATCTTTTATCTTCTACAAAAGCAGTTGCTAATTTTTCCATTTCACTATCAAAAATTTTAAAAATTTCTCTTACAGAATTGCTTACATTTTTATATTTTTTATTATTTAAATGAAGCTCTACCAATTCATCTCCTTTATTAATTATAGTTCCATCTTCTAATGTAACTTGTTTTCCTTTATATTTGAATTGATATACATAAAAATATCCTACATCTGTTCCAGGTATCAATATCCACTTGCCTAATTTCTTCGCAATATTATCCATTATCAAAAAGAAACCTTTTATTATTATTTTCATGACCTTCAATCCCTCTTTACTATTCTTTATTAAGTAAATAATTATTATTCTTCAACAGTTACAAATTCATAACCTTTTTCTAATAATTTTGGTATAGTTATTTTAAGACCTTCTATAGTGTTTATAGGTGCAAATTCTGCGCCCCCACTATCATGTAATACAATAATTGACTGTTCTTTTATTCTATTTAGCAAAAGATTACTTATTAGAACGCCTGAATTATCTTTTCTCCAATCATATGCTTCAACTGA
Source organism: Eubacteriales bacterium (assembly GCA_046546235.1). Classification (GTDB taxonomy): domain Bacteria; phylum Bacillota; class Clostridia; order Lachnospirales; family DSM-24629; genus JBKGYG01. The sequence goes on along the minus strand of JBKGYG010000002.1, from coordinate 11,619 downwards.
CCACAATATAGTCTTTAATTTATTTTTAGTTGCTGAATATAAAGTCAATAAATTAAATGTTCCCCAAGGTGGTCTAAAATAATCTATCTCTATATCTAGCTGTGATAATATTTTTTTTGACTTTGGGATTTCTTTCATAGTTTCGTAAGGCCCCATTAGCCAAGCACTTTTATGTCTTAAAGAGTGTAATGCTATCAAATGTCCTTCTTCCTTCATTCTCTTTATTATTGATATATTTGATTTAACTTTTTCTGCTACAACAAAAAAAGTTGCTTTAATAGAATATTCCTTTAGCAAATCTAATATTTCATTAGTATATCGTTGATCAGGTCCATCATCGAATGTTAGTGCAATTTTTTTCCCGTTTAAAGCTAATGTATGAAGCACATTTTTCGATATGTTTCTAGCGTAAAAATTTGGCAAAAAATTATAAATCAAAAAAAAGAATAGTATAAGACCTATTATATATATAACAATCATTTTTTCACCAACTTAATTCAGGAAGCAATTTAATTAAATCCATTTTCCTATTTTTTTTATTAATGGTTCCATACTCGTTTGTTTTTTAAAATTTTTTAATCTCATTTTGTAGTCAAGTAATATTTTATTATCCGAAAGTACTTTTAGCACAATTGTTTTAAGCTCTTTAGAATTATTTGCTATAAAACCCATTTTATTATGCTTAATATATTTACAATTCTCTTTTTCTTGCCCTAGCTTAGGCTTAAGTATTATGCAAGGGACATTAGATACTATAGCCTCAAAGAAAGTTATTCCACCTGGTTTACCAATAATTAAATCACTTCTCTTCATAATTTCGTGTATCTTATTAGTATACCCTATAACGGATATATTTTTATACGTACTAGTTGCTTTTGTTAACGATTTAAATAGTTTTTTATTATTCCCTGTTGTAATAATAGTATGAACATTATCTAACTGATTAAACCACTGATAAAGTTTACTATTATTTGGTAATAAACCAAATCCTCCACCCAAAAATGATATAACCTTTTTTGAAGGAGAAATTTTTTTAATTACATCTATTTTATAATCTTCTATATCTTTATAAAACATCTTCCTAACTGGCACCCCAGTAACCTCAATTATATTCTTATTAATACCCTTTTTAATAAGAAGTGATTTTGCCCTTTCTGTTGCTACACAATACAAGTCCGTATTAGGGTAAATCCATTCATTAGTAGCTACAATATCAGTCATAATTGTAACCAATGGAATCTTCCTATTATTACGTTTATATTTTGATACGTATCCTGAACAAACAGGAAAAGTTGAAATAATAACTTTTGGTTTTTTGCAATCAATAATCTTTTTAAATTCTTGTCTTATAGTATACGAAGCAGTATCAAATTCTTTTAATAAATTTATCTTTTCCTTACCATAGTAGTATAAGTTGAACGCGAGACTTCCATATTTAACAAGGTTTTCATATTTTTTATACATCTTTTTAAAAGATTTAGGTTTAGTCAATTCAAAGAAATCAATTACTTCAATTCTAACATCTGGATAGTTATGATTTATATCAACCCTTAATGCATCAGCAACTGTTAAATGCCCATTCCCAAATCCAGCAGTTAAAATTAGCACATCTACGTTATCTTCCATACTCTTCAATACTTCTGTTACTATTCTCTTCATATTCTTCTATTAATGAAATAGCTAATAAAACTGTACTATCGAGGGAATGGTTTTTTGTTAATTCTTTTATATTATCTCTCATTTTCTTAAGACTCTGAGGTTTTTCAATCAAAGTTTCAATAACCTCATTTAATTCCTTTAGTTCAGCGCTTTTGGCTACTCCAGCATTAACAAGTATCTCTGTGTTTTCCTTTTCTTGTCCAGGTATATAATATGGTATAATCATAGGAATTCCTTTAACTAATGATTCTGTTACTGTTAATCCCCCAGGCTTTGTAATAATTACGTCTGATATATCCATTAACTCTGGGATCTGATTTGTAAACCCTAATATTTCAATTATTTTATTTCCTATATTTGATTCATATTTGTTTTCTAAAGATTTTTTTAATGTATCGTTATTACCGCATATTACTATTATTTTCAAAGAGTAACTTACAGCAATAATATTCTTCAAAGCTTTTTTAATAGCACTTATTCCCATACTTCCACCCATAAGAAGAACTGTAAATTTATCATCCTTTTTTAAATTACATTCTTTTGAGTGAAATTCTCGTCTAATTGGTATCCCATAAGTATATATCTTTTCACTATCAATACCTTTCTCTATTAAATTTTCTTTTGTATACGAGCTTCCAGCAATATATGCATCTACGTACTTACTTATATAACTTTGATGCGCTTGGTAATCTGTTATAACTGAAATAAATGGCACATCGATTTTTGATTGTTCAATCAATGAAGAAATAACCTTTACAATTAAAGGATGAGTGCTAATCATTAAACTAGGCTTGTGTAACAAAGATAATTCATATATTTTTTCTTCTAAAGACTTAATTAATAATCTAGCAATCTTATTATTAGTTAACTCATAATTGCTAAGTTTATAAATTGTCCCATACATTTTTGGTAATTTTGTTGCTAAAACCTTATACCCATCAGCAATAAAAGTATCCAAGGACTTACTAGCTTCTTTTATGGGTTCTATTGTTAAAACTTGATATCCATGAAAAGATAGCTCTTTCTTAAGTGATTCTGCTGCAATATTATGACCATGTCCTGTTGAAGCTGTAAAAATCAGTACTTTTTTTCCCATAAGGTATCCCCCTAACTCTTTCATAAAGAGTTTATGCCAAAATTAATTACTTTTGTTATCTTCCTGATCGTAATTATTAAGTAAATCATTATCTAAAACACGTTTTGATTCGTCTAGTAATTCAACAGCCCTTTTATAATCTTCTTCTAAGCCTTCTATAGATATATCTTCTCCTGTATCAATATCCCAAGCCCTTGAGTTTTCAAAAAGCCCATCTCTTGATATCTCAAATATAACTCCATCTTTAACAAATGAACCTTTTTGCATATATGTTAGTGAAGCAACAAATCCTCCTTCTTTTGCATTGATTAAATCACGTCCAAATACAAAAGGTTGATCTACTTCAAGATTCATTAAGTTAGCTACTGTTGGCATCATATCTATCTGTCCCCCAACAGTACTAACTGTTTTACTTGCTCCACTATTTGGTATGTGTATAATTAATGGAATTCTCAACATTTGATCATAGTCATAATTATAACCTAAAAAATCACTCACTTGTTCATTGATTAAATCATCTTTAGCATTTAATCCATGGTGATCTCCATATATCACAAACATAGTATCTTCATATAACCCTTTTTGTTTAAGGCTTTCTATAAATTCTCCTATTGCTTCGTCAGCATAATTAACAGATTTGATATAATTACCAAAAACAGTATCTGTATCTGTTTCCTTTAACTTAAAATCATCATATTCTTCAGGTAAAACAAAAGGATGATGACTAGATAAAGTTATTACAAACCCATAAAAAGGATGCTCAACTGTTTCTAAGTAATCTGTGGTTTGACGAAAAAGTTCTTTATCTGATAGTCCAAAACCAATTTTTTCCGTTACATCAAAATCCTCCATACTTATATAATCATCCCAACCTTGATTAACATACGCTTTATCCCTATTCCAAAATTCGCCTTTATATCCATGAAAAACCAAATTATTATATCCTTTATCCCTAAGTAACCAAGGCAGTCCTTTAAAAGTATTTTCTTCATATAATCTATATGCTTCACCTTTTATAACAGGGTATAAACTATTTTGACTAACAAACTCTGAATCAGCAGTATTACCTTTTCCTATACTCTGGAAGTAGTGATCAAAATATATTGTGTCCTTATTTAATAATTCGTTTATGTAAGGAGTTATCTCTTGTCCATTATATTCTCTATTAATAACAAAGTTCTGCACTGATTCCAATTGTATAACTATCAAATTTTTACCTTCTGCAATGCCCGATAATATCTCATCTTGTTCTATCTTTACATTATCACCAATGTTAGAGACAACTTCATTTAAAGGTTTTTCGACCTCTGTTACATCTTCAAAAACATTAACAATAACATCTTTTAGATGATATGTGAAAAATTCTGTATGATTTACCTTTGTGAAGATATTTGCTTTTACTGGATTTATTGCAAAAATAATTATAAATAAAAACATAGCAGAGTATAATACAACAGGCTTCATAGATATTTTACTATTATAATATGGTTTTTTATGCAAATTATCTTTTTCCCTTTTTAAATAATTTGTAACAAGAGGAATATCAAAAAACAGCAGTATACTAATAGGTGGCGTTGCGAATTTTACACTTTCATCTACTACAACTAAATTATTCATTTGCCATAACTGATTTATTGACGTTAATTGATTAAAATAATTAAAATAAATAGTATCACAAAACATTAATAATGTAATTGAAAAATAGATACACATAAAAACAAAATAACTATATTTATATTTACTAATATAACATCCATAAAACAAAATAAACATATAGCCAAACGAAAATAGTCCTATCATTCCACTAATAGGTGATAAATCTATTAAAACATAATAAAATATGACCTTTACTAAAATTAATAAAATAATCCAAATATGATCTGCTACAAACATTTTTACATTCTTTATCATTTTTGTTCACCTCAAACTTACAATGTTTGAGTCAGGCTTAAAACCTGACCCAAAATCTACGCCTCTTTTGAAACTTCTATTACGGATTTTGCTAAACCAGCTAATCCTTGTATATCAGAAGGAATTATAATCTTAGTAGCTTTACCATCTGCAGCTTTTCCAAAAGCTTCTAAGCTTTTTAATGATATTACTTCGTTAGAAGGTGCTGCTTCTTTAATACGTTTTAAACCTTCTGCTGTTGCAGTTTGAACTTTTAATATAGCTTCAGCTTCACCTTCTGCTTCTCTTATTTGAGCTTCTTTTTTCGCCTCTGCTCTAAGAATTGCAGCTTGTTTTTCTGCTTCAGCTTCGAGAATTGCAGATTCTTTTTTTCCTTCAGATACTAAGATAGCTGACCTCTTTTCTCCTTCGGCACGTAGGATACTTTCTCTACGCTCCCTTTCGGCTTTCATTTGCCTCTCCATAGCACCTTGTATCTCTGCTGGTGGAATTATATTTTTTAATTCAACACGATTTATTTTAATTCCCCAAGGGTCTGTAGCTTCATCTAAAATACTTCTCATCTTTGTATTTATAGTATCTCTAGATGTTAATGTTTCATCTAGTTCTAAGTCACCAATAATATTTCTTAAAGTTGTTGCTGTTAAATTCTCTATTGCTAACAAAGGATGATCAACCCCGTATGTGTACGCTTTAGGATCAGTTATTTGAAAATATACAACAGTATCAATTCTCATAGTTACATTATCTTCTGTAATAACAGGTTGTGGTGGGAAATCAATCACTTGTTCTTTAAGATTCACTTTTTTTGCCTCTATCTATTAATGGTATCTTAAAATGTAACCCCACACTCCAAGCACTTTGAAAAGCTCCTAATCTTTCAATAACATAAGAACTTGCTTGTGGTACAACTCTTATATTTGTGATAATTAATAACAAAATAATTATTATTATAGAAATTAACCAAGGCATAATTAGTCCCTCCAAAATATTTTATTTTTTTATTACGTATAACTTAACACCTTTTACTTCTTTAACCATAACAATGGAGTCTTCTTCTATTATCTCATCTTGATGCGATCTTGCAGTCCACACTTGACCGTCTATTTTGATTAATCCAGTTCCTTTAATATTGTCAATTTTTTCTGTCACTATACCTATCTTTTCAACAATGCTCTCAACGTTAGTTTTTGTATTTCCGATTTTAAATACTTTAATAGCTAAAGGTCTTGTATAATATAGTAAAATAAAAGAACTAACAAAAAATATTGTTATTTGCACTGCCAAAGAAGCGCCAATCAATGCCAACATCCAAGCTATTATAGCTCCAACAGCAAACCATATAGTCGCTAATCCTAATGTTGCTACTTCTACTATAATGCATATTACTAGCACCATTATCCAAAGAGCTTCTTCACTTAAAAAATAATCCCCAATATACATCTAGCTACCTCCATCAAAAGTATAACTTAACTTAATTGATAAACCTTCGCTTTTTTAAAACTATATTTGTTTACATTTTACCTAATAGCAGAAGTTTTTTCAACTTTTGTTTACTAGTATTTTTCAAGTATTGTTTTTTATTTAATAATCTTGTTATTCTAAGCTCTTCATGCTAATATATTCCCAGGAGGGATGTCATTATGATGTTAAAATTAAGTAAAATTTGGTATTACATAAGTTTATTGTTCTATCTCGGAACCTTTTTATATTTAGTATCTTATAAAGCAGAACCAATTTCATCTATAATTTTACCATATATTTTATATTTTGTGATAACAAAATTAATATTTTTAGGAAATACTATCGGTTACTTGGGTCTTGTCATCCAGCTTATAACTAAAAAAACTTATATATCTAAAAAACTCTTTAAAATCGCTTTAAAACTCAAAGCTACTAATGTAAATATTCTTTCAGTTTATAGCTTGATTCTGTTAAGAGATGGCAAAACCCAACAGGCAAAAAATATTTATGAAAATTTATTAGCTAGAAAAGATATAAAACTACAAATGAGAAAAATTTTAGAAGCTAATTTGGCAATTTGTTTTTGGAAGTTAGGTGAATTAGACAAAGCAATTAATCAATATGAATCTGTTACTAACGATAAATTCAATCAGCAATATATAACTGCAAATGATTATACTACATTAGGTTATCTACATATAGAAAAGAATAATTTGGATAAAGCGTTAAGATATACTGAATGGGCATTAAAACTTGATGAAAAACATTCTTCGGCTCTTGATAATTTAGGTCAAATATATTATAAACAAGAAGATTATGAAAGGGCTATCTCTTACTTCAAAAAAGCTATTGAACTAAAAAAATATAGTGTAGATAGTAATTATTACTTAGGCCTTATTTATGAAGAACAAGAAAATTATAAAAATGCTAAATCATACTATGAAAATGCCTTAAAAGGTAATATGTCAGCCTTAAATTCAGTCTCCGAAGAAATGATAAAATCCAAGTTAGATAAAATCCCTGTTACTTAAAATAATCTAAGGACAGGGATTATAGCTCTATTTTCTTCTTTGATTAGATGCTTCATACATTAATATACTTGCTGCAATAGAAGCATTCAATGATTCTACTTGTCCATATAATGGAATTTTAATTAATGAATCTGCTTTTTTTATAGTCTTATTGCTTAATCCATTGCTTTCGTTCCCAATTAAAAAAGCTACTCCTGAATTATTGTATTTTTCTTTATAATAATACTTTTCACCTTGCAAATGGGCGGCATATAATTTAACATTATGTTCTTTTAATTTAATTAACTCTTTATCAAGTTCCTTTGATATATAAAAGGGCATTCTAAAAATAGATCCCATTGTCGCTCTTACAACCTTAGGATTATAAATATCAACACTGTTCTTAGTAAGAATTATCCCATCTACTCCTGCCCCTTCAGATGTGCGTATAATTGTTCCTAAGTTGCCTGGATCTTGTAAGTCTTCCAAAACCATTAATAAAGGATGTTTATTCGTTAATAGTTCTTCTATTTGATATTGTCTTTGTTTTACAATCGCAAGTATCCCTTGAGGAGTTTTTGTGCCAGACATCTTTTTAAAAATTGAATTTTTTACTATTTCAAATTCAACTGGTAATCTCTTTATTTCTCCTACCGCCGATTGTTTATAATATTCTTCAGATAAAAACAATTTATCAAAAAATATAGGTGGTATTTCTGCTATCATTTTAGTTCCTTCAACAATAAAGAGTTCTTGTTTTTTTCTTTCTTTTACCTTTGTTTGTAGTTCTATTATGTTTTTAATTTGTTTATTTTGTAAGCTTTCAATCATTTTATCCCTTATTTCTTCATATTTAATTTCATTAAATCTTCATTAGAACCAATAACAACTAAAACATCATCATCATTTAATACTACATCAGGCCCTGGTGTAATATTAATGTTATCACCATTCCTTATTGCCATAACATTAACTCCATAATTCGCACGCATGTTTAATGCCTTTAAACTTTTTCCACTCCACTCTTTCATCATAGTTATCTCCGCCATACTATAATCAGCAGATAGTTCAATATAATCCAAAAAATTATCTGAAACTAAGCTGTTTGCAATTCTATTACCCATTTCTCTTTCTGGAAATATTACTCGGTCTACCCCTACTTTTTCCAACACTTTTTTATGTATATCATTTTGTGCTTTTGATATAACATAGGGAACACCAAGTTCTTTTGCTAATATTGTTGCCATTATGCTTGATTGCATATCTTGTGAAATTGCGATAATTGCAACGTCAAAATTTCTAACCCCTAATGAATTTAGGGCATCAATATCAGTAACATCAGCCTGTACAGCATGAGTAACTATATCAGCAACATCCTGTATAACATCATCTTTAGAATCTATTGCCAAAACATCACACCCTTTAGAAGTTAATGTTTCAGCGATACTTCTACCAAATTTACCTAATCCAAATATAACAAAATCTTTTTTCTTATTTGCCATTTATTTTCCTCCCTATATATTTTAATCTTCCAATGAATTATATAATATATTATGTTCCATTTTCATGCTAACCAACCATAACTTTTTCTTCGGGCTTCTTTATTTGCCCTTTGTCTTTATTGCTCCTTAATGAAAAAGCTAATACCATAGTTACAGGCCCTAACCTTCCTATAAACATAGTAATTGATATTATTAATTTCCCAAAGAATGTTAAACTATTAGTTGCCCCTAAACTTAAACCAACTGTACCAAAAGCAGAAGTGGATTCAAAGAATATATCCATAAAGTTTCCCCCTTCTGATAAAGATAATAACATAGTAACACTTATAACTACTCCTAAACTTATAATTATAACTGCTAAAGCTCTTTGGATTACTTCATAAGGAATAGTCCTATCGAATGCTTCCACTCTTTTTTTACCTCTTATAACAGCTATAACAGCAAGGATTATTACAAATATTGTAACAGTTTTAACCCCTCCGGCTGTACCTGCTGGAGAACCTCCAATAAACATATATATAATTGTCATAAATTTTGATGTATCTGTTAATTGAGATAAATCAATAGTATTAAATCCAGCTGTACGTGGCGTTACAGATTGAAATAGCCCAGCTAATAGTTTGTCCTTAATACCCATAGGACCTAAAGTGTTTGGATTATTATATTCTACAACAAAAAAGAAAATAAATCCAAAAGAAATTAATATAGCTGTTATTACTAAGACTAATTTAGAATGTAACGTTAATTTTTTAAAACACTTTTTAAAAGATAACTTTTTCTGTTTTTTTTCTTTTGAGACTTTAATTATATCCCACCACACAGTGAATCCAAGACCACTTAAAATTATCAATGTTATTACTGTAATATTAACTAAAACATCCCCTACATATGGGGATAGGCTATTACCACCAATAATGTCAAATCCAGCATTGCAGAATGCAGAAATAGAATGAAAAACAGAGTAAAAAATCCCCTCTAATATTCCCCTTTCTGGAATAAAACGTATTGATAATAATAAAGCTCCTATTCCTTCTATGATTAATGTTCCTAATAATATCTTTTTAATTAATCGAACCATCCCTGCTAACGTGTATTCATTTAATGCCTCTTGAATAATCAGACGTTCTTTGAAAGTTATTTTTCTGCCAATTAATATAAAAATTGACGTTGTCAAAGTCATAAATCCTAAGCCACCAATTTGAATTAGCAATAGAATAATTATTTTACCAAACAAAGTCCAATTTGCTAATGTATTAACAACAACAAGTCCTGTAACACATACAGCTGATGTAGCTGTAAAAATAGCATTTATAAATCCAACACTTTCACCGTCTTTACTTGCTATAGGTAGATTAAGTAAAAATGAACCTACTACTATAACTAAAAAAAATCCTAATACAAGAAATTGAGCTGGTGATAACTCAAGTTTTTTTGCTTTGCTTTTAAAACTCATTATATTGCCTCCATAAACTAAAAATATAAAAATAAAAATGCAACAAAAATTTGGATTTATGTTTTACATAATAACGCATATATTATACCATAATATTTCTATAACACAAAGATGGTATTTTATTAGTATTTATCTTTGATTATTAAGATATTATAATTTAATTCATAAAAAACAATCAATTATTGACTAATAAATGTCAAAGTGATAATATATTGTTAAATGATAATTATTATTCATTAATAAGAGGTAGCTTCTGAAAGCAAGAAAGGAATGTAAATATGGCAGAGATTCAAAAAGCAAAATTAGTCAGTAACGATATTTATTGGGTTGGAGCATTGGATTATGATATACGTGTATTTGATGTTGTTATGTATACAAAATATGGTACAACTTATAACTCGTATGTTGTTAAAGGTTCAGAGAAAATTGCAATCTTTGAAACAGTTAAGGATAAATTCTTCAATCAATATTTAGAAAGATTAAAAGAAGTTGTTAATGTTACTGATATTGATTATATAGTTGTAGATCATACTGAGCCAGACCATGCAGGCTCTGTAGGAAAACTTATAGATTTAAACCCAAATATAACTATAGTTGGTACAGGAACAGCTATTAATTTTCTTAAAGAAATTGTGAATAGACCTTTTAATTCTATAGTTGCTAAAGAAGGAACAACAATAAATCTAGGAGATAAAACCATTAAATTTATAATGGCTCCTTTTCTCCACTGGCCTGATACTATGTATTCTTATATAGAGGAAGACAAAACTTTAATAACTTGTGATTCTTTTGGTTGTCATTATTGTGATGAAAATATATTTAATGATGAAATTGATGGGGACTTTTATGATGCTTACAAGTATTACTTCGATGTTATTATGGGGCCCTTTAAATCATTTGTTATTAAGGCTCTTGATAAAATCAAAGATTTAGAGCTTGATATTATTTGTCCTGGTCATGGTCCAATATTAAGAAAAGATATAAGCAAGTATCTTAATTATTATAGAGAATGGGCAACAGTTAAAGCACCAAAACAAACTTATGTAGTTATACCTTATGTGTCAGCTTATGGTTTCACTGCTCAAATAGCAAAAAAAATTTCTGATGGTATTAAATCCGTTGGTGATATTGAAGTATATTTATATGATTTAGTAGAAACTGACACCGATGTAGTTATAAATAAAATAGAAAAAGCTAAAGGAATTTTATTTGGTTCTCCTACAATTGTAGCTGATGCACTTCCCCCAATTTGGGAAGTGTTGATAAAACTCAACTCTGTTATCCACAAAGGCAAATATGCCGGTGCATTTGGTTCATATGGTTGGAGTGGTGAAGCCGTCCCTAATATTATGGATAGATTAAAACAACTTAGATTTAAACTTCCATTAGAAGGTTTGCGTTTGCATTTTAAACCTTCTGATCCTGAATTAGTAGAGGCATATAATTTTGGCAAAAAATTTGGTGAAGAACTATAGGACAAAAGTGGCTTCGCCACGTTCGCAACGCGATTTGTCCCAGCTGATT
>JBKGYG010000001.1:0-128047 GCA_046546235.1 Eubacteriales bacterium | reverse complement strand
GATAAAGTTTCCGTAGAGAAATATATATACAAAACGTTCAGGTTAAATATTTGAAAAAAACTAAGATTGCTTCAATTATTATTCTTAAACCTTAAAAACTCCCTAACGGTCAAACATTTAAGGTTTTTAACGGAATAAAAATATAATTAGTAAATAAGTGCTATGAATTTTATAGGGGTTTTTGCCGAAATATCATGATATAATATAATAAAGTGTCCAATAAATGGAGGAATTAGATATGAGTAGAAAGTGGATTAGTATAATTATAATATTTGCAATGACTAGTACAACTCTAGTTACGCAATTATCATACAAATATTCAACTAACTACGTATATGGAGAGGAAGTTCAAGAGACGTATAAAGGTAAACTTAATGCTGATGAAATTATTAATAATATTGATTTTAGTGATGTTTCTTCAGAACATTGGGCAAAAGAATCAGTTACGAGGCTTGGATCCTTAGATATTATAAAAGGTTATAATGAAAACAATCTTAGAAGGTATAGACCTGATGAAAATGTGTCAAATGAAAGAGCATTAGCTTTTATTCTAAGGATTATAGGGTTAGAAGAGGAAGCACAACAAGCTGGTGAAGTATTGGAACAACAGTATGAAACAAATGAAAATACTTTATCAATATGGTCAAAAGGATATATGCAAGTAGCTAGTAATATGGGCTTGATAACTCAGAATGATTTTTTAGACGCTTTAGATGAAAATCAAGAAGGACTAATAGAAGGAGAAAATTTTTTAAGACAAGCAGTAGCAACTAGGGAGCAAGTTGCAGAGTGGTTAGTAAAAGCTCTTAATCAATTTGACCCAGAGATAATTGAGCCACAACATAGTCAAAATAGCATTTTTAATTATAATGATTGGGAAAGTGTGAGTGCAGATAAAGTGCCTTTTGTAGAGGCGGTTATTGATAATAATATTATGATTGGTTCCAATAATAGTTTTAGACCTAATGACCCTCTAACAGGAGCAGAAATGGCTCAAGTTATTAAAAATGTTGATGATATTCTCTATGAAGTCATGGATATTTCAAGACATATTGGTGTTGTGGAAAAAATTGAAGAAGAAAATACAATGAATAACGAAAAAAGAAAGATAAGAAATTATTATATAAGAGATTCAAATGGGGATTTATCATTAGTTCAGCACGAATACATAATAAAGGAAAATGAAAATGTTGAAGAAATAGATGTTCCGGTGCTAAAGGAAGGGGAAATTCAAGGGTTGTTAGGATTAGAGACGGGGGAACAAATAGAGTATTTAACAAATGATACAACAGATGAAATGTTATATATTTACAGTGAAGGTAAAGCAGAAGAGAATAAAATAAAAGGAAAATTACAACCTATATATAATACCGATGAAATTACTATAAAAAATCCAGAGGGATTAAAATATACATACAACCTATCTAAACGTTTAATAAGTGAAAATGGAATTAAAATCGAAGAAAATATTGTTCCTATTGATAAGTTATCTATAGGGCAGGAAATTGTTTTGAATATAGAAGGTGATTTAGTTGTTGGATTAGAATACTACCATGAAAATCCTTTAGATGAAGAAATAAGTGGAATAGTAAAAGAAGTTGATTCAGATTTCGGATATATTACAATTACTGAATGGTTTTCTGGTGAAGATATAACTAAATACTTTTACCCTGAAGATATTATCGTAGAGAAACAGATGCATTATGATGATATGGATGAAGTAGGATATATAGATGAAGTTTTTGATAAAGACATATATGATGATAGGGATATGACAATTGATGCAATAGAACCAGGAGATATTATACATATACGTTTGAATAGGGATGATTCTGATTATATAACTCAAATTAGTGCTAAAACCAATTATATTGTTAAATTTGGTGTAGTTAGAGATTTTAATTATAACCATGAAAATGATTATAATTTTATTGTAGAAAATGATGATGGTCGATTGCAATATTTTGAAGTGAAAGAGCCTCTTATTATACAAAAAGGCGAAAAAAAAATAGCTGCTTATGAATTGGAAGATGGTGATTGGGTAAAAATGCTTGTTAATCAAGCAGTTATAGATTCAGGACATATTGAAGAAAGTGTTAAAGAAATTACAGTTAATCCTTATAAAAATAAGATAACAAAAGTTCAAAAAGGACAATTATGGTCTTACAATAAACTTCAAAACACAGTTACTCTACTTAATAGTTATGAATTATCAAAAACAGGTTGGACTAATTTAAGGAAAAGTACAAGTTTTAAAATAGATGACAAAGAATTAGAAGTTTTTTATAATGGTAGACAAATAAGTTTAAATGAAGCAATTCACAGAGTTGGACAAACATCGGCAAATGCATATGTAGCACTTGATAATTTTAATAAAATCTCAAAAATTAATATTGAGGATTCAAATGACAGAGTTTTAGATTATGATTATGTTTTAAATTCAGATGGAGGCAGATCATTTAGATTATTTAATACAATTAACCCTATAAATATTACGCCAGGAACAATTGTTTTGCGAAATGGGCGGCTAGTTGAACCAAGTAGTATATTATCGCCTGATTATACGCAAGTTGTTATGAATAGGACAGAAGCAACAGTTGTTAATATTATTAATGAGCCAGGGAATAGTGCGTTAACAATTTCAAGAGGAAGAATAAACGAAATAGATGATTACAATTCTTTTGAAGTTAATTCACAAGGAATGCTTAATGATATGAACTGGAGTTATTCACCTATTGAAAGAACTTACACTATTGATCATGAAACTATAATAAAAGATGAAGATGGGATTATACCTCTTGAGAATTTCAAAGATTATGAGGAATATTCTCAAGTAGATGAAGTATTTACTATTATATCTGAAGGTACTAAGGCGAAGTACTTAATAAAGAACCCTTATAGTACAGAAGGATTTACAGGAACAATATATGAAATTGAGGAGGATAATTTTAAGATTAAAGATGTTGAGGTATATGATGTTGAGAATAAATCTTGGGATGTATTAAGCAATGAATCAAATTATTCTAGTGTAATTATTGAAGAAAATAGTATAGTTTTAAAAAATAACCAAGCAAGTACACTTGGTGAATTAGAGAATGGAGATCGTGTCAGGGTATTAACAACTGAGAACTTGTTAGAAAACTATAATGATAATAATTTAAGGGAAGCAATTGGATATATAGTATTGGTTGAATAGTTTATATTATACAAAAGAGTGGAGTTGACAAAAGTGAAAAAGTGTATAACAATTGTAATGATATTTATTTTGTTAATTGCAAATAATATAATGGTGTTAGCTGAAGGTGGGGAAGCCAGTTATTTTGGTGGTATTTCTGAAGGAACTGGCTTACCAAGGAATGTAGATGGTGAACAGCCTAATAAAATCGAAATGCCTTATAAAGAAGTCGTGTTTATTTCAGGGGAACCAATTATTTTTGAAGGTACGATCAATATTACTAGAAATGGTAATATTAAAAACGAAGGGGTATATAAAGAAAGTTATGAGATTGAAGCTGATAATGAAGAAAATGAAATGGAAAGAGTTATTGAGCTAAGGACAGTGTATCAAGAAAGAGATAATCAAATTCTTAGAACAACAATAGAAGTTGATAAATGGGAAGAAACTATCACTATTGATGGTGTTACATATGAGCTAAATGAAAGGGCATCATCTTTTGAGAAATTAGTAACGGAAGAATTAACACCAGGAGTTAGTTATTATCATACTTCAATTAATTATATAGCTGAATATAATACTAGTGAAAACGCCATAGTAAGAGTGGATGTTAATAATGAGAGTTTTGGATATAACCAACCATGGTCAAAAGTTGAAAATCAAGATATTACTAAAGTGATAACAAATGAATCCGAAAACGGAAATCAATGGGAAATGGTAGTAAATCTTAATCCATCTCAAATAGCAAAAAAGAATATTTATTATGTTCAGACTAAACCAGATGCATTTAGTTTCGAAAGAAATTATCAACAGAGATTAGAAAGAAATTCAAAATTAACTTATAATATAGCAACTAATCATCCAGAGATTCCAAATTCGAAAAGAGAAGGCATAATTTCAATAGAGCCTGCTAATAAGATGGAAGGATTAATTATTCCAAAGGGATTAGAGTTTTTAAGTGGGCATTGGGCTGAAGATGATATAAATCAATTATATAGCCTTGGAATATTTTCAACGGACCCTCATCCAAATATGAAATATGAAAACTTTACTAGAGGAGAATACATAAAGGCATTATGTTTAGCTTTAAATTTAGATACATCAAAATATGAAAATACAAGAGAAGAGTTGCCTCAGATATATGATGATGTTCCCCCTGAACATCCTTTGTATAAATATGTTATGACCGCATATGATAATAAATTATCTTTTGGAAGAGGTAATGATTTTGCAGTAGATTTGCCTATTACTAGGGAAGAGGCTTTTGTTATATATATTAGAGTAATAGGATTAGAGAATATAGAGATAACAGAACATCCAACAACTCCTTTTGATGACGATTCTAAAATTTCCAGTTGGGCTAAAAGGGAGATAATGGCTGGTTATAAGTTAGGAATTATCTATGGAGATGATAAAAATCTTGTTAATCCTAAAAATCATATTATAACAACAGAGGCTGGAGCTATTATTAATAGGCTAATTATGTATTTAAGAAATGAATTGCCAGAACGATATATTCAATAGTTTAATTCAGATTAATGAAAAATTATATTTTTTACTTTAATTTCATAGTATTTTCATAGAATCAATAATACATATATGAATAAATTTATCAAAGAAAAAAACAGGAAGAATAATATTTATGTTTAATTATAAAAATGATTGGATAAAAAGATTTAATGAGAGGGGAATTATAAAATGAAAAGAAGATTTTATTTATTTAGCTTAATAATAGTCTTATTCACTACTAATTTTAGTATAGCTGCAAATCCTACACCTGAAGAAACTGGTGAAGATGTAGAATTATTGATTGAATTTATATTAGAAAATTATTCAGGGTCTGGTATTGACGAAGAGATGTTGTATGATGCAACTGTTAAAGGTTTATTTGATGCATTGGACCCTTATAGTGATTATTACACTGAGGAAGAGTATGAAGAGTTATATGAATATGTATCCAGTTCATTTTATGGAATTGGAGCTCAATTACAATTGGATTTAGACACAGGGTATACAAGGGTTATTGATGTTTTGGATGACTCGCCAGCAGAAGAATCAGGGTTATTAGAAGATGACTTGATTATTGGAGTTGATGAAGAATCAGTTAAAGACTTAGATTTAGACTTAGTTGTTAATATGATAAAGGGAGACAAGGATACACCAGTAATACTAACTGTAAAAAGAGGAGAAGAACAATTAGATATTGAGATTATTAGAGGTCTTATTCGTCTTACAGAAACGATTCAAGTAGACCTTGAAGAATTATATGCGAATTGGGAAAGCCCAGTAATTGATAAAACAGAATATGTTGTTATATCCAAATTTAATTCTACTGTTGCAGATGATTTCGCAAGAATACTGTACGATGCAATATCTAATGATAAAGAATATCTTGTTTTAGATTTGAGAAATAATCCTGGAGGATATGTTGATCAGGTAGTTGAGATGTGTGATTATTTAGTTCCAGAAGGACCTGTATTATATACTGTTGAAAATAATGGAACAGAAGAAGTCTACAATAGTACCCTTGAAGAAGAAATTTTTAAAGAAATAGTAGTTTTAACAAATAATAATTCTGCCTCAGCCTCAGAAATTTTAGCTAGTGCAATACAAGAATCTGGAGCAGGGATTGTAGCCGGAGAACAAACTTATGGTAAGGGGACTGTACAACAATTATTTTCTTTTAAAGAAAGTGGTTTTAAATTGACTATTGCTGAATACTTTAGCAGAGATCGTAACAAAATTAATAATATTGGTGTTATACCTAATATCGAAGTGAAAACAGCAAATATTTTACCAAGTGCTAATAAGCGATATAAAGCAGGAATGACTGAGGATTTTGTTAAGTCTATTGAAGAAATACTTCGATATTTAGGATATTTTAGTGATACGCCAGATCGAGTCTATGATAAAACAACAGAAGTTGCAATCAAGCGTTTTCAAGCTGAAAATGATTTGTATCCTTATGGAATATGTGATTTTTCAACTCAATCCAAATTAAATGAAATATTATTAAAAAGTCTTGAAAATAATGATAGAGTATTAGAAAGAGCACTTTATTATCTAGATGAATATGATAATAATTTTAGATAATAGTCTTGACTTAATAAGAAGCAGAGTATACAATATATAAATTGTGTAAATGTTTTTTGTTAAATATCAATTATGTAGATTTAAGATTAATTTTATAAATATAATAATTAGCTAAAGTAGTCATATTAAGTTGAGGTGAAGAGAGGATGCAGACAAAGTACATTTTTGTGACTGGAGGCGTTGTATCAGGATTAGGTAAAGGAATTACAGCAGCTTCTTTAGGAAGATTATTAAAAGAAAGAGGGAAAAAAGTAACGATACAAAAATTTGATCCCTATATAAATATCGATCCTGGAACAATGAGTCCATATCAGCATGGAGAAGTTTTTGTAACAGAGGATGGCGCTGAGACGGATTTGGATTTAGGTCATTATGAAAGGTTTATTGATGAAAACTTGAATCAGTATAGCAATGTTACAACTGGGAAGATTTATTGGACTATATTGAACAAAGAACGAAAAGGAGAATTTCTAGGAGCTACAGTTCAGGTTATTCCTCACATTACAAATGCTATTAAAGAACGAGCATATAGAGTAGGTAAAAATAATCAATCAGAAATTGTAATTACTGAAATAGGCGGAACTGTTGGGGATATTGAGAGTTTACCCTTTTTAGAAGCTATACGGCAAGTTGCTTCAGACGTGGGGAGAGAAAATGTTTTATACATTCATGTTACATTGATACCATATTTAAAAAAATCTGGTGAAATGAAGACTAAACCAACACAACATTCTGTTAAAGAACTAAGATCTATAGGTATACAGCCTGATATATTAGTATGCCGTACAGAACATGAGTTATCAGATGAGATGAAAGAAAAAATGGCATTGTTTTGTAATGTTGAAAAAGAATGTGTTATTCAAAACTTGGATGCCGAAACATTATATGAGATACCAATAATGTTGGAAAATGAAGGACTTGCAGAGATAGTTTGCAAGAAATTTAAATTAAATTGTCCAAAACCAGATCTAACTGATTGGACTAATATGGTGCAAAAAGAAAAAAATGTTAATAAAGAAATAGCTATTGGCCTTATTGGAAAGTATGTTGAACTTCATGACGCCTATATGTCTATAGTAGAATCATTAAAACATGCAGGTATTTACCATTTAGCAAAAGTAAATGTAAAATGGATAAATTCAGAGCTTGTTAACGAAGATAATGTTGATACTTTCTTAAATGATGTAGATGGAATATTGGTTCCTGGTGGATTTGGAGATCGAGGAGTAGAAGGTAAAATTACTGCAATTACTTATTCTAGAATTAATAAAATACCTTTTTTAGGCATATGTCTAGGAATGCAATGTGCGGTAATTGAATATGCAAGAAATGTAATTAATATGAAGGGCGCTCATAGTTCTGAATTAGAGCCTGAGACACCTTACCCTGTTATTGATTTGATGCCTGAACAAAAAGATATTGATGGGTTGGGTGGAACTATGAGGCTAGGGGCATATCCTTGTAAAATTAAAGGTAATACAAAGGCTTCAGAAGCATATGAGGATAATCTTATTTATGAACGCCATAGACATAGATATGAATTTAATAATGGGTATCGGGATGATTTAGAAGGAAATGGTATGGTGATTTCAGGTGTTTCACCAGATGAACATTTAGTAGAAATGATAGAGATTAATGATCATCCTTGGTTTGTAGGAGTGCAATTTCATCCAGAGTTTAAATCTCGTCCAAACAGAGTACATCCGTTATTTAAAGACTTTGTAGGAGCAAGTATAACTAACAAAAAAATACTTAAATTATAGGAAAGAGAGGTGGTTAAGCCACCTCTCTTTTGGTTTATTTTTTAGAGCCCTTAACACCTACAATATAGATTCCTGCTAATTCTACCTTTATCATTTTCTTAATAGGTAAAGTTTTAAAAACCTTATCATCGCATAGTAAGGTTGTAATTTTTGGTCCAATTTTAGCTTTTACCATAGGCATTTTTTTGATTCGTAAATATTTTGGTATCTGATCCTGAACCATTTTTGGTAAGTTAGCATCTTTCGGGCGTAATTTCTTTTTATCAATGACTAAGATTGAAGTTGTTGTTTTATACTGGTCAATCATAGATTGTTGATTGTCCATTTTACCTTGAAGTTTTCTGCCTACAAAGAATAGTATAACTAAAACAACTAACAAAACAGCTAGAATAATTATTAAAATCTCCCACCAAAGCACTATTTAAACCTCCTTTTTTATACAAGCTTACTATATTTTAACACTAAATTATAAAATTTTAAATAGAAATTACGCGAGATTAGTGAAAAAGTTTAATTTTTATTAACGAGAATGATTTAAAAATTTAGTAAAATTAAATATATTTTTTTAAAGTTAAATTTGATATAATAATATCATTCAAATAAAAATGATTCGGAGATGTAAAGATGGATAATTTGGGAACTATAATTGTCACAATTTATAAGTGGATGATGAGTAATATATTAGTTGTTAATATTCTTTTGGCAATCTTAATAGTTTTTTTTGAAAGAAGAAATCCAACTAGTGTATGGTCATGGATTCTTATACTTATATTTTTCCCAATTGGAGGATTTATTCTTTATCTTTTTTTGGGACAGGATTTAAGAAGGAAAAAATTATTCAAAGTTAAAGAAATTGAAGATGAAGTAAACCGTATTATAAGAAGACAAGAAGAAAAAATATTTAGGAATGAATTTAAATCAATGGATCCCTTATTTCAAGAATTTAGAGATATGATTATGTTTAATCTTGTAAGTAATTCGGCGATTTATACAGGAGATAATGAGATAGATATTTTCACGAATGGAGATAATAAATTTGATGCATTAATTGATAGTATAAATAATGCAAAGTCTTTTATACATATGCAATATTATATTTTTAGAAATGATGAATTATCTAAACGAATTTGTGATGCATTATGTAAAAAAGCTGAAGAAGGAATAGAGGTTAGAATACTATATGATGGAATGGGATGTATACGCTTAAGAAAACGTTTTTGGAAGAATTTATTAAAATGTGGTGTAAAAGTTGCAGAGTTTTTCCCACCCTATTTGCCTAAGATTAATCTTAGATTAAACTTTAGAAATCATAGAAAAATAGTTGTTATTGATGGTTATCAGGGGTTTGTTGGAGGATTTAATATTGGTAAAGAATATATTGGCAAAAGCAAAAAATTTGGGCACTGGAGGGATACTCATATTAAAATTGTAGGCTCTGCAGTAGATTCACTTCAAATGAGATTTTTATTAGATTGGCATTACGCCTCAAGGGAAAATCTTATTCGTTATGATAAGTATTTTCCAACAAAAGTTTTGGCTGGAAAAAATGGAGTTCAAATAGTTTCTAGTGGGCCTGACTCTAAAAGACAAAATATAAGAAATAATTATCTTAAAATGATAATGAAAGCCAAAAAAAATATTTATATACAAACACCTTACTTTATTCCTGATGATGCTATTATAGAAGCACTTAAAATAGCAGCGTTATCAGGTATTGATGTAAAAGTTATGATACCTGATAAGCCTGATCATCCCTTTGTATATTGGGCATCGGTTTCTTATATAGGAGAATTAATTGATTCAGGTGCAAAATGTTATAAATATACCAATGGTTTCTTGCACAGTAAAGTTATACTTATAGATGGATTAGTTAGTAGCGTAGGAACGGCTAATTTAGATATTAGAAGTTTTAGATTGAATTTTGAAGTGAATGCACTCATTTATAATGCTAACACTACGGAGGAGTTAGAAGAAATCTTTTTAGAAGATATAAATAAATCAACTGAGATTACAAAATACTTATATAATAAACGTTCATTAGTGGTTAAGATTAAAGAGTCTATTTCAAGATTGTTATCTCCAGTGCTTTAGAATGGTAGTTAAAAAAACTAGTTACTAAAAATCAGTCACTAGTTTTTAACATTTCTTTTACAATACTTTGAACGTAATGAGCACTATTTTTTTTAGTTTTAGTATCTAAATCATTTAGTGTAATAGGAGCTCCGAAAGTTATTGAAGCATTTGTTGATTTAACATTTAAACCATTTCGTTCCAAAATATAATCGCTTTTGTTGATTGCAAAAGGTACTATAGCAACATTTGCTTTCTCAGCTAATTTTAAACTTCCTTGTTTGAACGTATGCATTTCATTTTTAAGTTTACATCTTGTACCTTCTGGAAAGATTACTAATGATTGACCGTTTTTAAGGTATTTTACACCTGTTAAAATTGTTTTCATAGCTTTTCTAACATCTTTTCTATCAAGGAAAAGACATCCAACAGAAGAAATCCACCAATTAAATAAAGGTATTTTTCTTATTTCATCTTTAACAAGAAATCCAGCTTGATAAGGGATTGTTTTAAAAACAATTGGAATATCAAACCAACTTCTATGATTACCTACAAATAGCACAGGACCATTTGGGATATTATCTTTTCCATACACCTCTAGCTTCGTCCCAGCTAAAAAAAGTAAAGTATTTGACCAAAAGCGGCCAATTTGAAATGTATAATTATATTGTAATGATTTACTAAACATACCTAGTATATAAGCAAAAATTAAAAAAGGTATACTAAGAGTAAAAAACAAAATGAAAAAAATGACTATAGCAAAGGATCTCATTTTATCACCTACTAATTTATTAACTTGCCAATATCGACAAATATTGGCAGTATGACAAAAATCCAAATCCTTGTTAACAAGTTTGCATTTTTGCCTATTTTAATTAAATAATTATAGCATTATAGTATAGATTTGAAAAGCTTAATATACTTTTTAGTCAAACATATAATATTCTTCTAGTGTAATATTTTGCTTATCTAATAATTCAGCAAGTTCTTCTCCAACATAGCGAATATGCCAAGGTTCATAGGCATAACCTGTTATTGAGGTTTTATCTTTTGGATAGCGTATTATAAATCCATATTCGCTAGCATTAGATTTAAGCCATTGGCCTTCAGGAGTGTTTTCAAAAGCTTCATCTAAAGAAAAATTTATTGAACGACAAGATACATCCATAGATAAACCGGTTTGATGCTCGCTGTGTCCTGGTTTTGCGCTATATTTGTTAGTCCATTCTTCCCCTCGATTACTTAGATTCCATTCATAAATTGTTTTTTGTCTTTGATAGGATCTAAATCCTGAAACAGCATATAGATTAAGGTTCTCTTTTTTGGCGGCTTCAAATAAATTTTCTAAAGCTTTAGCGGCTTCAGATCTAAGATATTTCTTCTCATTTTCTCCATCAAAAGAGAATGAAACATCAGGGACAATAAGATCTTTAGGGGAATAATCTTGAGGTAAGTAATATGTTTTATTTACTAAAGCAGTAATAGAAGAAGTATTATTTATTTTATAAACATCTCCTTCATTTAAATCTTTATTTGCTTTTTGCATAATTTCTTTCATGCTTTCTTTGTTTATCTCTATTATATTATCAATTGACTTGGCATTATTCACAAAATCAGATATATTTGCGTTATCCAAAATGTATGTTGAGACATCAGACAAACCTTGAGAATAATTATCTAAATCATTATTTGTCACAACATAATTAGAACTATTTATATTGCAAGCAGTTAATAAATATATGATTAATATAATTGCTACTATTTTTTTCATCATAAACCTCGCCCCTTTGGCTTATGATTATAACATGAATCTACAAGGTTGTATATAAAATGACATATTATAATTATGGATAAATAATTGTAAATTAATTAATAATTACCTTAAAGATATGTTGCTATTTTACTCTAAATTGTTCTATTAATTTTTGTTTTAATTGATAAAGCTTTAAAGTCAAATCAATGTATACTTCTTGGGGATTTATTATACGTCTAGTTTCGGGCCACAAAGTTTCAAGTTCTTCACTACAATATTTTTGAATGTCTTTTACAGATGGAGTTTTATATACGTATTTACCATTAGTAAATATTGGAATTAATAATTCTCTTATAGAAAAAGTGCCAGGCTTAAGGGTCATGCGTTTCCAAGTAGCGTTAGGATCAAATAAAAGAAGAGGTTCTGCTTCGTTAATATTTTCTTCTTGTAGTGCAATTAAATCAGCTTTTATTTTACCGCTTTTTTTATCATATATACGGTATAATTTTTTATCACCTGGATTTGTTATTTTTTCAGGGTTTTCTGAAACTTTAATTTTAGGTATAAAATTATTATCTTTATATACTCCAGCTAATTTATATACACCACCAAAAGCAGGGCAATCTTTAGAAGTTATAAGATTAGTGCCAACACCCCAAAGAGATATTTTAGCTCCTTGAGATTTAAGATCCTGTATTAAATACTCGTCTAGGTCACTTGAGGCAGAAATAACAGCATCTTCAAAACCAGCGTTATCTAACATTTTTCTAGCTTTTTTTGATAAATAAGCTAAGTCACCACTATCTAATCGAATACCATAAAGTTTAGGTTTAACACCTTTCTCTTTTAGCTCGTTAAAAATTTTAATGGCATTAGGGACGCCAGATTTTAAGGTGTCATAAGTATCAACAAGTAACAAACAAGCGTTTGGAAATTGTTGAGCATACTTTCTAAATGCAGTAAGCTCATCTTCAAAACTCATAACCCAGCTATGAGCATGAGTTCCTTTAACCGGGATATTAAACATCTTACCAGCTAAAACATTAGAAGTAGCTAAGCAACCACCTATTACTGCAGCTCTAGCACCATAAATACCAGCATCTGGGCCTTGAGCTCTCCGCAATCCAAATTCTAGTACAATATCCTCTTTTGCTGACCATTTTACCCTTGCTGATTTTGTAGCAATTAAACTTTGATGATTAATAATATTAAGTAAAGCGGTTTCTATTAATTGAGCTTCGATTACAGGTGCTATAACTTTAAGAATAGGCTCATTAGGGAAAACAACGGTTCCTTCTGGAACACTATATATACTTCCACTAAACTTAAAAGAACTTAAATATTCTAAAAAATCGTCTGAAAAAGTAGCTTGTTCTTTTAAATACTTAACATCTTCTTCTGTGAAGTGCAGATTATTTATATATTCTATAACTTGCTCAAGCCCTGCAGCAATTGCAAAAGCACTTTTGCAAGGGTTGTTCCTATAAAAAAGATCAAAAACAACAGAGGTGTTCATTTCATTAGAACTATAATAACCTTGCATCATAGTAAGTTCATAAAAGTCGGTTAACAAAGTTAAATTTTTTCTTTTCATAATTATTATCCTCGCTTTATTCTGTTTTTCAGTGAAATTTAGCTAATATTATAGCATAGATAAGAATTATTGTATAGATAATTAGGGCACAAGTTGTAATGCAATGAGTGAAATTAAATGTTATAATAAGATACAATTAAAAAACTGTTACAAAATTTAGAATAAATGTGGTATAATTATTATACTAGTCATATTTGGTGTGATTCTAAAAATTAAGAGGTGCCAATATGTTATATACTGATAATAATTTACAGAAAAACTTAATAAATATATTAATATTAGATGTTGAAAAAAATAACTTTCTTATAGGAGCAGTTCTTGGGATTAGTGTTTTTGCATTAATTATTATAATTTTTCTTGTTCAAAGATATAAGAGAGCTATAAAAGAGAATGAAGTTATTAAGAAAAATTTAAAAGATAGTTATCGTGAATTAGAAGAAGCTCATAATGAGTTATTAGCAAGTGAAGAAGAATTGCATAAGCAAATTGATAAACTTGATAATAAAAAGGAAGAGCTTAGGATTAGTAGAGAAAGATACCGTTTGGCTTCTAACGGTGCAGAAGTTGGAATTTGGGAATGGGATTTTTCTGAAGGTACTGTTTATTTTAGTAGTAAAGCGAAAGAGTTGACAGGTATTAAAGAAAAAGGAAAGATCAATCCTAAAATTTTGCTTGGTAGAGTCTTAGTACAAGATAGAAAAATAATTACAGAAAATTACCTCGATCATATAAATAGAAAGACTGATGTTTTTGAATGTCAGTTTCGAATTGAAACTAAAGACAATAAATTTTCTTGGATAAAAGTAAGAGGGAAAGCGCTATTTAATATTAATGGAGAGCCAATTAGAATGGCTGGTTCATTAAATAATATTAATAAAGAGAAACTATCTGAAGCTAAAATACATAAACTAGCATATTATGATGAATTGACAGGCTTGCCAAATAGGGTTTATTTCATGAACTCTTTGAAAAAAGCATTAAAATATAATAAAATTGAGAGTATGATAGCGATTCTAATTATTGATCTAGATAATTTTAAAGGGATTAATGATGCGTTAGGACATAGTTATGGTGATAAGGTATTAAAAAATATTGCATTAAGACTACAGCATGTAGTAGGGATTAATTCTTTATTGGCTAGATTTGGTGGAGATGAATTTATTTTATATCGCTCAGATTGTTTTACTAGATTTGAGATACATCAATATGCTAAAGAAGTATTAAATGTTTTTGAAGAAAGTATTTGTATAGGAGAGATTAATTTTACAATAACTGCTAGTATTGGAATTGCAGTAATTCCTGAAGATGATGTTGTTCCTGAAAATATTATAAAGTATGCAGAGATGGCTTTATATGATGCAAAAAATAATGGGAAAAACAATTATGAGTTTTACACATCAAAATTAAGCAAACAAGTTATTAGAAGAATTCAAATAGAAAATGATTTAAGACAAGCTGTTAAGAATAATCAGTTAAAATTAGTATATCAACCTAAGTTAGACCTTAGTAATAATAAAGTAACAGGTGTAGAAGCGCTTATTAGATGGCACCATCCTACAAAAGGAATAATATCTCCAGCAGAATTTATTCCTATCGCAGAAGAAAATGGAAGTATTATTGAAGTAGGGGATTGGGTTATTAGAGAAGCTATTAGGCAATTAAAAGAATGGCATAATGAAGATAATACCAATTTAACTATGTCAATTAATTTGTCAGCTAAGCAATTTAAAGATTTGAATTTAAAAAATACTTTTAGTAAAACTTTACAAGAATCGAATGTACATCCAATGTTTTTGGAAATTGAAATAACAGAAACGGCTGCTTTAGCAGATATTGAGTATGCAAATATGATTTTAAATGATTTGAAATCAACAGGCATGAAAGTTTCTTTGGATGATTTTGGAACAGGATATTCTTCCCTTAGCTACTTAAAGAAATTACCTATTAACAATTTAAAAATAGATAAAAGCTTTATTGATGATATTCTAGAAGAAAATAAGGGTGAACAAATAATAAGATCAATAATTTCTTTATCTCATGCTTATGAAATAAAGGTTATAGCCGAAGGAGTAGAAACAAATAATCAATTAGAATTTCTAAAAAACGAAAACTGTGATATTGTTCAAGGATACTATATTAGCAAACCTCTTCCATCAGATGAATTAAGGAAGTTTATAAAAGAAATGATATAAAAGCATTTTTTAAATAGAGCCCTTTACAAATCGTATAAATAAATATATAATATAATACTGTATATACTTATGTACAAGCCCTTCATCTAAAGATGCAAGGGCTTGTACAAAGTCAATATGCTTAGGATTGGAAAGCCTTGCATAGAGCAAGATAATATAGAGTTTATTTATAAAAAATATATAATTATTTAGTATTTGTTTATAGGAATTATATGCTTTACATTGGTTCCTATTGAAAAAGTGATATTTAATCACTGTTAATGAATAGATACAATATTAGGAGGTATCAAGGTGTACGAAAAAGTATCGACTAATCTCAACTTTGTTGAGAGAGAAAAAAAAGTGTTAGATTTTTGGAAAGAAAACAATGTATTTGAAAAGAGCATTAATATTAGAGAAGGCGAACCAACTTATACATTTTATGATGGACCTCCAACGGCAAATGGGAAGCCTCATATAGGACATGTTTTAACTCGAGTAATAAAAGATTTAATTCCGAGATATAGAACAATGAAAGGATATAAAGTTATAAGAAAAGCTGGATGGGATACCCATGGGCTACCAGTAGAATTAGAAGTAGAAAAGTTGCTTGGATTGGATGGAAAAGAACAAATCGAAGATTATGGATTGGAGCCATTTATTAAGAAATGTAAAGAAAGTGTTTGGAAGTACAAAGGTATGTGGGAAGATTTCAGTGGTAAAGTTGGTTTTTGGGCTGATATGGATGATCCGTATGTAACATATCATAATGAGTATATTGAATCAATTTGGTGGGCGCTTAAAAAAATATGGGATAAAGATTTATTATACAAAGGTCATAAAATAGTACCTTATTGTGCAAGGTGTGGAACACCTTTATCTAGCCACGAAGTAGCACAAGGATATAAAGATGTTAAAGAGGAATCAGTTGTTGCTAAGTTTAGATTAAAAGAAAAGGATAATGAATTCTTTTTAGCTTGGACAACTACTCCATGGACGCTACCATCTAATGTAGGGTTATGTGTTAATCCTAAAGAAATATACGCAAAAGTTAAATGGAACAATGACTATTATATTCTTGCGGAAGAACTAATAAAGCAAGTTTTTGGTGAAGTAGATTATAAATTAGTAGAAAAATATACAGGTTCAGATTTAGAGTATATGGAATATGAACCTTTATATACTTTTGTAAAACCAGATAAAAAGGCTTATTATGTTACTTGTGATGATTTTGTTACTTTGGCAGATGGGACAGGTATTGTTCATATTGCTCCTGCTTTTGGTGAAGATGATTCACAAGTTGGACACCGTTATGATTTGCCATTTGTACAACTTATTGATGAAAAAGGTGAGTTTGTAGAAGAAGCAACTTTATTTAAAGGTAAATTTGCAAAAGAAGCAGATAAAGGGGTGATTTCTGATCTTAAAGAAAGAGGATTATTATTTAAAGTTTTAGATTATGAACATTCTTATCCTCATTGTTGGCGTTGCGATACACCTTTATTGTATTATGCAAAAGATACTTGGTTTATAAAGATGACAGAAGTAAAAGAAAGACTAATTGCGAATAATAATAAGATAAATTGGCTTCCAGAAAGTATAGGAACTCGTAGATTTGGTGATTGGTTAAATAACGTATTAGACTGGGGTCTAAGTAGAGATAGATACTGGGGAACTCCTTTGAATATTTGGGAATGCGAATGTGGATACAAACATTCAATTGGTAGTATAGAAGAACTTAAATCAATGTCAGATAATTGTCCTGATAATATAGAGTTACACAGACCTTATATTGATGACGTTTTAATTAATTGTCCAAACTGTAGCAGAAAAATGAAAAGAGTTGAAGCAGTTATTGATTGCTGGTTTGATTCAGGGGCTATGCCATTCGCACAATGGCACTATCCCTTCGAAAACAAAGAAATATTTGAAGAGAATTTTCCTGCTAATTTTATATCTGAAGCAGTAGATCAGACTAGAGGTTGGTTTTATTCGTTACTTGCAATTTCTACATTATTATTTGATGAGCCAGCTTTTAAAAATGTCATTGTACTAGGATTAGTACAGGATGAAGATGGACAAAAAATGTCAAAATCTAAGGGGAATGCAGTCGACCCATTTGATGCACTTAATAAATATGGGGCAGATGCAATAAGATGGTATTTTTATGCAAATAGTGCACCTTGGTTACCTAATCGCTTTTATGATGAAGCCGTAACTGAAGGACAGCGTAAATTTATGGGAACATTATGGAACACATATGCTTTTTTTGTCCTTTATGCAAATATAGATCAATTTAATCCTAATCAATATAAACTAGAATATGATAAGTTGTCACTAATGGATAAATGGTTGTTATCAAAACTTAATTCTATAATTGAATTTGTAGATAGTAATTTGAATAATTACAGAATTACTGAATCAGCAAGAACTTTACAAGGATTTGTTGATGATTTAAGTAATTGGTATGTTAGAAGAAGTAGAGAACGTTTTTGGCAAAAAGATATGCCCCAAGATAAAATAAACGCATATATGACTTTATATACAACGTTAATTACATTAGCAAAAGTTACAGCACCATTTATACCTTTTATGGCTGAAGAAATTTATAAAAATTTAGTTGTTAATTTGAGTAAAGAAGAACCTATTAGTGTTCATTTATGTGACTATCCTATTTCAAATAAAGACCTTATTGATAAAGAATTAGAAAGGGATATGGACTTAGTACTTCAGGTTGTAATTCAAGGACGAGCTTGTAGAAATAGTGCTAATATAAAAAATAGACAGCCTATACAAACAATGTATGTAAAAGCAGCAAATGAATTAAGTCATAAATATAAAGAAATAATTGCTGAAGAATTAAATATTAAAGATATTACTTTTACTGATGATGTGAGAGGTTTTACATCTTATAGTTTTAAGCCACAGTTAAAAACTTTAGGACCAAAGTACGGGAAGCTGATACCTAATATTAAAAATACATTGGCAGAGTTAGATGGAAATAAAGCAATGTCAGAGTTAAAGGAAAAAGGGAAGTTAATTTTTAATATTAATGGTATAGAAATTGAGTTGACTGAAGAAGATTTACTTATTGAATCAACTGAAAGAGAAGGATTTGTAACGGAGTCTAATAAAGATGTAACAGTTGTATTAGATACAAATCTTACTGATGAACTTATTGAAGAAGGTTTTGTAAGAGAGATAATAAGTAAAATTCAAACTATGCGTAAAGAAGCAGAATTTGAAGTGACAGATAATATAGAGGTATATTACAATAATAATGCGAAAATAATTACTATAGTTGATAATAATAAAGAACAAATAGCAAAAGAAGTTCTTGCAACAAATTTATATGCAGATTCTACTTCAAAGGGTTATTCAAAGGAATGGAATATTAATGGAGAGAAAGTAGAGTTTGCAGTAGTTAAAGTATAATTAATAAAGTCTTGTCAGTATAGATGACAAGACTTTTGTTTTTTGTAGGAAAGTCCTATTTTTAGATGATTGGTATTTAAAACATGTAGCAATTGAGAAAATAGTCTTGGTGCTTTCATTTAAACTCGCTCTATGCAAAGGGCTTGCAAAGCCTTGTGTAGAGCGAGTTAATATAAATTCAATATAAAGGTTATTAGTTCTAAATTTGTACGTTCACGAATATAAAAGAAAGTAGGACAAAACTCTTTTAAAGGTGGATTTTATGATTAGAATTAATTTGATTAATATACTAATAATACTATTTTTGATAATTGCTATACCATATTTAATAAGTATAAGCCTTTCTGATTCAGTTGAAATAAGTACATATAGTAGTAGTGACAGAAAAGTTTTGTTCAATAAAGATGGAGAGACTTTAGAATTAAGTCTTGATGAATATATTATTGGGGTAGTTGCCGCTGAAATGCCTGCTAACTTTGAAATTGAGGCAATAAAAGCTCAAGCAGTAGCAGCGAGAACCTATGCAATAAAGCAAATGGGTGATGAAAATACTGTAAATGTAACTTCTTTAAAACAGAGTTATATTGATCAAGAGGAAATGGAAAAAATATGGGGAGTAAGTTTATATCCAGAATACTATAGTAAAATTAAAGAAGCTGTATTAATGACTTCTGAAGAAGTTATAGTATATCAAGAGAAGCCTATAGAAGCCGTTTTCCATTCTACTAGTGCGGGGAGAACTCAGGCCTCTACTGATATTTGGAATACAGAATTACCTTATTTAGAATCTGTTGATAGTGATTTTGATATTGAGTCGCCAGAGTATTTAACTGTTAAGGAATTTACTAGTGAAGAAATTATTAATTTGATAAGAAATAAGGACCCAGACTTTATGCTGTACGAAGGTACAATATTAGAAGCTACTCAGATTATTAATAGAAGTGAATCAGGTTATATTACATCAATACAAATAGGGAATAAAATTTTTACAGGTGAAGAAATAAGGGAAATTTTAGATTTAAATAGTAGTAATTTTTCAATAGAAAATAATGAGGGTAAAATTAAATTTATTTGTAAGGGATATGGACATGGGGTAGGATTAAGCCAATATGGGGCTAACTTTATGGCTGTAGATGGAGCAACATATAAAGAAATTATTAATCATTATTATACAAATGTTGAGATAGTAAATATTGAAGAAATTGAATAAATCAAATGACCTCTGGCAATACTACAAGCAGAGGTGATAAGGATGAACAAAGAAAAAATATTATCTTTTATAAAGGGTAGACAGTTTTATTTTGTGCTATTACTAGGGTTTATTGCTATTTTTTCCATAGCAACGTTAGTAATATCAAATGAGAGCAAGGATAATGCCAATTCTAACAAGGAATATGTAGATTTAAATGAGCCACTTGATGAAGGGGATAATTCTGATGAGGATAAATTGGAACCAACGGATTCTGATAGCTTAGACAATGATAATTCATCAGATGAAAAAGAAACTGTCTTTAATGAGGATGTTGTAGACAATGACATTGATCTTGAGGAAGACAACTTAACTCCTGATATTATTAGTGATCCTGAACCTGAATCTGTAGAAACTGCAGGTACAGGAGTTGAAGTAGAAGAAGATAATGATTCTGATGAAACGGAACTAACTTTTAATGAGACTCAAGGATTAATTAGACCTTTAGAAGGGGATGTATTAATTCCATATAGCATGGAACGTTCAATTTATTTTGAAACACTTGATCAGTACAAATGTCATTCTGCAATGAGTATTAAGGCAATGGTTGGAACTGAGGTCAAAGTAGCGGCAAATGGTATAGTAACAGAGATAAAATCTAATGATGAATTAGGTACAATGGTTTTTATAGAGCATGGAAGTGGATATAAAACTGTTTATGGACAATTGAAAGACTTACAAGTTAAAGAAGGGGATAAATTAAATCAAGGTGCAACAATAGGATTAGTAGATGAACCAACAATTTATTATAGTATTGAAGGTAGTCATTTATATTTTAAGGTAACTAAAGATGATGAGTCAGTTGATCCAGAAAGTTTGTTGAAAGATTAATATAGACCGTTAAAGCGTTTTGTTTAATTAGGTATTAAGTTGATTAAAAGAGAAGCCTTGAAATGTCTCCTAAAGAATTGCTTTGGGGGACATTTACATGATAGTATAAGGTGACATTAATTTTACATAATTTATAACATAATGGAGGATGAAATATGAATAATAATAGATTTGTTTTAGTTATTGTGCTTGTTTTTATTATTCAACTTTTAGTAGGGTGTAATAAAAATAATATTGAAAGATATTCAGATTATACATATTTACTGGGCACAATAGTTAAAGTTACCATTTACACGGAAGAAGATAAAGCAGAGAAATATTTCGAAGAAATATTTGAGTTGATATCAGATATGGAACAACTTTTAAGTAAAAACATAGATTCTAGTGAAGTATCTAAAATAAATCAAGAATCTGGGAATAATAAAGTTGTTGTATCAGAAGACACCTTAGATCTTTTGCTATTGGCAAAAGAATATTCAAGTTTATCAGAAGGGAAGTTTGATGTAACCATTGGTCCTTTGGTTAAATTGTGGAATATAGGAGATGATTCTGCAAAGGTGCCTTTAAAAAGTGAACTTGAAGATGTACTTCCTTTAATTGATTATAATAGAATAAATATTAATAAAGAAACGGAAGAAGTATTTTTGATGGATAAAGGTATGATAATTGATTTGGGTGGAATAGCAAAAGGGTATGTAGCGGATAGATTAGTTGATTACATGGAAGAAAATAAAATAGAAAGTGGAATAATAAATTTAGGAGGAAATATTGTAACAGTTGGTACTAAACCGGATGGTTCTATTTGGAAAATAGGCTTGCAGAACCCTATTGAAGAAAGAGGTAAGGAATTTGGCGTGATTGAATGTCAAGATTTGAGTATAGTTACATCAGGTATATATGAACGTTATTTAGAAAAAAACGGGATAAAATATCACCATATTTTAGATCCAAGAACAGGATACCCTTTTGATAATGAGTTGGCTAGTGTTACTATTCTTTCAAAGTATTCAGTTGATGGTGATGGATTATCTACAGCTGTTTTTTCAATGGGGTTAATAGATGGTTATGAATTTGTTGAAGATGAAGAAGACGTGGATGCTATTTTTATAACAAAGGAAAATGATGTATATTTAACAAACGGAGCAGAAGAAGTATTTGACTTAAAAAATTCTGAGTTTATGTTAAAAGATATAAATCAATATAAAAAGTGAAATATTAAACCTGAACGTTTTATATATTTGTTTGTCTGCTAAATTTTCTTTAATTATTAGTTTATTTACACAAAACAAAAGAAAGGCATATAGCCTTTCTTTTGCTGTTATTTTACTGTTATATTAGGATGGATTTATCTAGCTTGTAAAGCTTCATCAGCTAATTCAAAGAATGTAGATACTGTTATTGAAGCACCTGCAATATCATCGCTGTTACCATCTTCATCTAATGTTACAGCAGTTGGATCTTGTGTTTCTAACAAATATGCTTCTACAGCAGCAGCTTGCTCAAACCAAGGACCTTGTGGAGCATCATCCATTCCATATTCTCCATCTATTGAGGCTTGTTTTTTGGTTTTTTCGTCTTCTTCTGATATAGCATCCCAGTTTGCTGCTACAATGTTACCATTAATTACTGTAAGAGATACAGTGTATTTATAACCTTTATTAAAATCATCTTCTTCTGCATAAAAAGTTCCATCTTGCCAGTGTCCAACTTCTACTGGACCATTACTTAAAGCTTTTTCTACTAAATTATAAAATTCAACAACATGAATTGAAACTCCAGCAATATCATCTGTATGACCTTCATCAGAAGTATAGCTTATTGCAGTAGGATCTTGTGTTTCAAGCAAATATGCTTCCGTTTTTTCAGCTTGTTCATGCCATTCAGCTTGAGCTCCGCCTTTTTCTACCATTCCATAATCTCCATCTGCTGAAGATGTTTTCTTATCCTTACCACCATTTTTGTTAGCGCCATTCCAGTCAACTGAAACAAATTCTCCATTTTCAACTTCAATAGTTACAGCATATTTCCATCCGGAGTCGCTAAAATCTTCTTCAGTTGCAAAGTAAATACCATCTTCATACTCAGAAGGTAGAGATGTTTCTGAATTTGAAGTTTCATTATTGTTAGCTGGTGTTTGTTCATCGTCTTTTTTGCCACAACCAGCAAACAATCCAAATGTTAATATTACTACTAATAAAGTTATAAATATTTTTTTCATAAAATATCCTCCTTAAAAGATTGTTATAAAGTTATCAAAGTCATAATACTCATTTATTATAAATGAGGTAAGAGTATAAATCAATGAGATAATACTTTAAGTAAGTTTTGTAAATTTAGTAATGAAAAAGATGAACAATACTTATAAAAGAAGAAAAGACTTAATTGTTAATTATTTATCAATCGATAGATTATTCATATTTTTATTTGTTATTCCATATATATAACTAAGCGGAACTTTAGAGGGGGACTTAGGTTGAAAGAATACATAGAAAAAAGGGCGATTGATATAGCTAATTATATAATTGAGGCAAATGCAACTGTCAGACAAACAGCTAAAAAATTTGGAATTAGCAAGTCGACAGTACATAAAGACGTAACGGAGCGGTTAACTCAAATTAATCCAAAATTAGCTATTGAAGCAAGGAAAGTCCTTGATGTTAATAAATCTGAAAGGCATATTCGTGGTGGTTTAGCTACTCGAGAGAAATATCTTCACCTAACCCAAAATACAAAAACACAATTATATTAATATGTAATAGGAAAGCAACCAATTAAGAATTGGTTGCTTTTACCTTAAACAAGAATTTTTAAACAAACATTTTTGACTAAAGAAATGTATAATGATAATAATAGAAAGTAAAGGATGAATTTCTTTGAAACTTCTCAATAATTATCTTTAAAAAAAGTTATAAATTGTATATAATAAGAATAAGACATAATTATTATGCAGAATTAATAAACGATACTAACATAGTTAGTCAAAATAAGTCTATGCTAAGGAAACGAATAGCATATAAACTTAAAATAATTCGCTTTAGCGAATAAATGTTGCATAATGAAAGAATAGTTCGATGAACAGTTGAATATTTATCTTTCAGTTAAACTAATAAATTTGGAAGGGGTACAATGAATGTTCGGAACAGATATTGGAATTGATCTTGGTACAGCTAGTGTACTGGTATACGTTAAAGGAAAAGGTGTAGTATTAAAAGAACCATCTGTAGTTGCAAAAGATAGAGACACGGGTGAAATTTTGGCAGTAGGTAGTGAGGCTCGAAATATGTTAGGTAGAACGCCAGGTAATATTGTAGCAATAAGACCTTTGAGACAAGGTGTTATTTCCGATTATACAGTTACAGAAAAAATGTTAAAATATTTTATTGCTAAAGCTGTTGGCAAGAGATTACTTAGAAAGCCTCGTATTAGTGTTTGTGTGCCTAGCGGTGTGACAGAAGTTGAAAAAAGGGCTGTTGAAGATGCTACTTATCAAGCAGGTGCAAGAAGAGTAGAAATTATTGAAGAACCAATTGCAGCTGCAATTGGTTCAGGGATAGATATAACAAAAGCTTGCGGCAGCATGGTCGTAGATATA
This sequence comes from Eubacteriales bacterium, assembly GCA_046546235.1. GTDB lineage: Bacteria > Bacillota > Clostridia > Lachnospirales > DSM-24629 > JBKGYG01. Next base: position 103,321 of record JBKGYG010000001.1, on the reverse strand, counting down.
GGGGGCGGAACAACAGACATAGCAGTTATTTCTTTAGGAGGTACGGTAGTTAGTACATCAATAAAAATAGCTGGGGATAACTTTGATGAAGCAATTGTTAGATATATGAGGAAGAAACACAATCTTCTTATCGGAGAAAGAACTGCTGAAGATATTAAAGTGAAGATAGGAACTGCATTTAAAAGGCCTGAAGAACTAACGATGGATGTTAGGGGACGTAATCTTATAACTGGATTGCCAAAAACTATTACAGTTTCTTCTGAAGAAACAGAAGAAGCTTTAAAAGAAGTAACTTCTCAAATAGTTGAAGCGGTGCATAGTGTTCTTGAGAAGACACCACCAGAACTTACGTCTGATATAGCTGACAGAGGTATAGTTATGACAGGCGGAGGAAGTTTATTACAAGGGCTTGATCAATTAATTGAACAAAAGACAGGCATAAATGTATTAACAGCTGATGACCCACTAACCTGTGTGGCTATTGGAACTGGAAAATATGTTGAGTTTTTAGCTCATGGAACAAAGAATAGCTAAGATTAATCCTATTAAAAGAGGGAGTGAAGCAATATGATTAAAGGCTTATATACAGCAGCAACAGGGATGATTAACCAGCAGCAAAGGATGGATATTATATCAAATAATCTAGCTAATGTTAATACAACAGGTTTTAAAAAAGATGGAGTAGTGGTTCAATCTTTTGAAGATGTATTAACATTAAAAGTAAATGATTCAAAACTCCCAAATGCTCCAATTGGGAATATGAACTTAGGTGTTAAGTTAGGGGAAGTTTATACAGATTTTAATCAGGGGTCTTTTATACAGACTAATGATCCTTTTAATATTGCTTTACAAGGGGAAGGATTTATTAATATTGGCATTACTGATGAAGAAGGTAATTTTGACAATAGATACACAAGAGATGGTTCTTTTGTGTTATCAAAAGAGGGAGAACTAATGACAAAAGATGGTTTTAACGTTATGGGGCAAAATGGAGAAATAGTCTTAGATAAAGGTGATGTTAGAATAAATGAAAAAGGACAAGTATTTCTTAATGACGAGCATATAGACACTATCAATATTGTAAATTTTGATAAAGAAGATGCAAGAAAAATTGGGGACAATCTTTATTCTATAGAGGAGGATGTAGAACCTATGGAATTTGAAGGACAAGTTCTCCAAGGATTTTTAGAAGAATCTAATGTTAATTCTATTAGAGAAATGGTCGATATGATTAATGTGATGAGAAGTTTTGAATCTAATCAAAAAGTTGTTCAAACACAGGATGAAACTTTAGGGAAAGCTGTTAATGATATAGCAAGGCTATAATTGGAGGTGGTTTAATATGATGCGTTCATTATGGAGTGCAGCATCGGGAATGACGTCACAACAACTTAAGGTAGATACAATTTCAAATAATTTAGCTAATGTTAATACTGTAGGTTATAAAAAAGAACGGGTAGAATTTAAGTCTTTGCTTTATGATACGATGGTAAAAGCTGGTGTTAATGAAAATGGCGAAGGGAAACCAGTTCCATTACAAGTAGGACATGGAGTAAGGCCAGTTGCTACAAGTATTAACTTTACACAAGGAACTATAGAAAATACAGAAAATGATTTTGATTTTGCAATTGATGGAAAAGGATTCTTTACAGTTTTAGGGCCTAATAACGAAGAACATTATACGAGAGATGGTAGTTTTAAGTTATCAGTATCTGAAGATAGCATAATGTTAGTAACATCTGATGGGTATCCTATTTTAGATTCAGAAGGGGAACCTATAGAGTTAGATGATAACATTGACCTTAGTAAGCTCGAAATTGGTAGAGATGGAGCATTTAGATATATCAATGAAGATAATGAAGTTGAGGAATTAGATATATCATTTAGAATTAATCAATTTAATAATCCTATAGGATTGGAAAAAGTTGGGGATAACTTACTAAGGAGAACTTCTGCATCAGGAGAGCCTCTTTTAGAAGGAGAAGACGATGATTTAGTAAATAGCACTATACTTAGTAAAAATTTGGAAGTTTCTAATGTTCAAGTGGTTGAAGAGATGGTTGATATGATTGTATCACAAAGAGCTTATGAAGTTAGTTCAAAATCGATACAAACTTCGGACGATATGTTGGCACAAGTTAATCAATTAAAACGTTAGTAGGTGAGTAATTTTGAAACTAGATACATATTACGAAAATACAATGAATCAAAATCAGTTAGAGCATAAATTAAAAAACACTCCAAAAGATAATAAAGAATTGAAAGATGCTTGTGAACAGTTTGAGTCTTACTTTATAAATCAAATGTTAAAAGAGATGAGAAAGACTGTTCCGGAATCAGGACTTATAAAAGAATCACAAGGTGAGAAGATTTTTAAAGATATGCTTTATGAAGAATACGCTAAGGAAGCTGCAAAGGGTCAAGGCTTAGGACTAGCTAGCAAGTTATATAAGCAATTATCAAACGAATAAAAAGAAAAACTTATATTACCCTGTAATAATTCTTTACAGGGTTTTCTTAATTAAAATTAATGCCACACCTTCAAAACAATTGTAACTTAGTAATTTGAACCAATTGGGTAAGTTTAATTAGATAAGAGTATTTGTTTAGCAATAACAAATATTGGGTGTGTGTGGAATTAATGTTTTGTAAATTGAGGTGTATTATGATTATAAAATATATACTTAATATGATTGTTATTGCTGAATTAGTTTTAAAACCAGTTCCAATTCAGTATACAAAAGAAGAGATGCAAATTAATAATAAGGAACAAGTCATTCATACATTAACAATAAATATGAAAGCTTCAGAAATAGAATTAAAAAATTCACTATCTTTTGATAAAGTTTATGGTTTTGAGACTACAAGTAGTATGAGTAAACGGTTTGATGCAATAGCTGCAGTTAATGGTATTTTTTACGATCATTATGGCCAACATATTGGTGGACTTGTTACAGATGGTGAATGGTTGAGCTTTTCCAATATAATAACTCCTACTGTAGGAATAAATGAAGAAAAAGATGTGTTTATTGATAATATAGAAACTATTGAAAAAGTAAAAATAAAGGAAGAAGAGTTGTATATAAATGGTATAAATAGAGTAGCTTATTATAAAGAATGGATATTATACACTCCTGAATATGGTAATGATACAAGAATAACTAGACATAGTATAAACTATTTAATTAAGGATAATAAGATAAAAGATGTAGTTTTTACTAATGAACCTGTACCAATTATAAATTATGATTATGTATTATCTCAGGTTATTTCAGGTGTAGATATGGTAGAGGAAAATGAGAAGGTAGGAAAAAAAGTTTCATTTAGTACTAAAACATCTCCTTCATATAATATAGTAGAAGGTTTTCAATCCGGAGGATGGATTGTTAAAGATGGGGAAAATATATCTAAAAGCAAAGAAGATTTTTTAGGATATACAAATTATTCATCACCTAGAACATTATTTGGAGTAACTAAGGATGATAAAGTAATAATAAAAGTTATTGATGGTAGACAGCCGGGGTATAGTATAGGTGTTTCAGGATATGAAGCAGCAGAAATAATGTTAGATGCTGGAAGTTATAATGCTGTTTATTTAGATGGTGGAGCATCATCTACTATGGTAGTCCAAAATGAGGTAATTAATAGACCATCTTATAAAGGCGAAAGAAAAGTAGCACATTCTTTGCTCTTTTTTTTAAACCCAGTTAAAGAAATATTGAATGAATTACATTAATGATAAGGGTTTAGTAAATTATGAAAAGTATGTTTTTTAGTAAAAATAGTAATGACATAGTTTTATGTATGATGTATAATACTATAATGATATTAACTTGTCTTCATAAGAAAAGATCAGTTTTAATAAGTGAAGTAGATAGAATAATTATATACAAAGGAGGAATGGAAATGGCAAAGAGATTATTTACATCTGAATCAGTAACAGAAGGGCATCCAGATAAAGTTTGTGATCAAATTTCTGATGCTATTTTAGATGACATTTTTGCAAAAGACCCAAATGCAAGAGTTGCTTGTGAAACAGCTGTATCAACGGGATTGATATTGATTATTGGAGAAATATCAACAACTTGTTATGTTGATATTACAAAAATAGCAAGGAGTACTATAAAAGATATAGGATATGATAGAGCTAAGTATGGATTTGATGGTGATACTTGTGCTGTTTTAGTTTCTTTAGATGAACAATCTTCAGATATAGCAATGGGAGTAGATAAAGCCTTAGAGGCTAAAAAAGGAGAGTTGTCTGAAAAAGAAATTCAAGCTATAGGTGCAGGGGATCAAGGAATGATGTTTGGATTTGCTTGTGACGAAACACCTGAGCTAATGCCTATGCCAATTTCTTTAGCCCACAAGTTAACTAAAAGATTAACTGAAGTAAGAAAAAACGGAACTTTGGATTATCTTAGGCCTGATGGAAAGGCCCAAGTAACAGTAGAATACGAAGATGATAAGCCAATGCGAATAGAGACAGTTGTTGTTTCCACTCAACATGATCCAGAAGTTGAACAAGGGATAATTGAAAAAGATATTATAGAACATGTTATTAAAGAAGTTATTCCGGCTGACCTATTAGATGAAAATACTAATTACTTCGTAAATCCAACAGGTAGATTTGTTATTGGCGGGCCACAAGGAGATGCTGGATTAACAGGCAGAAAAATAATCGTAGATACTTATGGTGGCTATGCAAGCCATGGAGGAGGAGCTTTTTCTGGTAAAGATCCTACCAAAGTAGATAGATCAGCGGCATATGCAGCACGTTATGTTGCAAAAAACATTGTGGCAGCAGGGCTTGCAACAAGATGTGAAATAGAATTAGCATATGCTATAGGTATTGCAAAACCAGTATCAGTATTAGTTAATACCCATGGAACAGGTATTATTAAAGATGAGAAAATAACAGAAATAATTAATAATAACTTTGATTTAAGGCCAGCTGCAATTATTAAAGATCTTAAGTTGAGAGCACCTATTTATAAACAGACCGCTGCTTACGGGCATTTTGGGCGCACAGATATAGATCTTCCTTGGGAAAAAACGGATAAAGTTGATGTCTTAAAAAAGGCTGTAGGTATAAAATAAAAAGATTAGAGTTTAAAAAGTGATCAGAAAAAACAGTATAGTTTTGCTGGTCGTTTTTTAATTGTTATAGGATTGTTCGAAACCACTGAAACAGTAATTTTTTTATTATCATGAATGAATTTTGTGTATATCTACAGAATCTTTGTTATTTATGCTACAATAGATAAAAATGAAAGCATTAGGTGGGAGTAATGATGCAAAAGATAGAAGGATATATAGAGGAAATAATTTTTAATAATAAAGAAAATGGCTATACAGTTTTAACTCTTGTAGATGAAGGTAAAGAAAAAACTTGTATAGGTTTCTTTGGACAACTTAATAAAGGTGAATATTTAGAAGCAGAAGTTGAGGGAACACATCATCCCACTTACGGTGAGCAATATAATATTCGTAATTACAAAATCACAATGCCAAAAAATATTATAGCAATAGAGAGGTACTTAGGTTCTGGATTAATTAAAGGAGTAGGACCTTCCTTAGCAAAAAAAATTGTAAAAAGATTTAAGCTTGATACATTCCGTATTATTGATGAGGAACCTGAAAGGCTAGTAGAAATTAAGGGAATAAGTGAAAAAAAAGCTAGATCAATTGCTGAATTATTTGATGAAAAAAAAGAAATGAGACAAGCAATGATTTTTCTTCAAGAGTATGGAATTAGTACCACCTATGCTGTAAAAATATATCAAAAGTATAAAGAAGGATTATATCAACTTATTAAGACAAATCCATATAAGCTTGCAGAAGATATTAATGGGATAGGATTTAAGATGTCTGATGATATAGCTCATAAGATTGGGATCACTCCAACATCTGATTTTAGAATCAAATCAGGAATTGAATATATATTGATTCAAGCAGCTGTAGATGGGCATATATTTTTACCAAAAGATAATTTATTAAAAAAAGTTAAAGAATTACTAGATGTACCATTAGAAATAATAGAACATGCCTTGATAGAAATGCAAGTTAATCAAAATGTTATACAAAAAACATATCAAGAAGAAGTTTTGGTTTATAGCAAAGCATATTATTTTATGGAATTATCGATAGCTAGAAAAATATACGATCTTACGATGGCATATGACATAAATGAAAAACATATAGATGAAAAACTTGATAAAATAGAGAAAATAATTCAAATAAATTTAGATTATATACAAAAAGAAGCAGTAAAAGAAGCCTTGTATAATAGTATTTTAATTATTACTGGTGGGCCTGGAACAGGAAAAACAACAACTATAAATGCAATAATTGAATGTTTTAATATAGAAGGTTTAGATATATTATTAGCTGCACCAACAGGAAGAGCGGCAAAAAGAATGACAGAAGCAACAGGAGTTGAATCACAAACGATACATAGATTACTGGAAATTAGTTATTTAAGTGATGAGGAAAACTCTAAGCTTGTTTTTGAAAAAAATGAAGATAATCCTCTTGAAGCTGATGTTGTTATTGTTGATGAGATGTCCATGGTAGATGTTGTAATTATGCATCACTTATTAAAAGCTATTGCGCCTGGAACAAGATTGATAATGGTTGGTGATGTAGATCAGTTGCCTTCGGTGGGACCAGGTAATGTTTTAAAAGACTTGATAACTTCCAATAAATTAAAAGTTGTTAAATTGACACGTATATTTAGACAAGCACATCAAAGTCATATTATAATGAATGCTCATAAGATTAACGAGGGTAAATATATTGATTTAAATAATCGTAGTAAAGATTTCTTCTTTATCAAGAGATTATCAATAGAACCAATAATAGAGGAATTAATATCATTAATTAAAAATAGGCTACCAAAATTTACAGGACATAAGGTTTTTGATGGCTTGCAAATATTGACCCCTATGAGAAAAGGAGCTCTTGGCGTTGAACAGTTAAACTCAGTTGTTCAAAAAATAGTAAATCCTTCAAACAAGTCTAAGCAAGAAAAATTATACAGATTTACAATGTTTAGAGAAGGTGATAAAGTTATGCAGATTAAAAACAACTATCAATTAGTTTGGGAAATAAAAAATAAACATGGCTATACAACTAATGAAGGTACAGGCGTTTATAATGGAGATATCGGAGTAATAGAAAATATTAATCATCTTACTGAAAAAGTGAAAATTATTTTTGACGATGGGAAAATAGTTTATTATGAATTTAATCAATTAGATGAATTAGAATTAGCATACGCTGTAACAATTCACAAAAGTCAAGGATCAGAATACCCTGTGGTTATAATGCCTATACTAAATGGCCCCAGTCTTTTAATGAATAGAAATCTTTTGTATACTGCCATTACACGAGCAAAACAATATGTAGTAATCATAGGGAATGATACAACTATTCAAAATATGATACAGAATGAAAGAGAAATAAATAGATATTCAAGTTTAAAGATAAGAATTAGAGAAATATTTGATGTTATTGAAGGGGTTTGATGGGGATATTATGAACATTATAGAGAGTATAATTGATTTTGTTTATCCACCAATATGTCCAATATGTAAAGAGATTATTCCTTGGTATAGTGAAAAAAGAATATGTAAAAATTGTAGAGAAGCAATACCAATAATTGAAGGGCCACGTTGTGAAAAGTGCAGTAAAATTATAGATCATGAAGAAAATATTTTGTGTTTTGATTGTAGCAAAAAAGCACACGTTTATAATAAAGGATGGTCTTTATGTTTGTATCAGGAACCTTTAAAAGAAGCTATTTATGCATTTAAATATAATAATAAAAAGGAGTATGGTAAATTATTTGCGAAAGAAATAGTTAATCATTTTAAATCAATTTTAATTCAGTATAAAATTGATGTAATAATACCTATTCCTTTATATTATAAGAAAAAGAAAAAAAGAGGATACAATCAATCAGAAGTATTGGCAAAAGAAATTGGTAAGATGTTAGATATCAAAGTTGAATGTTGCTTAGAAAGAGTGCGAGATACAAAAGCGCAAAAAGGCTTAAATGATGAACAAAGAATTAAAAATCTAAGAAATGCTATCTCACTAAAGAATAATAGATATTCGTTTAAGAAAATTCTATTGGTTGACGATATATATACTACAGGAAGTACAATAAATGCTTGTGCAAGAGCTTTAAAAAAGAATATACATAATGATGATATCCAAGTGTATTTTATAAGTCTTTGTATTGGAAAAGGATATTAGATAGGCTGTTGCTGGTTTCGTAATTCAAAAGGAGGTTGTTTTATGGATGTTCGTAATTGTAAATCTTGTGGGAAAATCTTTAATTATATAGCTGGTGTTCCTATTTGTCCAAAATGCAAAGATGAACTTGAAAACAAGTTTCAAGAAGTAAAGGCATATATTAAGGATAATCCACAAGCTCAGATTTATGAAGTAGCAGAAGAAACTGAAGTGAATATTAATCAAATACGACAATGGATAAGAGAGGAAAGACTTGCTTTTTCGCAAGATTCATCTATTGGTATAGAATGTGAGCGATGTGGAACATCTATTAAAACTGGTCGTTTTTGTAATAAATGCAAAGATGATATTGCTCATAATCTAGGAAGTGTTTATCCAAAAGAAGAGCCAAAAAAAGAAACATTTAAAAAAGATACAAAAAGTAGAATGCGTTATCTTAATAAAGATAGATTTTAGAATCTTAAGGGTATATAAGTAGCACAACTTATATACCCTTTACTAATTTGAATAAAAGAAACTTAAGTATTTTATTATCTATACCGATAAATAATATAGAAAGTAGGAATCAAATTAAGTGTTGCTACAGTTGAAAATAATAATAAGGTGGTGATTAGAATGAGGATTAATCAAGTTAACAAAGTAAATTCTGTCTATAAAAGCAATGGTAAAAAATCAATAAAGAACTACAATGCTTCAAAAGAAAAAGACTCGTTAAATATTTCTCAGTTCGGTAAAGAATTACAAATTGCTAAAAAGGCAGTTGACAAAGCTCCAGATATTAGAATGGATAAAGTTATAAAATTAAAACAACAGATGGAATCGGGAGAATATAAGGTTAATTCAGAAGAAGTAGTAGAAAAGCTAGTTAACAAAATATTAGGCTCTAAATAAGGTTTTAATTATTACTGTAAGTATTAAGAAATATATTATATTACAACTCTCCGAATTAAAGAAGGAGGTATAAAATGGCCAGTTTAATTGAAGATTTAACAGAAACACTTTTAGAAGAATTAGATTGTTATAAAGAACTTTTAAAAATATCCACTAAGAAAACAGATGTAATTATCAATGGGGATGTGCCCAGCCTACAGAAGCTAACTAATGAAGAACAAACATTGGCTGGGCGAGTTTTTCGTTTAGATAAAAAAAGAGAAGAATTGATTAATGATATTGGAATAGTTATAAATAAAAAACCAGAAGAACTTACTTTGTTGAATTTGATAGATATGTTAGATAGTCAATTAAAGGAAAAAGAAAAATTGTATAAAATTAATGAGGAACTAAGATCAAATTTGAGTCAACTAAAAGAAAAGAATGAACAAAACAAGGTATTAATTCAACAATCCCTTGATTTTATAGATTTTACTGTAAATGCAATTAGAAGTAGTAGAAATGTTCCAGAAACAGCAGGGTATGAAAACAAGGGAACATCTTCACAAGCTAATAACCATACAAGCATGTTTGATGCTAAGCAATAAAAAGTATTTGAGTTGAGGTGATAGGATGGCTTCAGTTAGCAGTTTATCAAGAGCTATTTCAGGGTTAGACGCTAATCAAAGGGCGCTTAATGTTACAGCCCATAATTTATCAAATGTTGATACCCCTGGTTATGTTAGACAACAAGCACTATTTAAAGATAGTTCATATACAAATGTAGGTAATAATTTTCAATTAGGACTTGGAACAGATATTCAAGCAATAAGACAAGTAAGAGATCAGTTTTTAGATGAAGCGTTTAGAAATGAAACAGGACGTCAAGGATATTATCTTTCTAAATATGAAGCAATTCAAGAGTTAGAAACAATCTTTGGGGAGATAGAAGGAGAGAGTTTTTCTGAAGTTCTAAATTCTTTTTGGAATTCTCTTAATGAGTTATCAAAACAACCAGAAGGATTAGAAACTAGAGGTACATTTGTACAAAGTGCTGTTATGCTTATAGATAGAGCTAATCTTATAAGTGATCAAATTAATGATTATCAGTTAAATTTAAATCAACAAATAAAAGATACAGTAGATGAAATTAATCAAATAGGTGAAGATATTGTAACTTTGAATGAGAAAATAAGTCGATATGAAGCGTTTGGGGATCGTGCTAATGATTTGAGAGATGAAAGGAATAATTCACTTGATCGTTTGGCGCATCTTGTTGATATATCATATAAAGAAGATAACGCAGGAAGAGTTTCTGTATTAGTAGAAGGGCTAGGATTTGTTGATGAAAATAGAGTATCTAAAATGACACTTGAGCAAGCTGAGCCAAATAGTCCTTTGGTTAAGCCAGTTTGGGAAGAATATGGGCATGATGTGTTTAATTTTAGCAAATCCATTTCCTCAGAGAATGATAATGATATTGGTTCTTTAAAAGGGTTGCTTTTAGCAAGAGGTACAAGAACTGCAAATTATACCGATATGGAAAATCAAGCTCATTATGAAGAAAATATAAAATCTTCTATGATAATGAATGCACAAGCTCAGTTTGATAATCTTATTCATGGGATTGCAACATTAATAAATGATACATTAGCTCCAAACACAACAACAGGATCAATTCAACTGGATACTGGAAGTGCGCCATATGGAATAGATGGTAGTAGAGGAACAGAACTTTTTAAAAGAGAGCATTATGATAGATATGATGCAACAGGGGAATACATAGAAGAGGATTCTAATGATGTATATACATTATATTCAGCAGGGAACATAGTTATTAATCCTGAGATTTTAAAGGATTATGATAAAATTGCTTTAAGCAAAACACCTACAGATATTGGAGACAACTCAATAGTTGAAGATATTATTGAAAAATGGAAAGCACCTTTTTCATCTATTGAACCAGGGGGTTCTTCAATAGTTAATTATACAGAGTATTACTCAGCGTTTGTATCAGGACTGGGGCATGAAGGTAATTTAGCAAATAAAATGCAAACTAATCAAAAGACAATGGTGAACCAAATAGATAATCAAAGAAGTAAATTAATGGGTGTTTCAAATGATGAAGAATTAGGAAATATGATGAAATATCAACATGCTTATAACGCATCTGCAAAAGTAATAAATACAGTTGACGATATGTTAGAACATGTTATTTCTAGATTAGGAATAGTAGGAAGATAAAGCAGAATAGCACTTAAGAAATGTAAGGAGGCATTAGTATGAGATCATCGTTTTTTGGGTTAAATGTAGCAACTCAAGGGCTATATTCTTCAAGAACCTCATTAGATGTTACAAATCATAATATAACAAACGCTGAAACAGAAGGTTATTCAAGACAAGTAGCAGAACAAAAAGCTACTAGACCATTGCCTGCATATTCAGAAAAAGGAATGATAGGAACAGGGTCAGAGGTTGTTAGTATTGATCAAATGAGAAATCAGTATTTTGATGTGAAGTATTGGAATACGATACAACATTTTGGGGAATATCAAGTTAAAGATGAACAGATGAAACAGTTAGAAACGATATTTAAAGAACCAACAGATGCTGGTTTTAGTGTAGAATTTAATCGTATGTTTGAACAATTACAAAGACTATCTACTAATGCAGGTGATGAAGCTTATAGATCTACATTTAAAGATTCTGCCATTAGTTTCGTATCTTTTTTTAATAGCATGGATGAACAATTGAGAAATATGCAAAGAGACCTTAATTTTTCAGTTAAATCAAAAGTTGAAGAAATTAATTTTATAGCTAATCAGCTCGGTAGTATAAATGGACAAATTGCAAATTTAGAGCTGGATGGATCAAAAGCAAATGATTTAAGAGATGAAAGAGCAGTATTAATTGATCAATTATCTAAAGTAGTAAATGTAAAAACAAATGAAGTTGATCAAGGGAATAATACGAAAAGATTTGCAGTTACAATTAATGGACAAGTTTTAGTAGATGGTAATAAAGCTAATTATTTAGAATTAAGCCCTAGAGACACATTATATAATCCAGAAGACGAGCCTGATTTATATGATATATATTGGGAGTCAGGACAACAGTTTTACCTAGATGATAACAAGCTTGGGGGAGAATTAAAAGGGCTTTTAGATATGAGAGATGGGAATAATGAAGAAAATTTCAAAGGACAAGTAGCTAGTACAGGGAATCCACTTATAGTTGAAGATATTAATAGATTAGATATACCAACAAGTGGGGAGATTATGGTGGATAATGTATTAGTAGAATATACAAATTACATTTATGATGATGTTAATAACCGTATTGAATTTGAAGTTGACCCAGCTACAGTACCGGCTGGGGCATCGAATGTTGAAATTGGTAATTCTATGGATTATAAGGGCGTACCTTATTATATCAACAGAATAAATGAATTTGTTAGAACCTTTGCAAAAAACGTAAATGGAATACATAAACAAGGTGAAGATTTAAATGGGAATACAGATCAAGTACTGTTTTCATATGAAGGGTATAATGGGTCCCCACCTTTAGACGAAAATGATGCCTTATCCTATAATCAAATAACAGCTAACAACTTTACGCTGGATAGTAGAATTATAGATGATATATCAAATATTGCTACAACATATGATATTTCTGCAGGCTTAGATAGTAATGATTTGGTGCTTGATTTATTAAATCTTAAAAATGACCTTGATATGTTTGACAAAGGAAAACCAGAAAGTTACATGCAAGCTCTTATTAGTGAATTAGGGATTGATGCTAAACAAGCTACCAATTTTAAAGAAGGGCAAGAAAATATGTTGCTAACAATTGAAAATCAAAGATTATCCTTTTCAGGTGTGGATTTAAATGAAGAAACAGCTAATATGTTGAAATTTCAACATGCGTATAATTTAGCAGCCAAAATGATAGGTGTTATGGATGAAATATATGATGTAACAATTAATGGAATGGGTGTATAGGAGGGTTGTTTTATGAGAATAACAAATAGTATGATGAGAAATAATATACTAATGGGCTTAAATAAAAACAAATCTCAATTAAGCCGATTAGAACAACAAATGGCAACAGGTAAGAAGATACAAAAACCTTCGGAAGATCCAATTGTAGCAGTTAGGGCTATAAAACTAAGAACAAACTTAAGGGAAATAGACCAGTATAGGTCAAATATTAATGATGCATTGTCTTGGATGGGAGTAACTGAACAAGCACTAACTAATATAACGGATGTTATGAAGAGAATAAGGGATTTAAGTGTACAAGCAAGTTCAGATACATTAGGGACAGGGGAAAGGGAAAAAATAGTCTCTGAATTAGAACAATTAAAGTCACAGATACAACAAGAAGGTAATGTTAATTATGCTGGTAGATTTGTGTTTACTGGATATAAAACAGATACGTCTTTGATTTTTAATAATGAAAATACAGAGACATATCAAATAAAAGAAGAATTTTCTAGTGAAGATATTGAAGAAATGACTTATATTCAAGATGGGACACCCCCAGCTCAAATGGAGGCATATAGAGTAAGATTGGCTTATGATAATCTTCAAGATGCAGATCCACCGATTAATAGCATACCTACGAATGGAGGAGCTGATTTAAATATTAACACTATAAATTCAACAGATGTTGATTCATATCAGCCATTAGCTGGAGAAGTTAACTTTTTGCAAGACACAGGAGAACTAATATTTAATGAAAACGATGTTAATAATGTTAATCCCGACTTTTCATTTACATATGACAAAAGTGGGTTTAACAAAAATGATCTAAATCCTGTGCATTACTTTGAAACAGTACATAAAGTTGACCCTCTTGATAATACAACTTGGGTAAATTATGCAAATACTAATGATAAAATAGAGTATCAAGTTAGCTATAATCAAGATATTGAAGTAAATTCTTTAGGGAAAAATGTTATAACAAATGATTTGGTTAGAGATATTGATGAACTTATTAAAGAAACTAAAAATATACCTAATGATGAATCCGATAAACAAACATTATTGGAAGATGAGTTAGGCAAAAAATTTGAAGCTATGATTAGTAAAGCAGATAAGCATATAAAAAACATAGTAGGAGCAACTGCTGACTTAGGAAGTCGAATGAATCGCCTAGAACTAACTGATAATAGATTAGAAAATGATGACCTTAATTTTACAGACTTAATGTCACAAAATGAAGATGTTGATATATCTGAAGTTGTTGTTGATATGAAAAGCTATGAAACAGTTTATAATGCATCATTAATGTCTTCAGCTAGCATTATGAAACCTTCATTATTAGACTTTATCAGATAAAAATAACCACTAAAACGTCTATAGTTGTCGTTACTTGATGTTTAGTGGTTTTAATACTAAAAAATGACTATATTTAATAGAGGAGGTATTTTAATGGTTATAGAAACAAAATGCTTTGGAACAATTGAAATAGATGAAGAAAAAATTATTACATTTGAAGATGGTTTATTAGGATTAGAAGAGTTTAAAAAATATACTATTATATATGATAGCGAAGATAATCGACCTATCATATCTTGGCTTCAATCAGTTGAAGAAAAAGATATAGCACTACCTGTTATTAATCCACTCATAGTAAAGGCTGAATATAGCCCTAAAGTTGAAGATGAATTATTATCTGGTTTAGGAGAATTAAATGAAGATAATTTTATTATATTAACTATTGTAGTTATACGGGATGAAGGGAAAAAGGTGACTACAAATCTAAAAGCTCCATTAATAATGAATGTAGAGAACAGAAAAGGTGTACAAGTAATTACAGAAAATGAGGATTATGATATACGATATGATATTACTAAAGGAATAGGTGAATTAAAAAAAGAAAAGGTAGGTGAATAGGATGCTAGCATTATCAAGAAAAACAAATGAATCTATAATGATAGGTAAAGATATTGAAATTACCGTTCTTGAAGTAACAAGGGATCAAGTAAAAATAGGGATAAATGCACCAAAAAGTATTCCTATTTACCGTAAAGAGATATATTTAGACATTAAACAAGCTAATGAAGAGGCACTTCAACTTGATAGTATTGATTTGTTAAAAAAATTATAAAAAAATAATAGAAAACTATAAAGTAATAGCTTAAAAAGTCGATATATAATATGTAAGTAAGACAAATTCTTTTCGGCCGAAAGAATTAGTTTATTAAAGGCATGGATGCCAAAAAATTAAATTCAAGGAGGAATTTATTATGAGGATTAATAATAATTTAATGGCTATGAATACTCATCGTCAATTAGGATTATCTAACACAGCATCTTCAAAATCAATGGAAAAATTATCTTCAGGTTATAGAATTAATAGAGCTGGAGATGACGCAGCAGGTTTATCTATTAGTGAAAAAATGAGATCTCAGGTAAGAGGTTTAAATCAAGCTTCTAGAAATGCTCAAGATGGTATTTCAATGATACAGACAGCTGAAGGAGCACTTAATGAGACACAAGCTATTCTTCAAAGAATGAGAGAATTAGCAGTACAATCAGCTAATGACACAAATGAAACAAATGACAGAACTGCTATTAAAGATGAATTAGAAGAATTAGTTGATGAAATCGATAGAATTGCAGAGTCTACAACCTTTAATGAAAAGACACTCTTAGATGGCACTTTAGCAACTAGTGGTGCTAATTTTCAAATTGGTGCGGATTGTGGAGTATCTATGGATTTAACAATTAATACTATGGATGCTGAAGCTTTAACAGTTAATAATGTATTTGATAGCGTAGATACGTATGATAATGCAACAGCAGCTATAGACACTATTGATACAGCTATAAAAGAAGTATCATCAGAAAGATCTAAATTAGGTGCAAACCAAAATAGACTTGACCATACTATTAAAAACTTGGATAATGCAACAGAAAATATTCAGGCAGCAGAGTCAAGAGTTAGGGACGTAGATATGGCTCAAGAGATGATGGAGTTAACAAAACAAAACATCTTACAACAGGCATCTACAGCAATGTTAGCTCAGGCTAATATGGCTCCTCAAGGTGTATTACAATTACTTGGATAAAATTTAAACAATTTAAATGAATGATTAAGATAGAGAGTCGTAAATAGACTCTCTTATCTTTTATAGAAAACAAGGAGGTGTTATAATTGCTTTTAAGTCTGTGTATGATAGTAAAAAATGAAGAAGAAAATATCAAGGAATGTTTAGATAGAGCACTAAAAATTGTTGATGAAGCAATCATAGTAGATACTGGTTCTACTGATAATACTATAGATATTTTAAAAGATTACGAAGATAAGAATAAAATTAAGGTAGTAGAGTATAAATGGGAAAATGATTTTAGTAAAGCAAGAAATAAATCTATTGAGAAAGCAAAGGGAGATTATATATTAGTACTTGATGCTGATGAAAGGATCTTTTGTAATAGAGAAAAACTAGAACAAACAGTATTGAGTACTGATAAAATGGCATATATAATACCAATTTATAATATATTTGAAAATAGAGATATGACTGTATCAAGTGGCATGGTAAGACTATATAAAAACGCCAATCCTTTATATGAAGGGGCAATTCATGAACAGATAAAAATTAATGGTTCTAAATATTTGGGAAAATTAATAAATGATGAAATATGCAAGATTTATCATTATGGATATAGTAAAAATGTATTTAAATCTAAAAATAAAGAAAAAAGAAATAAAAATATAATTGATGCAGAGATTAAAAGAAATCCTGATGAACCTTTTAATTGGTATAATAAAGGAGTTATGGAAATGATAGCTAACAGGCATGATGTGGCAATGGATGACTTTATCAAAGCTCACAAATTAACAAAGAGAGTTAGAATGTCATATCATAATGATCTTATTATTAGAATGGTTCAATGTATGTTAATGTTAAAAAGATATAAACAAACAAATCAGTTTATCAAGACATTAATAAATGATAAATATATTAGTAAGATGCCTGATATTTATTATTATCAAGGAATTAGTTATAAAGAATTGAGAGATTTTAAAAAAGCTATTATTAGTTTTAAAAAAGCTATAGATATTGGAGAATATAATAAAGGAATCTCTAAATTTGGTTCTGGAAGTTTTCTTCCACTAATTAAATGGGCAGAAACGCTTAAGGCGATAAAAAAAATAGATGAAGCTATAGATAAATATAAAGAAGCAGTACTTCACACTAATAATGTAAATAATCAAGGGCTTAATGAATTAAAACAATTACTTCTTCAAGAAAATAGGAAAAAAGAAATGGAAAAATTTGAGGAAAGTATAATTATTAAAACGTATTTAAATAATAAAGAAAAGGGGAAAAATTATTTTGAAGAGCAAATGGAAGAATTCAAAAAAAAATATTCAGGTTTTAATAGAAAAAGGATTGCTAAATGAAGCACAAGATATGGTTAAGGAATATGAAAAAATAATAGAAAAAGATATTGAAATATATTCTATAAAAGCTGTAATAGCAATGATGAATGCTGATATAATACATGCTGAAAAGATATTAAAAAAAGGATTAAGCATTGATTGTACTAATTTTGACTTGAATTATAATCTTGCATATTTATATCAGTCAACAGAAAAAAAAGAACTAGCTATAGAATATTATAAAAAAGCATTTAAAAATGCAGATAAACAAGATGAAGATGCAGTGTTTAATATACTAAAGGAATTAGGTGTAAAAGAAAGTAAAGAAGAAATACTAAAAGAATTTAAGAGGTGTAAAAAGTTAAAGGTAGTTTTTTTTCCTTATAAAGTCACTATGTGGGATAGTATGGCAACAATTTATGACGCATTTATAAAGGACAAAAATTGTTTAGTTAAAGTTGTGCCTATACCATATTATCAACTTTCTCAAGATAAAGAAATTCCAACATATGAAGGGGATAGATTTCCGGAAGACACACCTATTTCTCACTATAATGACTATAATATTGAAGAAGAAAAACCAGATATTATATTTGTACATAATATATATGACCAATATAATACTATTACGCGTGTATATGAACAATTCTTTACTTCAAACCTTAAAAAATATACAGATATGCTTGTTTATGTGCCATACCATATACCATCTTTGTTTTACCCATATACAAAAAAAGCAATATATATGTTGCGAGGAATTAAAAATGTGGATAAAGTGATATTAATTAGTGATTTTCTGAAAAAAGCGGCACTTGAAGATGGAATACCTGAATCTAAACTTTTGAATTTAGGTTCGCCCAAAATAGATTCAATGGTTAATAATTTAAGAAAAAGCGGAAAATATCCAGATGAATGGAAAGACAAATTAAAAGGGAAAACAGTATATGCTTTAGATACTGGTTGTCTATATTTTGTTAATGATATGTTCTCAAGGATAGAGGAAATAACAAAGATACTTAATATACCTAATATGAACAAAGATACTGCTGTAATTTGGCGACCTCATCCTCTTACTAGAACAGCAATAAGAAAGTATATACCTCAACTAATGCCATATTATGATAATTTGATAGAGAATCAAATTAAAGGGGAAAATGCTACTTATAAAAATGTCATATTTGATGAGACGGATAATTATTTATATGTTCTAAATGCAGCAGATACATTAATAGCTAGGAGTGGTTCATTATTAGGGGCATTTTTACTTACAGAAAAGAAAATAATATTTTTAGATAAAGATATGCCAAAAGGATCTGTAGTAGAAAAAGATACCTTCTACTATTTTTATAATGAAGAAGAGCCTTGGCATGAATTAATAGAAAGATTAACTAAAGGAGAAGATCCATTGGAAAATAACCGTAAAGGATTAGCATCAAAAATATATAAAAATGTAGATGGAACTAGTGGCAAAAAAATATATGAAACAATAAAAGAATTAGTACTTAAAAGTTGAATTAATATATATTTATAATATTTTTTGATTAAACTTGTTCACGTTTTGGTGATATAAGGAGGCTAATATGGAGATTAAAGAATTTGTAAATATGTTAAAAGAAAATAATATTAATTTTTTTGCAGGAGTTCCAGATTCAATATTAAAACCTTTATGCAATTATTTGATTAATAATTATGGAACATCAAAAAATCATATTATTACAGCTAATGAGGGGAATGCTGTAGCTTTAGCAGCGGGGCATTACTTATCAACTGGCAAAATACCTTGTGTTTATCTGCAAAATAGTGGATTAGGAAATATTATTAACCCTGTTGCATCTCTTCTTAATGATAAGGTATATGCTATACCCTGCGTTTTTGTAATTGGTTGGAGAGGAGAGCCAAATAAATGTGATGAACCACAGCACGTTTTTCAAGGGGCAATTACACTAGAATTATTGAAAATATTGAATATACAATATATAGTACTAGATAGAAAAACTGCAGAACAAAAAATAAAGGATAAAATATTTTCTTTTAAATCTTTACTTCAAGAAGGGAAAAGTGTTGCATTTATAGTAAAAAAAGGTGGATTATACTATAATCAAGAAGTTAAATACAAAAATAACCATAAATTATTGAGGGAAGAAATTGTTAAAATAATTATTAGAAGGACAAAAGATAATGTAATAGTTTCAACAACAGGGAAAACATCAAGAGAATTATATGAATTAAGGGAAGAGCAAGGATTATCACATAAACAAGATTTTCTAATGGTTGGGGCTATGGGACATTGTTCATCTTTAGCTTTAGGCGTTGCACGAAATAAACCTTTTAAAAAAGTTTGGTGTATAGATGGAGACGGTTCTGCTATAATGCACATGGGGGCAATGGCAATTATAGGTGACAAGAAACCAAAGAATTTTATTCATTTAATTATAAATAATGAATCTCATGAATCAGTGGGTGGACAACCTACTGTTGCTAGAAATATGAATTTTGCTAAAATAGCTCTAAGTTGTGGGTATATGTTTTCATATAAAGCCAAAACTGAAGAAGAACTAGATGATATACTTATGCAAATAAAGGATAAAGAAGGTCCAATTCTTATAGAGGTAAAAGCGGCTATAGGTGCAAGGACCGATTTAGGTAGGCCAACTAATACACCTGTAGAAAACAAAATTGCATTTATGAACTATCTTAAGGAGAATAATTAAGATGAGAGCATTAATACTTAATTCTGGTATGGGTAAAAGAATGGGGGATATAACAGATAATCACCCTAAATGTATGACGTATATTAGTAAGGATGAAACAATACTTAGTAGACAACTAAAGAAGTTATGTCAATGTGGAATTGATAAAGTAATAATGACAACAGGTTATTTCGATAAAGTATTAGTCAATTATTGTAAAGAGTTAAAAATTAATATAAACTATTCTTTTATTAAGAATGATATTTATTATAAAACAAATTACATATATTCAATATATTTGGCAAGAGAATATTTAAATGACGATATAATATTAATGCATGGTGATCTTGTTTTTGAAATAGATATACTAAAAAAAATGTTAGATTATAACAAAAGCTGCATGTCAATAAGTACAACAAATCCTTTACCCAAAAAAGATTTTAAAGCTGTTATAAAAGACAATAAAATTAAAAAAATAGGGATTGAGTTTTTTGAAAATGCAGTGACAGCACAACCATTATATAAAATCAATAGATTAGACTGGAAGGTATGGCTTGATGAAATAATATTCTATTGTGAAAATAAAAAAGTATCTTGTTATGCAGAGAATGCATTTAACAAAGTGTCAGAAGAATGTGATATTTATCCTTTGGACTTTAATAATAAAATATGTATAGAGATTGACACGCCAGAAGATTTAGAATTAGTTAAAAATAAGTTGTGAAAGATTTTAATGTAGGGGGTAATTATATGGGTGATAAAAAAGTTTATATGAGTTTTAGTACAGATGTTATACATGGAGGGCATACATCAATAATTAAAAAAGCTTCAGAATTAGGAGAGTTAATTATTGGAATGCTAACAGATGATATTGTTGCTAATTATAGACGTTTTCCACTATTAAATTACGAAGAAAGAGTTAAGATACTTGAAAGCGTAAAAGGGGTAAGTAAAGTTGTACCTCAAAGCACATTAAGTTACGCTGAAAATTTGAATAAAATAAAACCAGATTTTGTTGTTCATGGAGACAATTGGAAAACAGGGTTACAAAAACCTATTAGAGATGAAGTTATAAAGATATTGAAAGAGTATGGTGGAGAACTTGTGGAATTTCCTTATTCTGAAAACGAAGAATATGAAAAACTAGAATTAAGTCAAAGAGAACAACTAGCTATGCCAGATATAAGACGAGGAAGATTGAAACGATTACTTGAAATGAAACCACTGGTAAGTGTTATAGAGGCTCATAGTGGCATAACGGGGTTGATTGCAGAAAAAACTAAAGTATTACAAAATGGAAAAACTTATCAATTCGATGCTATGTGGTGTTCTAGTTTATGTGATTCTACCTCCAAGGGGAAGCCTGATATTGAGTTGATTGATATGTCTACGCGGTTACATACAATAGATGAGATAATGGATGTAACGACAAAACCTATTATAGTTGATGGTGATACAGGTGGGTTAACAGAGCATTTTGTCTACAATATTCGAACTTTAGAAAGAATGGGTGTTTCAGCTGTTATTATAGAGGATAAAACAGGTCTTAAAAAAAATTCTCTTTTTGGTACTGATGTTAAACAAACTCAAGATAGTATTGAAAGTTTTTGTTCCAAAATAGTAGCAGGTAAAGCTGCATTAAAAACTAAAGATTTTTTATTGATAGCTAGAATAGAAAGCTTAATCTTAGAAAGAGGAATGGAAGATGCATTAATTAGGGCGTTTGCATATGTAAGTGCAGGGGCAAATGGAATAATGATTCATTCAAGAAAAAAGGACCCAACAGAAATATTTAAATTCTGTCAGAAGTTTAGGCAAAAAGATTCAATAACACCTTTAGTAGTAGTTCCAACATCTTATAATAGTGTAAAAGAAGAAGAATTTGCAAGACATGGTGTGAACATTGTTATATATGCCAATCAATTAACTCGTAGTGGGTTTCCAGCGATGCAAAAAGTAGCAGAAACTATTTTACAAAACCATAGAGCACAAGAAGCAGATAAATTATGTATGTCAATCAAAGAAATACTTACATTAATTCCTGAAGAATATTAGAAAATAAGTAGTAAGAAGGGGATAAAAATGAACTATAAACCTTTTTGTAGCACCGAAATTATTTTTTTAGATAAAAAGGAAATGGTACAAAATCTCTTAGATTTAAATTCTAAAAATATTGTTTTGATAATGAGCAAATCATCAGTATTACGGTGGGATCTAAGTTCATTTATTATGGAATTAGAAAAAAATTGTAGATTATTAAATGGAAAACTGATTTGGATTAATAAAATAAATAGTAATCCTACACAATTAGATATTATAAAAGCATTGGGGGAAATAGGAAATAATAAGATTAATAAAATAATTGCTTTTGGCGGAGGAAGTAGTATTGATTTAGCAAAAGGAATTAGTGCTTTTCACTCAATTGGAGAAAAAAATTATACTATAGATAAAATTACTCAAAGGATAAAGAAGAATAATTATAATAAAGATTTTATTGATATTATAGCGTTACCTACTACTTCAGGAACTGGATCAGAAGTTACTCAATGGGCCACAATTTGGGATGTTGATAAAATCAGTAAATTTTCCATAGATTCCCCAAATCTAAAGCCTAAAATTGCAATTATTGTTCCAGAATTTACTCTTTCTTTATCGAAAGAAATGACGCTATCATCAGGATTAGACGCTATGTGTCAAGGTATAGAATCATATTGGTCTAAGCATACAACACCAATTGTACAAGAGATAGCTTATAGGGCTGTAAAAATAATAATACAAAATCTTAGAAAATCAATAGAAAATCCACAAGATATAACAATTAGAATAAAACTATGCAAAGCTTCTGTTTTAGCAGGATTAGCTTTTTCTAAAACTAGAACAACAGCTTGTCATTCCTTATCGTATCCACTAACTATGTTATATGGAATACCACATGGGTTAGCGGTTGCAATAACTTTGAATGAAGTTGGACAAATTAACAAAGGGAATTTCCCAAATGATAAAGAATTATATAATTTATTTTTTGATTATGGTGGAATAGATAAATGGATTAATATGGTTTGTAAAGATGTTGTTGAAATGAGACTAACGGCTTTTGGGATTTCTTCTAAAGATATTCCTTTAATTGTTGATAATGCGTTTGCTGAAGGGAGAATGTATAACAACCCTGTGAACTTGACAAGAAAAGATGTAGTTAAGATACTTAATTCTATTTTATAAATAAAAAGAGGTGAAACTTAATGGACCCAACTCAAGAGGTTATTCACAGAACTTTAGAATTGCTTGAAACAATAGAAGAAGGATTCGAGCATATAAAAACACAAGTAGATAGCTACATTCTGCTTTAACACCATTAGAAAAAGAGCTGAAATATATTGGAGATACTGATACAATTAAAATGAAACAAAATTTACATATAAACATTAAAGAAACTGTAATTATATATGAAAACAAGGGGTATAAACAATTAGAGAAAAGAATAAGTCAAGTTACTAAAAGCTTTAAATTGTGGAAAAAATTATTGGAAGAAAATTTAAGAAATTGTACGTTGTCATAAATTTAATAAGCATAAAGTAATTCAATTGATTTTTGATTCACATTATTAAAGAAAAATATAAAAACGCCGATATAATAATAAAGGATTTATTATAAAGGGGGATTCAAAGATGAGAGTGGAAGGAGCAACTGCACCACAAATTCATCCGAATAATACAAATGAACAAAATGAGAAGACAAGTAAAGTAATAGGACAACAAACACAACAAACACAAACTGAAGAGAAATCTAATGGGAAAAAAGTTGAAGAAAAAGATGTTTTACTTGCAATAGAACATGCTAATAAGGAATTTAAAGCATTTAATCGACGATTAGAATTTTCCATTCATGAAGAGACAAAAGAGATAGTAGTAAAAGTTATTGATACAGAAGATGATAATGTTATTCGTGAAATACCATCAGAAAAAATATTAGATATGGTAGCAAAAATGTATGAAATTGCAGGTTTGTTTGTAGATGAAAAGAGATAGGAGGTAAGATTATGTCTATTCAATTTTCAGGTTTGGCATCGGGTATAGATACAGAAAGTATGATTAAAGAACTTATGAAAGCTGAACGTATGAAAGTAGAAAATGTTGAAAAAGAAAAGACAAAATTAGAGTGGAAGCAAGAGATATGGCAAGATATGAATAATAAGCTTTATGATTTTTATACTAATCAGCTTTTTGACTTAAAGTCAAAGGGTACTTTCCTACAAAAAAATGTAACAAGTTCTAATGAAAGTGTTGCAACAGTTACTGGTGATGTTGATGCAGTTGAAGGATCCCATTCTCTAAATGTTACGCAAGTTGCAAAAGGATCGTTTTTAACAAGTGATGCTCTTGGTGATGATTTGAATGGAGAAGAAATTGCATTATCTACGACAGCAGAAGAACTTATTGATTTCGGTGGATTAACAGAAGTCAATTTAGCTGTTAAGACAGAATCAACAGAAACTGAATCAGAAATTGCTATAACCAAAAATGATACACTTGGAGATATAATAAAAAAATTAAAAGAGGCGGATAATGATTTAAATATTAATTATGACTCTAATTTTAATCGTATGTTTTTATCAACAAAATCAACTGGCAATGATAAGCAAATAGAGTTGACAGGAAATGAAGACTTAATAAATGCATTAGGGTTTGGAACAAACAATATAGGATCTAATGGAGAAGACGCAAATATCGAATATAATGGAACTGTACTTACTTCTAGTTCTAATGAAGTATCGGTTAATGGATTGAATATCAAACTGAATTCTGAAGGAGAAACTAATATAACTATAGCTCAAGATGTAGAATCAACATATGAATCCATAAAAGACTTTGTATTAAAATATAATGAATTAATTATGGATATAAATGGGAAAATTGATGCAGATTCAGCTAGAGAGTATCAACCATTAACAAATGAAGAAAAAGAAGCTATGTCAGAAAATGATATTAAACTATGGGAAGAAAAAATAAAAAACTCTTTACTTAGAAGAGATAATATTTTGTCTGGTTTGGTTACTTCAATGAGAAATACATTAACTGGAAGTAGTGGAGTGGACACTTCTGACATGGACTATCAATATTTATCACAACTGGGAATAGTAACAGGTGATTATGCTGAAAAAGGTATTTTACATATTGAAGGAGATAAAGATGATTCATTATATTCAGCTAATAACAACAAACTAAAAGAAGCTATAAAGGATAATCCAGAAGGGGTTGCAGAGTTTTTTAATGCAATAGGTGATAAATTAGATAAAACTTTTTCTAATCAAATGAAGTCAACAAAGCTTAGCAGTGCTTTAACTTTCTATAATGATAAGCATATGAATGAAAAAGTTTTAGATTATGAAGAAAAAATACTTGATTTAGAAGAACGTATGATTGTAGTAGAAGATAGATATTATCGACAATTTACAGCTATGGAGAAAGCTATGCAGCAGGCAAATACTACAAGTGATTGGCTTACGCAACAATTAGGAGGAATGCAATAATGGTAAATAGTGGTTATAATAAATATAAAAACAATTCAATTATGACAGCATCACATCAAGAATTAGTTCTTATGTTGTATAATGGAGCAATTAAATTTTGTAATCAGGCAATTGAAAGCCTTGAATATAATAAATTAGAAATAGTTAATAATTATTTGCATAAAGTTCAGGATATTATTGATGAATTTAGAATTACATTAGACAAACAGTATCCGATTGCCGAAGATATGGACAAATTATATGAATATATGAATTGGAGATTAATGCAGGCTAATGTGTATAAAGATAAAAAAATGATAGAAGAAGCACGAGATATGTTAAGGGAATTAAGAGACACTTGGAAAGAAGCAATGACTCTATCAAAATCTAAAAAAGGAAACAAACCAGCTTCTGGTGAATAGAAAAGAGGAATAGCTATGGGTCAAATAGAGAGCTATATAGAAATATTAATAGATTCGTTAATTCAAAAAAAAGCACTCTTGCTTAAGTTAAATAAGGAGACCAAGAAACAAGCAAAAATTGCAAATAAAGATGAATTTAAGCTTATTGAATTTGAAGAAACTATAAAAGAAAAAGAAAAATTGTTAAAGCAAGTTGAATTATTAGACAATGGTTTTAACGGTATATACGAACGAGTCCGTCATGATCTTATTAACAGTAAAGAACAGTATAAAGATAAAATTATTGAATTCAAAAAAATTATTAACGAAATATCAGAACTAAGTATAACTATCCAAGTTGCAGAAGAAAGAAACAAAAACTCAATAGAAAAACAACTTAGCAAATATAAAAAAGAAGTTAAGCAGTTTAAGCAAAACAAAAAAAGTGTTACATCATATTATAAATCAATGAGTAAGACCCATAAAGGTGAATCATATTTTGTAGATAGAAAGAATTAAGTAAGTATATTGCAACAGAGTAGGGCGATTTAAGAATCGCCCTTATAGCATAAATTATAATAATTGTATATTCTAAAATTTGTCTTGACTTAGTAATTGATTTTGTGTTATATTAATAAAGCAGTAAAAGAGGGCTTTTTTTTTATGCCATTTTTTTTCTTATGACTAAAGTAAAGTGGAGGTGGAAGTTGTGCGTGTTAAAATTACTCTAGCTTGTACAGAATGTAAGCAACGTAATTATAATATGACTAAAGATAAGAAACAACATCCAGATAGAATGGAGACAAAAAAATATTGCAGATTCTGCAAAACACACACAATACACAAAGAAACAAAATAATTGTAGTGTAATAATATCTCAAAAGGGAAGTGATTTTAAATGGGAAACGCTAACACTGTTAAAAGAAGTTGGTGGAAAGAATTTAAAGGGGATTTCAAAAAAATTGTTTGGCCTGATAAAAAATCACTTGTAAAATCAACTTCAGTAGTTTTATTTGTATCTGTGTTTTTGGGGGTAATAATATTCTTGTTAGATACTATTTTCCGTTATGGTATTAATTATTTACTCGAATTATCCTCATAAAAAATGTTAAAAGGTGATTTTATGTCAGATAATATTAAA
Organism: Eubacteriales bacterium; assembly: GCA_046546235.1. GTDB lineage: Bacteria > Bacillota > Clostridia > Lachnospirales > DSM-24629 > JBKGYG01. The sequence goes on along the minus strand of JBKGYG010000001.1, from coordinate 76,054 downwards.
TGGTATGTTGTTCATACCTATTCAGGTTATGAAAAAAAAGTAAAAGCAAACATTGAAAAAATAATTGAAAACAGAAAACTTCACGACCAAATTAAAGAAGTAATTGTACCAATGCATGATGTTGTAGAGCTTAAAAATGGCTCTAAAAAACAAGTGCAAAAAAAGTTATTTCCTGGATATGTCCTGCTTAAAATGGACATGAATGATGACACTTGGTATGTAGTAAGAAACACAAGAGGTGTAACTGGTTTTGTTGGACCAGGTTCTAAGCCAGTGCCATTAACAAAAGAGGAAATAAGGGCATTAGGTATTAAGTTTGAAGAGGTTATGATTGATGTTGAGGTTGGAGATACGATAAAAATTACTACAGGACCTTTTGAAGGTTCAGTAGGAGTAGCAAAATCAATAAATAATCATAAGAGAACAGTAACAGTAAATCTTTCAGTTTTTGGTCGGGAAACGCCTGTTGAATTAAATTTTTCAGAAATCCAAAAAATTTAAACAGTAAAAAAGAGATTAATCTTGCAAACAAAGAAACGTAGTCTATTGTAAACAATATAGACAGTGGGAGGGATATCCCCGTTAAATACCACAATTTTCAGGAGGTGCGCTATTATGGCGAAAAAAGTTTCAGGTTACATTAAATTACAAATACCTGCTGGTAAGGCAACACCAGCACCACCAGTTGGACCTGCATTAGGACAACATGGTGTAAATATTATGCAGTTTACAAAAGAATTTAATGCAAAGACTGCAGATCAAGCAGGAATGTTAATTCCTGTTGTTATAACAGTATACCAAGATAGAAGCTTTAGTTTTATTACTAAAACTCCACCTGCTGCAGTACTATTGAAAAAAGCAGCTAAAATTGAATCAGGTTCTGGGGAACCAAATAGAACTAAAGTTGCAACAATTTCAAAAGAGGAAGTAAAGAAAATCGCTGAAATCAAAATGCCTGACTTAAATGCAGCTAATATTGAATCGGCTATGAATATGATAGCTGGTACTGCAAGAAGTATGGGTATTGTTGTAGAAGACTAGTAAATAGGAAACTGTGGGAGGGTTTGCTCCCGATAATACCACAAGGAGGTTAAAAAGAATGAAAAGAGGAAAAAGATATAAAGAAGTATCAAAATTAGTTGATCGTACAACATTGTATGATGTAAAAGATGCTATTGAATTAGTGCAAAAATCAGCAAATGCCAAATTTGATGAAACAATTGAAGCACATATAAAGTTAGGCGTTGATAGTCGACATGCAGACCAACAAGTTCGTGGTGCAGTTGTACTTCCACATGGAACTGGTAAAAAGATTAGAGTACTAGTATTTGCAAAAGGTGATAAGCAAAAAGAAGCCGAAGAAGCTGGAGCAGATTTTGTTGGCGCAGATGAACTTATACCAAAGATTCAAAATGATGGTTGGTTGGATTTTGATGTAGTTGTTGCAACACCCGATATGATGTCTGTAGTTGGACGCTTAGGTCGTATCTTAGGACCTAAAGGATTAATGCCTAATCCTAAAGCAGGAACAGTTACAATGGATATTGCTAAAGCAGTTAATGATATTAAAGCTGGTAAAATCGAATATAGATTAGATAAATCAAATATTATTCATGTTCCTGTAGGAAAAGTTTCCTTTGGATCAGAAAAAATTAAAGACAACTTCCACACTTTAATGAATGCGATTTTAAAAGCTAGACCATCAGCTGCAAAAGGTCAATATCTACGTAGTGTAGCTATATCTTCTACAATGGGTCCAGGTATTAAAATAAATCCTGGGAAAATTGATGAATAGTTATTGACAAGGAACTTGTTATGTGATAAAATCACTTTTGCGGTTCAAAAAACTTATATACATTCTTAATGACAAGTGTATTACAAGTTAATATTCCCGTAGACAGTAGGTGTCTTTTGACATAATGAGAAATCGCCTGCCGAGGATTAGTTATTATTATATTATTAATGAATAAATAACAATACCTCTCTGTTTACGGATGGAGAGGTATTTTTAGTGCTACTTTTAAAGGCATTGTCATTTAAAACATGTTGTTAATAAGTTTTCTAAAGAATGATGAAAGGTGGTGCAATGTATATATGGCAAAAATTGAGCAAAAACAAACAGTAGTTAATGCAATTAAAGAGAATGTTGAAGGTGCTCAGTCCGTAGTTCTAGTGGATTATAGAGGGCTTACAGTTGAAGAGGATACTGAACTTCGTAAAAATCTTAGAGAAGCAGGCGTAACATATAAAGTATATAAAAATACAATGATGAGATTTGCTTTTGAAGGAACAGAATTCGAAGGTTTAAGTAAACATTTATCTGGGCCAAGTGCTATTGCGATTAGTAAAGAAGATGCTACAGTTCCAGCAAGAGTTATTAATGATACTGCTAAAAAGTATCCAAGCTTAGAATTCAAAGCTGGTGTAGTAGAAGGTCAATATTATGATGAAGATGGTATTAAACAAATTGCTTCTATACCACCAAGGGAAGAATTACTTGGTAAATTACTTGGAAGTTTACAATCACCTATTGTAAATTTTGCAAGAGTGATTAAGCAAATTTCAGAGAAAGACAACAGTGAAGAGGTTGCAACTGAATAACAAAAATAAAATTAATGAAAATTTCGGAGGTGTATTCTAATGGCAAAATTAACAGTTGAAGAATTTATGGATGCTATAAAAGAATTATCAGTATTAGAATTAAATGAGTTAGTAAAAGCTTGTGAAGAAGAATTTGGTGTTTCTGCAGCAGCAGGAGTTGTTGTAGCAGGTGCCGGTGGAGCAGCAGGTGGCGAAGCAGAAGAAAAAACTGAATTTGATGTTGAGTTAACTAGTGCAGGATCAAGTAAGATTAAGGTTATTAAAGTAGTTCGTGAAATTACTGGATTAGGATTAAAGGATGCAAAGGAATTAGTTGAAAGTGCTCCTAAAGTTATAAAAGAAGGATTAGCTAAAGATGAAGCAGAAGAATTAAAAGGGAAATTAGAAGAAGTTGGAGCTTCAGTAAATTTAAAATAATCTAATTATTTATTATAAAAAGCTCTCAGCAAAAGCTGAGGGCTTTATTTAAGAATATGCATAGTTAAGATTATGTTTCCATTTCTTAGTTCAAGAGTATGAAAAAGTATTTTCTTCAAAGACTTAACCTGAACGTTTTGTAAATATTTCTAAGGGATTATTAAATTATTAGTTTGTTACAAATTAAATAGATTTATAATTTGGAAAAATAAAATACTTGTTGTATTATATTATTTATGTTAATTTAGTTTAAAGGAGATACTTTGATAAAGTCTTGTTAGGAGAGGGTTTTATGGGGAAAGAAGTTTTCAATCGACATGAATTAAAATACGTTTTAGATGTAAATCATTTTGATGACATATTACAAGATTTATCTCAATATATAGTGACAGATCCTTATGGAGATGAGGATGGTTTTTACACAATATCTAGTATTTACTATGATACAGTTGATGATTTGTTTCATTATGAAAGAATGAAAGGGCAAACATTTAGACAAAAGGTAAGGCTAAGAACTTATAACAAACCTGATAATAATAGTGATGTATATCTTGAAATCAAAAAGAAATTCAAGGCTGTAGTTAATAAAAGACGTGTAGTTATGCCTCTTAATGATGCTTATAAATTTTTAAATAATGATTATAATAACATATATGAACTTAAAGCATCAAATTATCAGATTCTTAAAGAGGTGCTTTTTCTAAAAAGTCATTATAAATTAGTGCCCAAAGTTACAATTAGCTATGAGAGACAAGCATTTATCGGAATTAAAGACAATGATTTAAGGATAACATTTGACAGTAATATTAGAAAAAGAAAAGAAAATATGGGGTTGGAAAAGGGTAATTACGGCGAAAGGTATATAAAGTCAAAATACTTAATATTTGAAATAAAAACTAGCAAAAGAATTCCTTTGTGGCTATCACGAATTTTAAGCAAATATAATTGCTGTTTAGAAAGTTTTTCTAAATATTCTAATAGCTATATTAACTTGTCTGGCGACTCAATACAGGAGATACGCAAGGTGCAATGAAACATTCGGTTGCTGCGAGGAATTAATGTAAGGAGTAGGTTGATATGCAAGATATAAAAGATTTATTTTTACTAGAAAGTGGAGTTATTACTACTACAATTGCAGAAGTAGTGATTACTATTACTATAAGTTTTATGTTAGGTCTTATAATAAGTTTTATTTATAAAAAAACATATAAAGGGAAATATTATTCCCAAAACTTCGCGCAGACCTTAATTATTATAGGAGTTGTAATTTCAATAATAATTGTTGCTATTGGAAGTAATATAGCTAGAGCATTTAGTTTAGCTGGAGCGTTATCAATTATTCGCTTTAGAAGTGCTATTGGCAATCCAAGGGATATAGCTTTTATATTCTTTGCTATGGGAGCTGGATTAGCAACTGGTGCAGGATTGTTTTTGCCAGCAATTACTTTTGTTATTATTTTAAGCGGTTTAATTTTTTTGTTACATATCTTGAATTATGGTGAAAGTAAGAAGAAAAATAAAATTTTAAAAATAATCATTCCAGAAGATTTAAATTACGAAGGACTTTTTGATGAAATTCTTAAAAAAAACTTGACTAGTTATAAATTACTAAGCATCAATACAACAAATTTGGGAACTCTGTTTGAATTAGTATATATTATTCAATCTAAAAGAGATGTAGTAGATAAGAGTTTAATAGACGATATTAGAGCAATAAATGGAAATTTAAAAGTAACAGTATTACTGGACGAACAAAGCTTTGAGTAATGCACATATATTTTGAAGGTGGGATTTCTCTTGCAAAAAATTAAATTTTTAAGTCTAGCAGGAACCATTTTACTATTATTCGGTATTTTTTTAATTATAAAGCCCGAATCAATGGATTTCAACAATGACGTTTTAGAAAAAGTAACGTTTTCTCATAATAGAGGTTTTTATAGAGAACCTTTTTTTCTTGAATTAAATACTAATAATGCAAATTATAATATTTATTATACTATTAATGGATCAAAACCAGATCCAATAAATAATCCAGAAAACACTTTTGAATACACAGAACCAATTTGGATTGATAATAGAGAAGATGATGAAAATTATTTATCAAATATAAACACAAATTTTCCTAATTCGTGGGACACGTGGAAACCGCCAGAAGAAAATATTTTTAAATCAACAGTTATAAAAGCGGCAATATATAAAGGTTATAGAATGATAAGTGATTTAGAAACGCACACATATTTTGTGGATTCTATGATTTATGACAAATATACTTTTCCTGTGATATCAATTAGCACAGATGAGAATAATCTTTTTGATGATGAAATAGGAATATATGTGCCAGGGAAAAGTTATAAACCTTTACAGGAAGAAGATAATGAAAGTAGTACTAAATCAAAAAAGAATGAAGATTTAATAGAAGAAACGGAAGAAGAAACAAATGAAAGTCATAATCCTAGAAAGACTGGAAATTATTTTCAAACTGGGAGTGATTGGGAAAGAGTTGCTTATGTAGAATACTTTGAACCAAATGGTAATATTGGATTTACTCAAAACCTTGGCTTGAGGATTCATGGAGGAGGCTCAAGATCACAACCCCAAAAAGCATTGAGATTATATGCTAGAGAAGAATACGGAGAAAGTACAATATCTTATGATTTTTTTCCTGGTAATGTCCAAGATGAATTTAAACGATTAATTCTTAGAACATCAGGTAACGAATGGGGTAATACAATGATTTTAGATGCCCTTGCACAAAGCTTACTTGAAGATATGAATGTAGAAACACAATCAAGTCAACCAGCAATTGTATTTATCAACGGTGAATATTGGGGTATTCATAATATTAGAGAAAGATACGATGAATGGTATTTTGAACTTAAATATGATGTTCCTCGTAAGGATGTTGTTATATTAAGTTATGATGGAAGCTTAGAAGTTGGACAAAGAGGCGATGAACAACATTATAAGAATATGATTAACTTTATTAAGAAAAACAGACTGAAAGAACAAGATAATTATAATAAAGTAAAAAAATTTATGGATGTAGATAATTATATAGAGTATCAAATATCTCAAATATATTTTGGGAATGTTGATTGGCCTCAAAACAATATAAAATTTTGGCGTAAAAACACTAATAAGTATGAACCAGATGCTCCTTATGGGCATGATGGAAGATGGCGATGGTTAGTTTATGATTTGGATTGTTCATTTGGGCATTGGGGATCTAGTTATAAGACTAATAATTTAGAGATGGTAAGTGATCCTAATTATAATGATAATGGAAGTTGGGAAGGCGATTGGGGCAAATACACTGTTTTATTCAGTTCTTTACTAGAGAATGAAGAATTTTCAAATGAGTTCATTAATGCTTTTGCTGACCATTTAAATACGACATTTAGTAAGGAACGTGTTATAAATAGGATAGACGAATTTGAAACTATATATAAAAAAGAAATTGAAGAGCATATTTTAAGATGGGGAACACCTTTTACCAAAGGTAAATGGATAAGAGAAATTAATGATTATAGACAATTTGCAGAATCTAGACCTTTTTATTTGCGCAAGCATATAGTTGAAAAGTTTGATTTGGAAGGAAGTGCAAAAATAACTATTGATGCTAACGATAAATTTGAAGGGAGGATTCAAGTAAATGGAGTTGAAATTCATAGCAGCCAATTACCTTGGGAGGGAACATATTTTATAGGCGTTCCTATTACTATAAAAGCTGAACCATCAAAAGATTCAAAATTTAATAGATGGAGTGGATTAGTTGAAAGTGAAAACGAAGAAATTACACTTGATTTATTAAATACAAATAACCAGATTTTTATTAATTAATAAAAATATTTTCTTGACACGCTTGGTTTAGTATGATATTATTTGATAATGCATTATTATGGAGTTGTATGCGCTTTTGGTAATAGTAAAAAAATACTAGAAATGACAGATTATGTAGAATCTGCAGATATAGGAATAAATATAAGATAACAGGGAATAATCTAAAAAGTTAATGGATAAATCTGGTACAAAGCTATATAAGGATATGTTTTTCATATTCTTAAGCGTGTATCTTGAGATAAATTATATAAAAATTTCAAGGGGTGAAACGTCAATATGGAGAAAAACAGGATTCGTCCTATTAAGATTGGTAAAGGCCTCAGAATGAGTTATTCAAGACAAAAAGAAGTTCTTGATATGCCAAACCTAATTGAAGTTCAAAAAAACTCCTATAAATGGTTTTTAGAAGAAGGTTTGAAAGAAGTATTTGAAGATATTTCACCAATATCGGATTATAGCGGCAATCTTATTCTTGAGTTTATAGACTTTTCTTTGAATGAAGAAGAAGTCAAATATTCTATGGAAGAGTGTAAGGAAAGAGATTCTACTTATGCTGCACCACTAAAAGTTAAAGTAAGACTCATTAATAAAGAAAAGGATGAAATTAATGAGCATGAAATATTCATGGGAGACTTACCATTAATGACTAAAACGGGAACGTTTGTAATTAATGGGGCTGAAAGAGTAATTGTTAGTCAATTAGTGCGTTCCCCTGGAATATATTACTCGATAAGTCATGATAAAGTAGGTAAACGTTTATTTTCATCGACTGTAATACCTAATAGAGGTGCTTGGCTAGAATATGAGACGGATTCGAATGATATTTTTTATGTAAGAGTGGACCGTACGAGAAAAGTTCCTATAACTGTATTGATAAGATCGTTGGGAATTGGTTCAGATGCAGAAATAAAGGAGATTTTTGGTGAAGAGCCTAAAATATTAGCAAGTATTGAAAAAGATGTTTCTAAATCATACGAAGAAGGACTAATTGAAATTTATAAGAGAATTAGACCTGGAGAGCCACCAACAGTTGAAAGTGCTGAATCATTATTAAATAGCATGTTTTTTGATGCTAGACGATATGACTTAGCAAAAGTTGGACGTTATAAATTCAATAAAAAGCTTGCATTAAAAAATAGGATTAGAGGGAAAAAACTTGCAGAGACGGTTGTTAATCAAGCAACTGGAGAAATAATTGCAGAAGAAGGTACAGTAGTAACTGAAGAAATGGCTACACAGATACAGGATGCTGCAGTGCCATTTGTTTGGGTTGAAACAGAAGAACGTAATGTTAAAGTGTTATCAAATATGGTAGTTGATTTGACAGAATATGTTGATGTGAATCCAAAAGAATTAGGTATATATGAACGCGTATATTACCCTGCATTAAGAGAAATATTAGATACTTATGATGACATCGAAGAAGTAAAGGAAGCTATATCCAAAAATGTTAATACTCTTATACCGAAACATATCACAAAAGAGGATATTTTTGCTTCCATTAATTACAATATACATTTAGAAAATGAAATAGGCTATAAAGATGATATTGATCATTTAGGAAACAGAAGAATTCGTGCTGTAGGAGAGCTTTTACAGAATCAATATCGTATTGGCTTGTCTAGGATGGAACGTGTTGTTAGAGAACGAATGACTATTCAAGACATTGAAGGAGTATCCCCACAAACTTTAATAAACATTAGACCAGTTACTGCTTCTGTTAAGGAGTTTTTTGGCAGTTCTCAATTATCACAGTTTATGGATCAGCCTAATCCGTTAGCAGAGTTAACTCATAAAAGACGTTTATCGGCATTAGGGCCTGGCGGACTTTCTAGAGAAAGAGCTGGTTTTGAGGTCCGTGACGTGCATCATTCACATTATGGTAGAATGTGTCCAGTAGAGACACCTGAAGGACCAAATATTGGGTTAATAAATTCATTAGCTACTTATGCAAGAATAAACGAATATGGATTTATTGAAGCTGCTTATAGAAAAATAAATAAATCAGGTGATAATCCAGTAGTTACAGATGATATAGTTTATTTAACTGCTGATGAAGAAGATAATTATCATGTTGCTCAGGCTAATGAACCTCTTGATGAAGAAGGACATTTTATTCATAAGCACGTAACTGGACGATTTGCAGAAGAAATAATTGAAATAGATAAAGACAAAATTGATTTAATGGACGTATCACCAAAACAAGTTTTTTCTGTTGCTACATCAATGATACCTTTCTTGGAAAATGACGATGCTAACCGTGCTTTAATGGGGTCTAATATGCAACGACAGGCAGTGCCACTAATCACAACGGAGTCCCCAGCTGTTGGCACAGGGATGGAACACAAATCAGCAGTTGATTCTGGAGTTGTTATTGTAGCAAAAAATGCTGGTGTTGTAGAAAAAGTATCAGCTAAAGAAATTGTTATTAAAAATGAGCAAGGGCAAAGAGATACATATAGAATACTCAAGTTTAAAAGGAGTAATCAAGGAACATGTATCAATCAACGTCCTATTGTTTTTAAGGGAATGCATGTAGAAGAAGGAGAAGTAATTGCTGATGGACCATCGACAGAAAAAGGTGAGTTAGCACTTGGGAAAAATCCTTTAATTGGATTTATGACCTGGGAAGGTTATAACTTTGAAGATGCTATATTGCTTAGTGAAAGATTAGTTCAAGATGATGTTTATACTTCGGTTCATATAGAAGAATATGAGGCTGAATCAAGAGATACAAAGCTTGGCCCAGAAGAAATCACAAGAGATGTACCAGGTGTTGGTGACGATGCTCTTAAAGACTTAGATGAAAGAGGTATAATTCGTATCGGGGCAGAAGTTCGTTCAGGAGATATTTTGGTTGGTAAAGTTACTCCAAAAGGTGAAACTGAACTGACAGCAGAAGAAAGATTATTAAGAGCTATTTTTGGCGAAAAAGCTCGTGAAGTTAGAGATACATCATTAAGAGTTCCCCATGGTGAATCAGGGATTATAGTTGATGTGAAAGTTTTTACAAGGGAAAATGGTGATGAATTATCACCTGGTGTTAATCAATCTGTTAGAGTTTATATAGCTCAAAAGAGAAAGATATCAGTTGGAGATAAAATGGCTGGAAGACATGGTAATAAAGGTGTTATTTCTAGGATTTTACCAGTTGAGGATATGCCATTCTTACCAAATGGTAGGGCTCTTGATATAGTATTAAATCCATTAGGGGTACCTTCCCGTATGAACATAGGGCAGGTTTTAGAAGTTCATTTAGGCTTAGCTGCAAAAGCACTAGGATTTAATATTGCAACACCTGTTTTTGATGGTGCTGATGAATATGACATTATGGATACTCTAGACTTAGCTAATGACTATGTAAATATGACTTGGGAAGATTTTTCTGATAAATGGGAAGACACTTTGCATCCAGGGATATATGAGTATTTAGATAAGAATAAGGATCATCGAGATGAATGGGCAGGAGTTCCTATTAATAGAACTGGGAAAATTTCTCTTAGAGATGGACGTACTGGTGAATATTTTGATAGCAAGGTAACAGTTGGATATATGCATTATCTAAAATTACACCATTTAGTAGATGATAAGATACATGCTCGATCAACAGGACCTTATTCACTTGTAACACAACAACCACTTGGTGGTAAAGCACAATTTGGAGGACAAAGATTTGGTGAAATGGAGGTATGGGCATTAGAGGCGTATGGAGCAGCTTATACACTTCAAGAAATATTAACAGTTAAGTCGGATGATGTTGTTGGACGTGTTAAAACTTATGAAGCAATCATTAAAGGTGAAAATATCCCAGAACCAGGCATACCAGAGTCATTTAAAGTATTATTAAAAGAACTTCAATCATTAGCTCTTGATGTAAAAGTATTGAAAGATGATGACACGGAGCTTGAGATAAAAGAAAGTGTTGATGAAGTTGATGAAGATTTATCTATCAATATCGAAGGTAGAGAAGATGATGAATATAATTATGAGTCGGTAAAATATGGGAATTCATCAGAAAATGAAGAAGAAGAACTATTTGATAACGAAAACAAGGATAATGACGATGATTTTGACCTTGAGAGTGAGTTTATTATAACATCAAAAGACGACAATTTACTATTCGATGATGAAGATTAGAAAGGGGTGTCGTTCCAATGCCAATTGGTAATTTAGATCAAGCCATTAATTTTGATGCTATACGTATTGGGTTATCTTCTCCAGAAAGAATAAGAGAATGGTCAAAAGGAGAAGTAAAAAAGCCTGAAACTATCAATTATAGAACATTAAAACCTGAAAAAGACGGATTATTCTGCGAAAAGATTTTTGGACCTAGTAAAGACTGGGAATGCCATTGTGGTAAATACAAAAAAATCAGGTATAAAGGTGTAGTTTGTGATAGATGTGGTGTTGAGGTTACAAAATCAAAAGTCCGTAGAGAAAGAATGGGACATATAGAATTAGCAGCACCTGTTTCACATATTTGGTATTTTAAAGGCATACCTAGTAGAATGGGATTAATTTTAGATATGTCACCTAGAACATTAGAAAAAGTATTATATTTTGCATCTTATGTTGTACTTGATGAAGGGGATACAGGTCTTCAGTATAAACAAATTCTCACAGAAAAAGAATTTAGAGATTCTTACGATAAGTATGGGAATAAGTTTAAAGCAGGTATGGGAGCAGAAGCTGTTAGAGATCTACTTAAAAATATCGACTTAGAAAAAGAGGCCAAAGAACTTAGAAAAGGTTTAAAAGAATCAACTGGTCAAAAGCGAGCAAGGATAATAAAGAGATTAGAAGTAGTTGAAGCGTTTCGCAATTCTAACAATAGACCTGAATGGATGATTTTATCAGTTGTTCCAGTTATACCACCAGATTTAAGACCAATGGTACAATTAGATGGTGGACGTTTTGCAACTTCTGATTTAAATGACTTGTACAGAAGAGTTATAAATAGAAATAATCGACTTAAAAGACTATTAGATTTAGGAGCTCCAGATATAATTGTTCGTAATGAGAAAAGGATGTTGCAAGAAGCTGTTGATGCTCTAATTGATAATGGCCGTCGTGGACGCCCAGTAACAGGCCCAGGTAATCGCCCACTAAAATCATTATCAGACATGTTAAAAGGAAAGCAAGGACGTTTTAGACAAAACCTATTAGGTAAACGTGTTGATTATTCTGGACGTTCAGTTATCGTTGTAGGTCCAGAGTTAAAAATATACCAATGTGGATTGCCAAAAGAAATGGCTATAGAATTATTTAAACCATTTGTAATGAAAAGATTGGTTGGAGATGGTTTAGCACATAATATTAAATCAGCTAAAAAAATGGTGGAAAGATTACAATCTGAAGTTTGGGATGTTTTAGAAGAAGTTATTAAAGATCATCCAGTTATGCTTAATCGTGCTCCTACATTGCACCGTTTGGGAATTCAAGCTTTTGAACCTGTGTTGGTGGAAGGTAAAGCTATTCGTCTTCATCCTTTAGTATGTACTGCTTATAATGCAGACTTTGACGGAGACCAGATGGCTGTCCATGTACCATTATCAGTGGAAGCTCAATCAGAATGTCGGTTTTTGCTACTATCTCCAAATAATTTACTAAAACCATCAGATGGTGCTCCTGTATCCGTTCCTTCACAGGATATGGTATTAGGAACATATTATCTTACTTTGGAAAAAGATGGAGAAAAAGGTGAAAACAACTATTATAAAGACAAGAATGAAGCAATACTTGCATATGAAAATGGTGAAATATCACTTCATTCTAAAATAAATGTTAAACGAGTTAATGAAATTAATGGTGTAAAAAAAGCTAAGTTTGTATTAACAAGTGTTGGACGTATTATTTTTAATGAAGCAATTCCACAAGATTTAGGATATGTTGATAGGACAAATGAAGAAGATATGTTTAAGTTTGAAGTTGATTTTCTTGTAGGTAAAAAACAATTAAAAGATATTCTGGATAGAGCTATTAATGTACATGGTTCTACTAAAACTTCAGAAGTATTAGATAGAATTAAACAATTAGGTTTTTCATTTTCCACAAGAGGAGCTATTACTGTATCTGTATCAGATATGGAAGTGCCATCTGATAAAATTAAAATATTAGAAGAGGCTGAACAGACTGTCGAAAAGATAACAAAACAATTTCATAGAGGTTTTATGACAAATGAAGAACGAAAACATAAAGTTGTTCATACCTGGAAAGAGGCTGATGATAAAATAACAAAAGCTCTACTTACGGGGTTAGATAAATATAATAATATTTTTATGATGGCTGATTCAGGTGCACGTGGATCTGATAAACAGATTAAACAGCTAGCAGGTATGCGTGGGTTAATGGCTGATACATCTGGAGAAACTATAGAATTGCCTATTAAATCAAATTTCAGAGAAGGCTTAGATGTTTTGGAATACTTTATTTCGGCCCATGGAGCAAGAAAAGGATTGGCTGATACTGCATTACGTACAGCTGACTCTGGTTATTTAACTCGTCGTTTGGTTGATGTATCACAAGATGTTATTATTAGAGAACAAGATTGTTCTCATAATAATTTAGAAGGTAAGATTCCTGGAATGGTAGTTAAAGGATTCCACGATGGTTCTGAAGTTATAGAAGGTCTTCAAGAACGAATAACAGGGCGATATGCTGTTGAAGATATTGTTGATTCAAAGACAAAAAAAATAATAGTAAAAAGCAATTCAATTATAACTCCTAATAAGGCTAAAAAGATAATTGATGCTGGGATAGAAGAAGTAAATATAAGAACAGTGCTATCTTGTCGTTCTCAACTTGGTGTTTGTTCAAAATGTTATGGAGCTAACATGGCAAGTGGATTACCGGTTCAAGTGGGAGAGTCAGTAGGAATTATTGCAGCTCAATCTATTGGCGAACCTGGTACGCAGCTAACGATGCGTACATTCCATACGGGAGGTATTGCCGGCGAAGATATTACTCAAGGTTTACCTCGTGTTGAAGAATTATTTGAAGCTAGGAAACCAAAAGGTTTAGCAATTATAGCCGAATTTGATGGAGTAGCAAATATAAAAGATACTAAGAAAAAACGAGAAGTAATTATAACTAATAATGAAACAGGTAGTTCAAAAGCATATTTGATACCATATGGTTCAAGGATTAAGATTCAAGACGGAGATAGAATAGAAGCAGGCGATGAATTAACAGAAGGTAGTGTTAATCCACATGATATTCTAAAAATAAAAGGGGTACGAAGTGTTCAAGACTACATGATTCAAGAAGTACAAAGAGTTTATCGATTACAAGGTGTTGAAATTAACGATAAACATATTGAAGTTATAGTAAGACAAATGCTTAAAAAGTTACGTGTGGAAAATAATGGAGATAGTGACTTCTTGCCAGGTACACTTGTTGATAGATTAGAATTCGAAGATGAGAATATAAGATTAAAGTCTGAAGGATTTGAAGAGGCAGAAGGAAAGCAAGTAATGTTAGGGATAACAAAAGCTTCTTTAGCAACAAATTCATTCTTATCAGCAGCATCCTTCCAAGAAACTACAAAAGTTTTAACAGAAGCTGCAATAAAAGGCAAGAGCGATTCACTAATTGGACTTAAGGAAAATGTTATTATTGGTAAGTTGATTCCAGCGGGAACAGGAATGACCATGTATAGAGATGTTAGAGTTGATAAAGTAGAGAAAGATTTAATTTATGAAGAAGAGTAAATTATATAAGCGAAGCCAAAAGGCTACGCTTTTTTTCTAAAAAAATTATATCAAACCTTGACATTCTTCTGTATATTTGATACAATTCATCAGTGTGCATTTAAGTATATAACCGTGGCAAACGGAAACTGAAAATGTAAAGCTGCAATAATAAAATTAAAACGGCAACCGTAGCACGAATGAATGAAAACAGGAGGTGAAATAATGCCAACATTTAATCAGTTAGTTAGAAAAGGAAGAAAAACTGTTGAGAAGAAGTCTACATCACCTGCACTTCAAAAAGGATTTAATTCCTTAAAGAAGAGAGCTACTAATATCTCTGCACCACAAAAAAGGGGTGTATGTACAGCAGTGAAAACAGCCACGCCTAAAAAGCCTAACTCTGCACTTCGTAAAATCGCTAGAGTTCGTCTTACTAATGGTATTGAAGTAACAGGATATATTCCAGGTGAAGGGCATAATCTTCAAGAGCATAGTGTTGTTCTTATAAGAGGTGGTAGAGTTAAAGACTTGCCAGGTACAAGATATCATGTAGTAAGAGGGACGTTAGATACAGCAGGTGTAGCTAATCGTATGCAAGCTCGTTCTAAATATGGAGCAAAGAAACCTAAAAAATAATTACATTAAGTAAGTGCCAGGTTAGAACTCTATTACCTGTAAGGTTGCAGGATTTATATAGATAAATTAGAACCAGGCACGAACACAATAATGTGAGTACCTAAGATTTAATTAATCTTATAATTAAGGAGGGAAGTAACGTGCCAAGAAAAGGACATATTTCTAAAAGAGAAGTACTACCAGATCCATTATATAACAATAAAATTGTTACTAAATTAGTAAATAATATTATGTTAGATGGGAAAAAAGGTGTTGCTCAAAAAATAGTTTATGGAGCATTTGAAATAGTAGCAGATAAAACAGAGAAAGATCCTCTTGAAGTATTTCAAGAAGCTTTAAATAATGTTATGCCAGTTCTTGAAGTGAAAGCAAGACGTGTTGGTGGAGCTACTTATCAAGTACCAATGGAGGTTAGGCCTGATAGAAGGCAAGCACTAGCATTGCGTTGGATAACATTGTATTCACGTCAGCGTGGAGAAAAAACTATGGTTGAACGTCTAGCAGGAGAGATACTAGATGCATCTAACAATACAGGCGCATCAGTTAAGAAAAAAGAAGATATGCACAAAATGGCAGAAGCTAATAAAGCATTTGCTCACTACAAGTGGTAATAATTATGCTTTTGTAGACATTATAGAGATAGGCTGTTAACTTCTTGCAATATTTGTTATGATATTGACTAAGAATCATATAATCTCTAAAAATTAAAAAATAGTCACATATGTGTTCTATAATTTGTAAGGAGGAATTACATTGTCTGGGAGACAATTTCCACTAGAAAGAACTAGAAATATTGGTATTATGGCACACATTGACGCTGGTAAAACAACATTAACAGAACGTGTTTTATTTTATACAGGACGCACACATAAAATTGGGGAAACTCATGAAGGTGCTGCACAAATGGACTGGATGGAACAGGAACAAGAAAGAGGTATTACAATTACTTCAGCAGCAACAACTTGTTCTTGGTTAGATAATCGTGTTAATATTATTGATACGCCAGGCCATGTTGACTTTACAGTAGAAGTTGAACGTTCTTTACGTGTTTTAGACAGTTCAGTAGGTGTTTTCTGTGCCAAAGGTGGTGTAGAGCCTCAATCTGAAACAGTATGGCGTCAAGCTGATAAATACCGTGTACCTAGAATGGCATTTGTTAATAAAATGGATATTATGGGTGCGGATTTCTTTAATTGTGTAGAAATGATGAAAGAAAGATTAGGTGCAAATGCTGTACCTATTCAGTTACCTATTGGTAAAGAAGATGATTTTGTAGGTATAATTGATTTAATTAAAATGAAAGCCTATATTTACAAAGATGATTTAGGTCAAGAAATCTCTGAGGAAGAAATCCCCGAAGATCTACAAGAACAAGCAGAAGAATATCGTATGATTATGGTTGAGGCGATTGCTGAAACAGATGAAGACCTTATGATGGAATATCTTGAAGGAGAAGAAATTGACACTAAAGATTTACAAGAAGCATTAAGAAATGCAGTGATAAATGTTGAGATTATTCCTGTTATGTGTGGTTCTGCATACAAAAACAAAGGGGTGCAAAAGTTATTAGATGCAGTTATAGAATATATGCCTGCTCCAACAGATGTACCTGCTATCAAAGGAATAATTCCTGGTTCAGAAGAAGAAGAAGAAAGACCATCTTCAGATGAAGAACCATTTTCAGCGTTGGCTTTTAAAATTATGGCAGACCCATTTGTTGGTAAATTAGCATTTTTTAGAGTTTACTCTGGAACAATGAATTCAGGTTCTTACGTTCTTAACTCAACAAAGAATAAGAAAGAACGTATTGGTCGAATTCTACAAATGCATGCTAATAAAAGAGAAGAGATTGATAAAGTATACTCAGGAGATATTGCAGCAGCAGTTGGGTTAAAAACTACATCAACAGGGGATACTTTATGTGATGATAAACATCCTATTATATTAGAATCAATGGAATTCCCTGAGCCAGTTATATCTGTTGCAATTGAGCCAAAAACAAAAGCGGGTCAAGAAAAAATGGGTATTGCATTAGCTAAATTAGCTGAAGAAGATCCAACATTTAGAACATCTACAAATGAAGAGACTGGTCAAACTATTATCGAAGGTATGGGTGAATTACACTTAGAGATTATAGTAGATCGTTTGCTTCGTGAATTCAAAGTAGAAGCTAATGTAGGTGAGCCTCAGGTTGCTTATAAAGAAACTATTACTAAACCAGTAGAGGTAGAAGGCAAATTTGTCAGACAATCTGGTGGTCGTGGTCAATATGGCCATTGTAAAGTTAAGTTCGAACCTATGGATGTTAACTCAGAAAAAAGTTATGAATTTGTTAGCTCAATAGTTGGTGGTTCTATACCAAGAGAATATGTCCCAGCAGTTGATAATGGGATAAAAGAAGCTATGGAAAGTGGTAATATAGCTGGTTATCCTGTTTTAGGTATTAAAGCAGATTGCTATGACGGTTCTTATCATGATGTTGACTCATCTGAAATGGCATTTAAAATCGCTGGTTCAATGGCATTTAAGGAAGCTATGAAAAAAGGAGATTCTGTATTAGTTGAACCTATTGTAAAATTAGATGTAACTGTACCTGAAGACTATATGGGAGATGTTATAGGAGATATTAATTCACGTCGTGGACGTATTGAAGGTATGGAAGCAAGAAATGGAGTTCAAGTAATTAAAGGATATGTACCTTTGTCTGAGATGTTTGGATATGCTACTGACTTACGTTCAAAAACGCAAGGTAGAGGAACTTATTCTATGCAATTTGATCATTATGACCCAGTTCCAAAAAGTATTCAAGAAAAAATTATTTCTAATAAAATGAAAAATGAGTAGTAAAAAAAGAAAAAACTTGAAAAACTTTATTATTTAAAATATAATTTATATTAGCCGATACAAAAAAGGTATTAAGCCTATAATAAAAAGGAGGAATAAATAATGGCTAAAGCTAAGTTTGAAAGAAGTAAACCACATATTAATATTGGTACAATTGGACACGTTGACCATGGTAAGACTACATTAACAGCAGCTATTACTTACACACTTCATCAAAGATTAGGTACTGGTGAAGCTATAGCATTTGACAATATTGATAAAGCTCCAGAAGAAAGAGAACGTGGAATCACTATTTCAACAGCACACGTTGAATATGAAACAGAAAACAGACACTACGCACATGTAGACTGTCCAGGTCATGCTGACTACGTAAAAAATATGATCACAGGTGCCGCTCAAATGGACGGAGCTATTATGGTTGTTTCTGCAGCTGATGGTCCAATGCCACAAACTCGTGAGCATATCTTGTTATCACGTCAGGTAGGAGTACCATATATCGTGGTATTCTTAAACAAATGTGATATGGTAGATGACGAAGAATTATTGGAATTAGTAGAAATGGAAGTTAGGGAATTATTAAGTGAATACGAATTTCCAGGAGATGATACACCTATCGTAAGTGGATCAGCATTGAAAGCATTAGAAGAACCAGAGAGCGAATGGGGAGACAAAATCTTAGAATTAATGGAAGAAGTTGATAATTATATTCCAGCTCCAGAAAGAGACGTTGATAAACCATTCTTAATGCCTGTAGAGGATGTATTCTCAATTACAGGTCGTGGTACTGTTGCAACTGGTAGAGTTGAACGTGGTGTACTTCACGTATCTGATGAAGTTGAGATTGTTGGTATGGTAGACGAAGCAAGAAAAGTTGTTGTTACTGGAGTAGAAATGTTCCGTAAGTTATTGGATCAAGCTGAAGCTGGTGATAACATTGGTGCATTACTTCGTGGTGTACAAAGAGATGACATTGAAAGAGGTCAAGTTTTAGCTAAGCCTGGTTCAATTACACCTCATACTAAAGTTAAAGCACAAGTATATGTTCTTAAAAAAGAAGAAGGTGGACGTCATACTCCATTCTTCTCAAACTATCGTCCGCAGTTCTATTTTAGAACAACTGACGTAACTGGTGTTTGTGATTTGCCAGAAGGTGTAGAAATGTGTATGCCTGGCGATAACATTGAAATGACTATCGAACTTATCGCTCCAATCGCTATGGAAAAAGGTTTACGTTTTGCTATTCGTGAAGGTGGTAGAACAGTAGGTGCTGGTTCTGTAGCAGAGATTATTGAATAATATAATATATATAGAAAAAGCATCCACTTTTAGTGGGTGTTTTTTTAAAAAAAACTACAAAAAGTCTTGATTATAATAAAGTTATAGTGTATACTATGTAATGTTGTGACATTGATAGCTAAGATGTGTGAGGTTGCTGCAATATGCAGGGAATTCCACAGAGCGAATGTCAAGTTCAATGAAACTGGCGACAAGTCACTGTACAATATATTCAATGCAGTTAACGCAAAGAGTAAATTCGGGGTGTATTAAGATACACACGGAAGGATGTACAGTCACCACTTGTCGTACTGATAATAAAGTGCGAAAAGGAGGCGACTTTTTTTATGGCAAGTCAAAAAATGAGAATTAATTTAAAAGCTTATGATCATCAATTAATCGACCAAAGTGCGGTTAAGATTATCGAAACAGCTAAGAAGACTGGAGCACAAGTAAGTGGACCAATTCCATTACCTACAAGAAAAGAAGTAGTTACAATACTTAGAGCAGTTCACAAATACAAAGACTCCAGAGAACAGTTTGAACAAAGAACACATAAAAGACTTATTGACATTATAATGCCAACAGCAAAAACTGTTGATGCATTAATGAGACTTGAGCTACCTGCTGGGGTAGACATTAAAGTAGATATGAAATAGTCCTTTAGGGTTTATATAAAAAGTTTCATTTGAAATTTTATAAACCATCTAGGATGATTACATTAAAGTGTAATCCGCTGTAGATTATTAGGAGGTGTAAAGATGAAAAAAGGAATTATAGCAAAAAAAGTTGGTATGACACAGATTTTTGATGAAAATGGAGCACTTATCCCTGTTACAGTTTTAGTAGCAGGTCCTTGTGAAATAACACAAGTTAAGACAGTTGAAAATGACGGATATAATTCAGTTCAAGTAGGTTTTGATGATAAGAAAGAAAATCTTATGAACAAACCGCAAAAAGGTCATTTTGATAAAGCAGGCGTTTCATACAAAAGATTTATAAAAGAATTTAGATTAGATAATGCTAATGAATACCAATTAGGACAAGAAATTAAGGCAGATATCTTTGCAGAAGGAGATAAAATCGATGTAACTGGTATCTCAAAAGGTAAAGGATTCCAAGGTGCAATAAAAAGACATGGTATGTCAAGAGGCCCTATGGCTCATGGTTCTAAGTATCACCGTAGGCCTGGTTCTATGGGGGCATCAGCATTTCCAGGCAAAGTATTTAAAGGCAAAAAATTACCAGGACAAATGGGAAATGAGCAAGTGACAATACAAAATCTTGAAATAGTAAAAATAGATGCCGAAAAGAATTTAATTCTTGTTAAAGGTGCTGTACCAGGACCAAAAAGAACTGTAGTAACACTTAAAGAAAGTGTGAAAGCCTAATTAACATTTGTAAGGAAGGAGGAATACAGATGGCGACAGTATCTGTTTACAATATGGAAGGTAAACAAGTTGGAGAAATTGAATTAAATGATGCTGTATTTGGTGTAGAGGTAAATGAACACCTAATGCATTTATCAGTAGTTCAGCAACTTGCTAATAAACGTCAAGGAACACAAAGTGCAAAAACACGAGCAGAAGTTCGTGGAGGTGGAAGAAAACCCTGGAGACAGAAAGGAACAGGACGTGCTAGACAAGGGTCTATAAGATCACCTCAATGGACGGGTGGTGGTGTTGTTTTTGCTCCAAAACCAAGAGATTATTCATTTAAACTTAACAAAAAAGCTAAGAGAGTAGCTTTAAGATCTGCATTAACTTCAAAAGTCCAGGAACAAAAGTTAATAGTAATTGATGAATTAAATTTAGATGAAATCAAAACAAAAAAAATGAAAGCAGTTTTAGATAGCTTAAAAGTAAATAAAGCATTAGTGGTATTAAATGAAAAAGATAATAATGTCACATTATCAGCAAGAAATATACCCAATGTAAAAACTGTATTAACAAACTCTATTAATGTATACGACATCTTAAAGTACGATACATTTATTCTTACTAAAGATGCCGTTGGTACAATCGAGGAGGTGTACGCATAATGGCAGATTTAAAATATTATGATATAATCCTCAAACCTGTAGTAACTGAAAAAAGTATGGAAGTTATGGGTGAAAAAAAATACATTTTTTTGGTTCATCCAGAGGCTAATAAGGTACAAATAAAAGAAGCAGTAGAAAAAATGTTTGAAGGAACAAAAGTACAAAAAGTTAATACTAGTAACAAAAAAGGTAAGCAGAAAAGAAGAGGAATGACAATGGGTTTTACTGCTAAGACTAAAAAGGCTATTGTGCAGTTAACAGAAGACAGTAAAGACATTGATATTTTTGAAGGCATGTAATAAATACAATACGCTAGGAAGCGTTGGATATACTATTGAAAGGAGTGAAAACCATGGGAGTTAAATCATATAGCCCATATACACCGTCAAGAAGACATATGACAGTTTCTTCCTTTGAAGAAGTTACTAAAAAGACACCTGAAAAGTCTTTAACAGTAACACTAAAGAAAAATTCTGGTCGTAATAATCAAGGGAAAATAACTGTTAGACATCGTGGTGGTGGAACAAGAAAGAAATATAGAATAATAGATTTCAAAAGAAATAAAGATGGAATACCTGCAGTAGTTCTTGGCATAGAATATGATCCAAATAGATCTTCAAATATTGCCTTATTACAATATGTAGATGGTGAAAAAAGATATATTTTGGCACCAGTTGGATTAAAAAAAGGCAACAAAGTGATGAGTGGAAAAGATGCAGAAATAAAGGCAGGAAATTCTTTGCCTCTTGAAAATATTCCAGTAGGTACAAATATTCATAATATTGAATTGATACCTGGAAAAGGTGGTCAGTTAGTTAGAGCAGCAGGTAATGTAGCTCAGTTGATGGCTAAGGAAGGAAAATACGCTACATTAAGATTGCCTTCTGGGGAAATGAGACATGTCCCAATAAAATGTCGTGCAACTATAGGCCAAGTTGGAAATATTGATCATGAGTTAATTACAGTTGGTAAAGCAGGACGTAAGCGTCATATGGGA
This sequence comes from Eubacteriales bacterium, assembly GCA_046546235.1. Lineage (GTDB taxonomy): Bacteria > Bacillota > Clostridia > Lachnospirales > DSM-24629 > JBKGYG01. The sequence continues at coordinate 53,712 of JBKGYG010000001.1, read as the reverse complement.
ATTCGCCCAACAGTTAGAGGTTCTGTTATGAACCCTAATGATCATCCACATGGTGGTGGAGAAGGTAAAGCGCCAGTTGGACGTCCAAGTCCAATGACACCTTGGGGTAAGCCTGCATTAGGACTTAAGACAAGGAAGAAAAATAAATATTCTGACAAATATATCGTTAGAAAAAGAACTAAGAAGTAAGTATTCCTATATTAGATTCGTATAAGGAGGTTAGTACGTTATGGCTCGATCACTAAAAAAAGGACCATTCGCTGATGAATCCTTGCTTAAAAAAATAAAAGCATTGAACAAAAGTGGAGATAAACAAGTTATAAAAACATGGTCACGCCGATCTACAGTTTTTCCTGAAATGGTAGGGCATACAATTGCAGTTCATGATGGTAGGAAGCATGTACCAGTTTATATAACAGAAGATATGGTCGGACACAAATTAGGAGAATTTGTTTTAACAAGAACATATAGAGGTCACGGAAAAGACGAAAAGAAATCAAAACTTCGTTAATAATGAGATAGGAAACATTGAAAGGAGGTCTTACCATGGCAAAAGGTCATAGATCACAGATTAAGAGAGCAAGAAATGCAGACAAAGATACTAGACCTAAGGCAAAATTATCTTTTGCAAGGGTTTCCGCATCAAAAGCTAAGTTTGTTTTAGATTCTATAAGAGGTAAAGATGTTACAAGTGCGCTTGGCATTTTAGCATATACACCTAGAAAAGGTGCAAAAGTTATTGAAAAGCTATTAGAATCAGCGGTAGCAAATGCGGAAAATAATAATGGTATGAATAAGGAAGACTTATACATTGAAGAATGTTATGCAAACAAAGGACCAACAATGAAGAGAATTAGACCAAGAGCTCAAGGTAGAGCTTTTAGAATAGAAAAGAAAACAAGTCATATTACTATAATTCTTAATGAAAGATAAGGAGGTAAAGAATGGGTCAAAAAGTTAATCCTCACGGTTTAAGAGTTGGCGTAATCAAAGATTGGGATTCGAAATGGTACGCTGATAAAGATTTTGCAGACTTACTTGTAGAAGATTATAAGTTGAGGGAATTCATAAAAAACAAATTATATACAGCTGGTATTTCAAGAATAGAAATAGAAAGAGCTTCAGAAAGAATCAGAATATCTTTATATACAGCAAAACCAGGAATTGTTATTGGTAGAGGCGGTACATCTATAGAAGCTTTGAGAAAAGAGTTACAAGCTAATACAGATAAAAAAGTTATTATTAATGTTGTTGAAATTAAAAGACCAGAAAAGGATGCTCAATTAGTATCAGAAGGTGTTGCTCTTTCATTAGAGAATCGTATATCTTTCCGTAGAGCTATGAAACAAGCAATGGGAAGAACTATGAAATCAGGTGCAAAAGGTATTAAAGTAGCTGTATCTGGTCGTTTAGGTGGAGCTGAGATGGCAAGAACTGAGCATTACAGTGAAGGTAATATACCTTTGCAAACACTTCGCGCTGATATAGATTATGGATTTGCAGAAGCTGATACAACATATGGTAAAATTGGAGTAAAGGTATGGATATATCATGGTGAAGTTCTTCCAGGTCAAGATAAAAAGGAAGGGAGAGAATAATAATGTTAATGCCAAAAAGAGTTAAACGTCGTAAACAATTTCGCGGAAATATGAAAGGTAAAGCGACGCGTGGTAATAAAATTACTTATGGTGAATACGGTATAGTTGCTATGGAGGCAAGTTGGATTACTTCAAACCAAATCGAAGCAGCTCGTATAGCTATGACTCGTCATATAAAACGTGGTGGAAAAGTTTGGATTAAAATATTCCCTGACAAACCAGTAACTGAAAAACCAGCTGAAACTAGAATGGGTAAAGGTAAAGGATCACCTGAATATTGGGTTGCAGTTGTTAAACCAGGTCGTATTATGTTCGAGATATCTGGGGTGTCAGAAGATGTTGCTAAAGAAGCTTTACGATTAGCAATTCACAAGTTACCATTAAAATGCAAAGTGGTTTCTCGTGCAGAACTAGAAGGCGGTGATAACAGTGAAAAGAGCTAAGTATGTTTCGAATTTAAGGGAACAATCTACATCAGAGCTTGAAAAAGAATTAGTTGCTGCTAAAAAAGAATTATTTAATTTAAGATTTCAAAATGCAACAAATCAGCTTGACAATACTAGTAGAATTAAGGATGTAAGAAAGAACATTGCTAGAATACAAACAATTATCACTGAGAAAGCAAAGGCTACAAACTAAAGTCCGGAAGGGAGGAATTGATGTGGCAGATAGAAACCTTAGAAAAGTAAGAGTAGGTAAAGTTGTTAGTGATAAAATGGATAAAACAATAGTTGTTGCTGTAGAAAACAATTTAAAACATCCACTATACGGAAAAGTTGTTAAAAGAACGTATAAATTAAAAGCGCACGACGAAAAGAACGATTGTCGTACAGGCGATAGAGTTAGAGTAATGGAAACAAGACCATTATCAAAACAAAAAAGATGGAGACTTGTAGAAATTATCGAGAAAGCAAAATAGCTTTTGCAAAAAGGAGGGTTAATCCATGGTTCAACAGGAATCAAGATTAAAAGTTGCCGATAACACTGGTGCGAAGGAGTTGCTTTGCATAAGAGTTTTAGGTGGTTCAACAAGAAGATATGCAAATGTTGGTGACGTAATTATTGCTTCTGTTAAAGATGCAACACCAGGAGGTGTTGTAAAAAAAGGAGAAGTAGTAAAAGCCGTAGTAGTTAGAACAAAAAAAGGTGTACGTCGTAAAGACGGTTCATATATAAAATTCGATGAAAATGCAGCGGTATTAATAAAGGAAGATAAAAACCCAAGAGGTACTCGTATTTTTGGGCCTGTTGCTAGAGAGTTAAGAGAAAAAAAATATATGAAAATCTTATCATTAGCACCAGAAGTATTATAAGGAGGTGTAACTCATGGCTAAGATATTAATTAAATCAGGTGATACAGTTCGTATTATTGCTGGTGAAGATAAAACTAAAGAAGGTAAAGTAATTAGAGTAGATAGAAAAAATAATCGTGTTTTTATTGAAGGTTTAAATATGATGACAAAACATGCTAAACCAAGTGCAGGAAATCAGCAAGGTGGGATTGTTCATCAAGAAAGACCTATCGATGTATCAAATGTAATGTATGTTCATAAAGGAAAACCTACTAGACTTGGAGTAAAAACAGTTGAAGGTAAGAATGGCCAAGTAAAAAAAGTTCGTATTGCTAAGTCTACTGGTGAAGTTATAGATTAATACAGGAGAGGAGGTCATTTAAATGAATAGATTAAGAGAACTGTATGATAATGAAATAGTTGATTCTATGATTAAAAAGTTCGGATATACAAATAAATTAGCTGTTCCTAAAATTGAAAAGGTAGTTATAAATATGGGAGTTGGCGAAGCTAAAGAAAATGCAAAAGTTCTAGATTCAGCAGTTAAAGATTTAGAGACTATAGCAGGCCAAAAACCTATAATTACAAAAGCTAAAAAGTCTGTAGCAGCATTTAAAGTAAGAGAAGGAATGCCTATTGGAACAAAAGTTACACTTAGAGGAAAGAGAATGTATGATTTTATTGATCGTTTAATTAATTTAGCTTTACCTCGAGTACGTGACTTTAGAGGAGTAAATCCAAATGCTTTTGATGGCAGAGGTAATTACGCTTTAGGTATAAAAGAACAACTAATATTCCCAGAAATTGAGTATGACAAAATTGATAAAGTTAGAGGTATGGACATAATATTTGTTACTACTTCGAATTCAGATGAAGAAGCTCGTGAACTATTATCATTGTTTGGTATGCCATTTAGAAAATAGTTAGGAGGGATTCCATGGCCAAAAAGTCTATGAAAATTAAACAACAACGTAAAGCTAAGTTTTCATCAAGAGCATATAATCGTTGTAGAATCTGTGGACGACCACATGGATATTTAAGAAAATATGGTATTTGCAGAATCTGTTTCCGCGAATTAGCTTATAAAGGACAAATTCCAGGTGTTAAAAAAGCAAGCTGGTAAAAGGTTGAAAAAAGGAAGGAGGCAATAGCAATGACAATGAGTGATCCAATTGCAGATATGCTTACAAGAGTTCGTAATGCTAATACAGCTAAACATGATACAGTTGATATTCCTGCATCAAAAATGAAAGTAGCTATAGCTGATATTCTTCAAAAGGAAGGGTATGTTAAAAGTTACGAAATGATTGAAGACGGACATATTAAAACAATTCGTATTAAATTAAAATACGGCAAAGATAAAAATCAAAAAATCATCACAGGTATTAAGAGAATATCTAAACCGGGTTTAAGAGTATATGCTGGTAAAAACGAATTACCAAAGGTATTAGGTGGACTTGGAACAGCAATAATTTCTACTAATAAAGGTGTACTAAGTGATAAAGATGCAAGGAACCTTGAAGTTGGTGGAGAAGTAGTTGCGTTTATTTGGTAAAAAATGATGAATAATTATTATAAGGAGGTGCGATTATGTCACGTATTGGGAAATTGCCAGTAGCGATTCCATCAGGTGTTGAAGTGAAATTATTTGATAAAAATGCAATTGCAGTAAAAGGTCCAAAAGGGTCTTTAGAAAAACAACTACCTGTTGATATGGATATAAAAATAGAAGATAATCAAGTTGTCGTAACTCGACCAAATGATTTAAAAAAGATGAAATCATTACACGGATTAACAAGAACTTTAATTGCTAATATGGTAGAAGGAGTTACAAATGGATTCCAAAAAGTTCTCGAGATTAATGGTGTTGGTTATAGAGCACAAAAGCAAGGGAAAAAACTAGTATTATCTTTAGGATATTCACATCCAGTAGAGATGGATGATCCAGAAGGTATTACTTCTGAATTAGAAGGACAAAACAAAATTATTATCAAAGGTATTGATAAAGAAAAAGTAGGTCAATTTGCAGCTGAAATTCGTTTCAAAAGACCTCCTGAGCCTTACAAAGGAAAAGGAATTAAGTATATTGATGAAGTTATTAAACGTAAAGAAGGAAAAACTGGTAAATAGTAAAGGGGTGAAATCCATATGATTAATAAACCTTCAAAAGCATCAATTCGTAAAAATAAACACAGAAAACTTCGTAATAAAATTATTGGAACTTCTAATATGCCACGTTTAGCTGTGTTTAGAAGTAATGGTAATATGTATGCACAAATCATTGATGACACTATTGGACATACAATTGTTGCAGCATCTACTTTAGAAGAAGAAGTAAAGGAAAAAGTAGAACACAAAAACAATGTTGCAGCAGCAAATTTAGTTGGTGAAGTTATAGCTAAAAGAGCTTTAGATAAAGGGATAAAGAAAGTTGTATTTGATAGAGGTGGATATATCTATCACGGAAAGATAAAGGCATTAGCAGATTCAGCAAGAGAAGCTGGGTTAGAATTTTAGAGCAAGGAGGGAAAATAATGGATCGTAAAATTATTGATGCTAGTAAGTTAGACTTAAAAGAAAATGTAGTATCAATCAAACGTGTCACTAAAGTAGTAAAAGGTGGACGTAATTTTCGTTTTGCTACATTAGTAGTTGTAGGAGATGAAAACGGACACGTTGGAATAGGAGTTGGTAAAGCAACAGAGATACCAAATGCTATTCGAAAAGGCATAGAAGATGCTAAGAAAAAACTTATTAAGGTACCAATTGATGAGAACGGAAGTATACCTCATGATTATCAAGGTAATTTTGGAAGTGCATCAGTATTATTAAAAAGAGCACCTGAAGGTACTGGAGTTATAGCAGGTGGTCCAGCACGTGCTGTTCTTGAGCTAGCAGGAATAAGAAATATACGTACAAAATCATTAGGATCTAATAATAAAAATAATGTTGTAAAAGCAACAATAGAAGGATTAAAAGCGTTAAAAACTCCAGAAGAAGTAGCTAAACTTCGCGGGAAATCTGTGGAACAGCTATTAGGTTAAGGAGGGAAACCAAAATGGCAAATAAATTAAAGATCACATTAGTTAAGTCTACTATAGGTGCAATACCTAAACATAAAGCTACAGTAGAAGCTTTAGGACTTACAAAGATGCATAAGACAGTAGAACAACAAGATAATCCTGCCATAAGAGGTATGGTTGAAAAAATTAACCATATGGTTAAAGTTGAAGAAATATAGAAAAATGCACTTAGTAAGGAGGTGTTAACATGAATTTGACAGAATTAAAACCAGCAAAAGGATCAAGAGATAAAAAGTTCAGAAAAGGTCGTGGACACGGGTCCGGTAATGGTAAAACAGCGGGCAGAGGACATAATGGACAAAAATCTCGTTCCGGTGGTGGTGTAAGACCTGGCTTTGAAGGTGGACAAATGCCCTTGGCAAGAAGAATACCAAAAAAAGGCTTTACTAATAGAAATACAAAAGAAATAATTGCAATAAATGTTAATGCATTAAATGTCTTTGACGATGGATCAGAAGTTAATGTTAATAGCCTGAAAGAAAAAGGTGTAATAAATAACCCTAAAGACGGCGTGAAAATTCTTGGTAACGGTGAATTGGAAAAGAAATTGACTGTTAAGGTAAGTGCTTTTAGTAAAAGTGCGAAAGAAAAAATTGAAGCCGCTGGCGGGAAAGCAGAGGTGGTTTAGTTTATGTTTAAAACACTAAGAAATGCTTTTAAGATACCAGATTTAAGATCCAAAATATTATATACACTTTTAATGTTAGTTGTCATACGTTTAGGGGCGCAAATATTTGTCCCTGGCGTTGACTCATCTATTATTAAAAATATGTTTCAACAAGAGAGTGATATATTTAGCTTGTTCAATGCTATGACAGGTGGTTCCTTTCAAGATATGACTATCTTTGCAATGGGTATTATACCATACATTACAGCGTCAATTATTATGAACCTTCTTACTATTGCAATTCCAAAACTAGAAGAGATGCAAAAAGAAGGCGAAGAGGGTAGAAAGAAAATAGCTAAGTATACTCGGTATTTTACAATTGGTTTAGCTACTATTCAGGCACTTGCTACTGCAATTGGCTTTGGGCGTCAAGGAATGATTCTAAATTACGGTTTTTGGTCTGTAGCTATGTTTACTTTATCTCTTGTTGCAGGAACTGCATTTTTAATGTGGATAGGTGAACGTATAACAGAGAGAGGCGTAGGAAACGGAATATCACTTATAATTACTATAAATATTTTATCAACATTACCTATTGACTTAAGAAAAATATATGAACAAATAATGTCAGATAAAAGTTTTATAGAAATATTAATACTTGCATTAATTGTACTTATAATACTTGTAGTTATGGTTGCTTTTATTGTTGTATTACAACTCGGAGAAAGAAGAATACCAGTACAATATGCTAAAAAGATGCAAGGAAGAAAAATGGTTGGAGGCCAATCAACACATATTCCTTTAAAAGTAAATACTGCAGGTGTTATTCCAGTTATTTTTGCAGGTTCATTGCTTCAATTCCCAACAGTTATTGCACAACTAACCGGTAATCTACCTGAAGATGGATTTTGGTATAATTTCTTTAACTTTATGAATTATAGAAATTTATCCGGAGCTATAATTTATGGATTACTTATCATATTCTTTGCATACTTCTATACATCAATAACGTTTAATCCAATTGAAGTTGCTAATAATATGAAAAAGAATGGTGGTTTTGTGCCTGGAATTAGACCAGGAAAGCCAACAGTTGAATACTTAAGTAAAGTTGTTAGTCATATAGTTTTAGTTGGAGCACTTGGATTAGCTTTTATTTCTTTGTTGCCAATAGGGTTAGAAAGAGCTTTTCATTTACAACAACTCTCTTTTGGCGGGACATCGTTAATAATCGTTGTTGGTGTTGCTCTTGAGACAGTGAAGCAAATTGAAGCACAAATGCTTATGAGACATTATAAAGGGTTTTTGAATTCATAATATAGGTCGAGGATCGAAAAATTCGGTGCTCGACATAAAACCATGTTGATATTTTAGGTATCATTTCAAATTTCATGGTAATAATTGTAAAAAGGAGGTTGAATTATGAAGATTATTATGTTAGGAGCTCCTGGAGCAGGAAAAGGGACTCAAGCAAAATTTTTATCACAAAAATATAATATTCCCCATATTTCAACAGGAGATATCTTTAGAGCAAATATAAAGGAACAAACTGAGTTAGGTAAAAAGGCAAAAGAATATATGGATAAAGGTCTTTTGGTGCCAGATGAGTTAGTATTAGATATTACAGTAGATCGGTTGATGCAAGATGATTGTAAAAGTGGTTATATACTAGATGGATTTCCTAGAACTATTCCGCAAGCAGAAGCTCTTGATAAAGCTCTAGCAAAATTAAATGAAAAAGTTGATTTTGCAATTAATATTGATGTTCCTGATAAAGTAATTACTAAAAGAATGGCAGGTAGAAGAGTTTGTTTAACTTGTGGAGCAACATATCATCTTTCACACATGCCTCCAAAAGAAGAAGGAATATGTGATGCTTGTGGGAATGAATTAATTTTAAGGGATGATGATAAAGAAGAAACAGTATTAAAACGTTTAAATGTTTATCATGAACAAACACAACCATTAATTGACTATTACTCAGACAAAGGTATCCTAAAGAATATTGACGGGACTAAAGGATTAAATGAAATAACAATTGATATTGTAAAAATATTAGGAGAGTAGTGTAATGTCAATTTCTATAAAATCAAAAAGTGAAATTGAGATAATGAAAAAGGCTGGCAGGATTGTGGCAAAAACTCACTCTTTGCTAAAAAAGACTGTAAAACCTGGTATTTCAACTTTTGAACTTAATAAGGTAGCTGAAGACTATATTAAAAGTCAAAATGCAACACCTTCATTCAAGGGATACATGGGATATCCTGCATCAATATGCACTTCCGTAAATAATGAAGTTGTTCACGGAATTCCTAGTAAAGATCGTATTTTGAACGAAGGAGATATTATATCTATAGATATCGGAGCATATTATAATGGATACCATGGAGATGCAGCTAGAACTTTGGCTGTAGGACAGATTAGTGAAGAGGCTCAAAAACTTATTCAAGTTACAAAAGATAGTTTCTATAAAGGTATAGAATATGCAAAAGAAGGATGTCACCTTTTTGAAATATCAGCTGCTATTCAAGAATATGTTGAAACGTATGGTTATTCTATAGTTAGAGATTTAGTTGGTCATGGTATAGGTCGAGAACTTCATGAAGAACCTCAGATACCGAATTTTAAACAAAAAAGGCGAGGACCTAAGCTACAAAAAGGAATGGTTTTGGCTATAGAACCAATGGTTAATATAGGTCGATTAGAAGTGCGCTGGCTTAATGATAATTGGACTGTAGTTACCATAGATGAATCTTTATCAGCGCATTATGAAAACACCATACTTATTACAGATAAAGACCCAGAACTCCTTACAGTATTTTAAGCTGAGGTGATATTTTATGATGGATTTACAAAAAGGACAATTGATAAAATCTAAGGCTGGAAGAGATAAAGATAGACTTTTTGTTATTATTGAATTAACAGATGAATATGTATATCTAGTAGATGGTAGCCTTAGAAAGATAGAGAAACCAAAGAAAAAAAAAATTAAGCATATACAACCTGTTGGTGTTATTATTGAGACTTTACAGGATAAGATAAATAATGATCAAAGAATTTTAAACTCAGAGATTAGAAAAGCTATACATTTATATGAAACAGTAGATAAGTAAGGAGGTCGTCAATTTGTCAAAGAAGGATGTTGTAGAGGTAGAAGGTACAGTTATTGAAAAATTACCTAATGCCATGTTTCAAGTAGAGCTTGAAAATGGACATAAAATTTTGGCACATATAAGCGGTAAACTTCGAATGAATTATATTCGTATTCTACCTGGAGACAAAGTTACAATAGAACTATCTCCCTATGATCTAACAAAAGGAAGAATTATTTGGAGAGATAAGTAGCCAAAGTTATTGTCTAGAATAAATTTTTATTATATAATACTTAAGGCACTTGCTGTATGGGATTTCATTGAAAGGAGAGATTAGAGTGAAGGTAAGAGCTTCGGTGAAACCAATATGTGAAAAATGTAAGATTATTAAAAGAAAAGGTAAAGTTCGAATAATTTGCGAAAACGCAAAACACAAACAAAAACAAGGATAAATTATTAAAAACTCCTTGCAATTATAGTAATAATACTATATAATTATTATTTGTGTAAAATAAGAAGCGGCTGCAGTAATTAACGCTTAAAACCGTAATAAGTGTAATATTGCTGATAGAAGATATAATTAAGATAGCATTATATAATAGTATTTTATTTCACCGCAACTATGCTATTAATATTAGTGTAATCTTATGGTACTTGATAACAAGAGTTACTAATTAATGTATCTCTACTAAGATTCTAATAAGTAAGGGGAGGGGTATCCTCTCATTACAAGTTACTATTAATGGAGGTGTAAAGTACACATGGCTCGTATTGCTGGTGTTGATTTACCAAGAGAAAAACGTGTAGAAATTGGTCTTACGTATATTTTTGGCATTGGTAAATCTAGTGCATATCGTATCTTAAAACAAGCTGGAATTAATCCTGATACGAGAGTAAGAGATTTGACTGATGAAGAAGTAGCTAAAATACGTGAAATCATTGATAAATCTCAAACTGTTGAAGGGGATTTGAGAAGAGAGACAGCACTTAATATTAAACGATTAATGGAAATTGGATGTTATCGTGGAATACGTCATAGAAAAGGACTTCCAGTTCGTGGTCAAAAAACAAAGACTAATGCAAGAACTAGAAAAGGTCCTAAGAGAACAGTAGCTAATAAGAAAAAATAACCCATAAGGGAGGTTTGATGAATGGCAAAAAAAGTGTCCAAAAGAACGACAAAAAGACGCGTTAAGAAACATGTGGATCGTGGACAGGCGCATATTCATTCCACTTTTAATAATACAATCGTTACTTTAACGGATACAGAAGGTAATGCCTTAGCTTGGGCAAGTGCAGGTGGATTAGGCTTTAGAGGGTCAAAAAAAAATACACCTTATGCAGCACAAATGGCTGCTGATACTGCAGCAAAAGCAGCAATGGTACATGGATTAAAATCAGTTGAAGTTATGGTTAAAGGGCCTGGATCTGGTAGGGAAGCAGCTATTAGAGCATTGCAAGCTGCTGGCTTAGATGTTACGAGCATTCAAGATGTAACGCCAGTTCCACATAATGGATGTCGCCCACCGAAACGCAGAAGAGTTTAATTAATGGTATAGGAGGTGTAATATAAATGGCAAGATATAGAGGAGCGGTATGTAGAATTTGTCGTAGAGAAGGTCAAAAATTATTTCTTAAAGGCGAACGATGCTACTCATCTAAATGCGCAATAGATCGCAGACCATACGCGCCAGGGCAACATGGGAAAGCGCGTAAAAAGCTTTCAGAATACGGCTTGCAATTGCGTGAAAAACAAAAAACAAAAAGAATTTATGGTGTATTAGAAACACCATTTAGAAATTACTTTGCTGAAGCAGATAGAAGAAAAGGGACTGCCGGTGATAACTTATTAATTTTATTAGAAACTAGGTTAGATAATGTTGTATATCGTGGCGGATTAGGTCGTTCTAGAACTGAAGCCAGACAAGTGGTGCGTCATAATCATATATTAATAAATGGTAAAAGAGTTAACATTCCATCATACCAATTAAAAGCTGGAGATGTTATAGAACTAAAAGAAAAGTCAAGTGGTATTCAAAGATTTAAGGATATTGTTGAAACAACAGGTTCAAGAATTGTTCCAGAGTGGTTAGAGTCTGACATAGAGAATTTAACTATCAAAGTTGTTGAATACCCAACGAGAGAGCAAATAGATGTTCCAGTAGAAGAAAGATTAATTGTTGAGTTATATTCTAAATAATCAATATTAAAGCTATAATAAGATTAATAGAAGAGAGAAAACTCTTGCTTATTTCTGAAACACGATAGATTTTGACTGCTTAACAATGACTACCCTCAGAAAAAAGTAAACCAAAAAAGGAGGGTTCTTTAAGTGTTTGATTTTGAGAAACCAAATATTGAAATTGCAGAAATCTCTGAGGATAATAGATATGGGAAATTTATTATCGAACCATTAGAAAGAGGATATGGTACAACTTTAGGTAATTCATTAAGAAGAATTATGCTATCATCCCTTCCAGGTGCTGCTGTTAGTAGTGTCAAAATAGAAGGTGTACTTCATGAGTTTAGTACTATACCAAATGTAAAAGAAGATGTTGTAGAAATTATTATGAATATTAAAAATGTTGCTATTAAAAATAATAGTGACAGTCCAGAACCAAAAGTAGCCTATATTGAGTATGAAGGTGAAGGAATTGTTACAGCAGGAGATATACAAGTTGATCCAGATATAGAAATTCTTAATCCTGAATTACCTATTGCAACTTTAAGTGGAGGAGTAGATAGCAAGTTATTTATCGAACTAACTATAACAAAAGGAAGAGGTTATGTTGGAGCAGATAAGAATAAAAAAGGAGAGCAACCAATTGGTGTAATTCCTATTGATTCTATCTATACCCCAGTTGAAAGGGTAAACTTAATTGTTGAAAATACACGTGTAGGTCAAATTACGGACTATGATAAACTGTCATTAGAAGTTTGGACAGATGGTTCATTAGCTCCTGATGAAGCTGTAAGTCTTGCAGCAAAAGTTTTAAGTGAACATCTAAATCTTTTTATTGACCTTTCAGAGAATGCAAAAAATGCAGAGATTATGGTTGAAAAAGAAGAAGATGAAAAAGAAAAAGTATTAGAAATGAGTATTGATGAGCTAGAGTTATCAGTACGCTCTTATAATTGCTTAAAACGTGCAGGTATAAACACAGTAGAAGAATTAACTAACAGAACATCTGAAGATATGATGAAAGTAAGAAACCTTGGTCGTAAATCCTTAGAAGAAGTTTTAGGCAAGCTCAAAGAATTAGGTTTATCTCTAAAACCAAGTGATGAGTAATCATTACTAATAGACTCATTGGGATAAAGGAGGTTAAGTGATGGCAGGCTATAGAAAACTTGGTAGAACTTCTGATCAAAGAAAAGCTTTATTAAGGAATCAAGTTACTAATTTGATTTATAATGGTAAAATTAAGACTACCGAAAGTAAAGCAAAAGAAGTTCGTAAAATAGCTGAAAAAATAATAGCACTTGCAATAAAGGAAAAAGATAACTTTACTGAAGTTACAATTACTTCAAAAGTACCACGCAAAACTGCTGATGGTCAACGAGTTAAAGAAGAAGTTGATGGTAAAAAGGTACTAGTTTATGATGAAGTAGAAAAGCAAATAAAAAAAGATAATGCTTCACGTTTACATGCAAGAAGACAAATGTTAAAAGTCTTATATCCAGTAAAAGAAGTGCCAGCAGAAAAAGCTAAAAGAAAAGCTAATACAAAACAAATTAATTTAGTAGATAAATTATTTGATGATATAGCACCAAAGTATGCTGATCGTCAAGGTGGATATACTAGAATAGTTAAAATTGGACCACGTAAAGGCGACGCTGCTGAAGAAGTAATTATTGAGTTAGTATAAATAATATAAGGGATTAAGTGAAAACCACTTAATCCCTTAAAGTTTTAATATTAGATGCTACTGCATAATTTATAATCACTAAAGACATATATACTATAAGGGACTTGTGAAAAAGTCTTGCTTTTTATATCACGAATGAAAAATAGGGTCGCACTTTTACAAGGCCTTCAACAAAAAATAAACCCTACTTTCAGCCGATAACGACTCTGAAAATATACGCTTCATTCAAAACTGAAAGTACAAGAAGGACTTTTCAACTGGTATCGTACTATATGGATAAACGAATGAAAGCTAGTAAAGGAGTATATATTTGTTTAGTGATAAAAAGAGGAGTAATGAATAATGGATAGAATTATAGAAGGAAAAGGTCTTGTGTTTGAGTATCACGCTCATAACGAAGATGGTGAGTTAGAACATTCACATAAGGCATTAGATAATGTTGACATTGAAATTAATAAAGGTGATTTTATAGCTATTATAGGGCATAATGGTTCGGGCAAATCAACTTTAGCAAAACATATAAATGCATTACTAAAACCATCAAAGGGGACTATACTTATAAAAGGAATGGATTCTAAAGATGACAATAAAATATGGGAGATAAGACAAACTGCAGGGATGGTTTTTCAGAATCCAGACAATCAGATTATAGCAAATATTGTAGAAGAAGATGTTGCTTTTGGTCCTGAAAATTTAGGTATTCCTTCTAATCAAATAATGAAAAGAGTTGACGAATCATTAGAAATAGTAGATATGTTAAAATATAAATACCATTCCCCAAATAAGCTCTCAGGTGGACAAAAACAAAGGATTGCTATTGCTGGTGTTATGGCAATGAAGCCAGAATGTATTATATTAGATGAACCAACGGCTATGTTAGATCCAATAGGTAGAAAAGAAGTTATTAATACTGTTAGAAGATTAAATAAAGAAGATAATATAACTATTATACTCATAACACATTATATGGAAGAAGCAATAGAGGCTGATAATATTTTTGTTATGGATGAAGGTAAAATTGTAATGGAAGGCGTACCAAAAAAAGTTTTTGCTCAGGTTGATAAATTAAAACAATTAAAACTAGATGTGCCACAGGTTACTGAATTAGCACATCTATTAAAAAAAGAGGGGATACCTTTACCTGATGGTATCTTAACTATAAAAGAAATGGTGAATAGTTTATGTCAATTAAAATCGAAAAAGTAAATTATTATTATAGCAAAGGAACTCCTTATGAAAAACAAGCTTTAAAAAATATTAATTTAAACATACCTAGCGGGCAGTTTATTGGTGTAATAGGCCATACAGGGTCAGGAAAGTCTACACTTATTCAACATCTAAATGGACTTTTAAAAGCAACAGAAGGAACTATCTTCTTTGATAACAATAATATTTATAAAGATAATTATAATCTAAGAGAACTAAGACAAAATGTAGGCTTGGTTTTTCAATATCCTGAACATCAATTGTTTGAAATGACAGTTTTTAAAGATATTGCATTTGGGCCATCTAATCTTAAGTTAAAAGAAGCTGAAGTGAATAAACGAGTTAAAAAAGCTCTGAATCAAGTAGGGTTAACGGAAGAAATATATGAAAAGTCTCCTTTTGAATTATCTGGTGGACAAAAAAGGAGAGTAGCTATCGCAGGAGTCTTAGCTATGGAACCAAAAGTATTAATATTAGATGAACCAACAGCAGGTTTAGACCCTAAGGGACGGGATGATATATTAGATGAGATTTATCGGATATATAAAGAAATGAATATAACGGTAATTTTAGTGTCACATAGTATGGAGCAAATAGCTAGATATGCCAATCGTTTAATCGTTATGAATAAAGGGGAAGTTATATATGATGATACCCCAAAAGAAATATTTAAGAAAAATAAGAAATTAGAAGAAATAGGCTTAGCGGCTCCTCAAATAACGTATTTAATCAATGAGTTAAATCACAATGGATTTAACATTAGTAATAACATAACTACAATAAATGAAGCAAAAGAAATTCTATTAAAAGAAATATAAGAAATTAAAACAATCAATTTAAATTTTTACATTTATTAATATTTTGCAATAAAGTTTCAGCCATCAAATAATTGGCATCTAGAATTTGTGCCAATTCAATAAGCTTACATTGAAAGTTGGAATAAAGATGATTAGAGATATTACAATTGGACAATATTATCCTACTAATTCATTCATACATAAATTAGATCCAAGAGTAAAAATAATAGGAACTTTTCTATACATTATATCACTTTTTTTAGTTGGTGGTTTTCACGGTTATATTATTGGAGCGATTTTCTTATTTATTGTCATTCAAATATCAAAAGTACCTATAAAATATATACTAAAAGGTTTAAAAGCGATTTTCTTAATATTGATAATAACTGTTTTGTTAAATATGTTTTTAACTCCTGGAGATAACATATTATATAAGTTAGGGCCAATAAAGGTTACAGAAACAGGCTTAAGAATAGCTGCTTTTATGGGTTTTAGGCTTATATTGTTAATTATGGGATCTTCATTATTGACTTTAACAACTTCTCCAATACAATTAACGGATGGGATAGAAAGATTACTTACACCATTAAAAATAATAAAACTACCTGCTCACGAAATAGCAATGATGATGACCATTGCTTTAAGATTTATTCCAATCTTGTTGGAAGAAACGGATAAAATAATGAAAGCACAAATGGCTAGAGGAGCAGATTTTGAGAGTGGGAATTTAATTAGAAAAGCTAAAAGCTTAATTCCTTTGCTAGTACCTTTGTTTATATCAGCTTTTAGAAGAGCGGATGATTTAGCAGTGGCTATGGAAGCTCGTTGTTATAGAGGTGGGGAAGGAAGAACTAAGTTAAAACAGTTAAGGTATAATACTAGAGATATGATAGGGTATATGATTTTGTTTTTATATCTTGCTATTATTATATTTATAAATTATATTATTAAGTAAGAACTTTTTTTCAATGGTTTACGAATAGACAAAATATTAATTTAGTTGTTAGGTGTATATTATGAAAAGGGTAAAACTTGTAATAGCTTATGATGGAACAAATTATAATGGATGGCAAATACAAAAAAATGCTGTAACAATACAGCAGGTTTTAGAAGATGCTTGTCAAAAATTGTTTTCCCAGGAAATAAAGTTAATAGGTGCTAGTCGGACAGATACAGGAGTACATGCTTTAGGGCAAGTAGCAGTTTTTGACGTTGATACAACAATACCCAGTAATAGAATAGCATATGCTCTTAATACATACTTGCCAGAAGATATAATTATACAGGATTCCCAAAAAGTAAGGGATGAATTTCATCCTCGCTATGAGGCAAAGAGAAAGACTTATGAATATGTTATAGTTAATCAAAACTTCATGATTCCTCAATATAGACATTATAGCTATTTTATTCCTAAAAAGTTAGATACAAAGAAGATTAATCAAGCGTCTAAATATTTAATTGGAGAACATGATTTTAAGGCTTTTTGTTCTGCACATTCATCAGTAAAGAACACGATTAGGACTATATGTGATATTAAAATTAAAGAAAAAAGTCCGTTTATTAGAATAAACATTACTGGAGATGGTTTTTTATATAATATGGTAAGAATTATTGTTGGTACATTAGTAGATATTGGATTAAGCAGGAAATTACCCGAGGAAATGATTACAATAATTAAAGATAAAGATAGAAAACTAGCAGGAGCAACAGCACCAGCGAAAGCCTTATGTCTTAAATCAATAATTTATGATTAGAAAGGAGAAGAATAAATTGAAATTAAACAGGGTATTATTATTTTTTTTATTTACGCTTTTTGTTTTTAGTGGAAAAGTTTTAGCTGGAGAGGAGGGGTATGAAGATATAGATTATAATGATGAATATGATGATGAACAGTACAAAGAAGAAAACAACCCTTTATATGATGGGAAAGTGGTTAGCATTATTGAAGAAAAAACCAATATTGATGGTTATGAAAATAGAACGCAAGTTTTAAAAGTTAAGGTTTTGGAAGGGGATTATAAAGATCAACTTGTAGAGGTTAATCATAATATAAGTGAGATGTTTGTTTATAACGTAGAATTAAATGAAGGAGATGAAGTCATACTTTTTGTGGATGAAGGCGGCTGGCATATTTTTGATATGAGAAGGGATACTAAGATATTTTGGATTGTGGGAATATTTATCATTGTATTGTTAGTCATTGGAGGTTGGAAAGGTTTTAAAAGCTTAGTTTCGTTAATTATTACTTTAGTAGGAATTATTGGTGTATTTTTGCCTAGTGTTATAAAAGGGTATGATCCATTAATAATGTCTATTGGGATCTCTATTTGTGTTACTTTGATTACTATTTTATTAATTTCGGGGTTTAATATAAAATCTTTATCAGCAATAATTGGCACATCCATAGGAGTAGTTTGTGCTGGAGTTTTAGCCCTGATTTTTGGTAATTTATCATATTTGACAGGGCTTTATACTGAAGAAGCACAAAATTTAACATTTATTCCACAAGCAACTCAATTTAATTTTAAAAATCTGCTTTTTGCAGGTATTTTATTAGGGACCCTAGGAGCTGTTATGGATGTTTGTATTTCGATAGCATCTTCTATTAAAGAACTATATGAAGCAAATCCATTATTAACTGTGAAGAAATTATTTGTTTCTGGAATGAATATTGGTAGAGATATTATGGGTACAATGACAAATACATTAATATTAGCATACGTAGGTAGCTCATTACATCTTATGATTTTGTTTTTAGCGTATGAAACTCCAAGAAAAGAAATAATCAATAATGAATTAGTATCAACAGAAATAATTCGTTCCGTTGCAGGGACCATTGGCTTAATCCTATCAATTCCAATTACTGCAATAGTGACAGCTATACTTATTAAAAAGTTTAGTTATAAGGATGACT
Organism: Eubacteriales bacterium; assembly: GCA_046546235.1. Taxonomy (GTDB): domain Bacteria; phylum Bacillota; class Clostridia; order Lachnospirales; family DSM-24629; genus JBKGYG01. Next base: position 35,257 of record JBKGYG010000001.1, on the reverse strand, counting down.
TGAATCAACAGTAATAAAAAAATTAGTGTAAGAAGCAACAAATTCCTTGACACGCGTGGATGATTGTACTATAATTATTTGTTGTGAGTTTAAAAAGATAATTAGAATCCATAGCCCCGGATTTGATTAGATATATTACTCATAAATAGTTAATAGATGAATAGGAGGGAACTTGATGAACAGTTACATGGCGAAAGCAGAAACCGTTGAGAGAAAATGGTATATCGTTGATGCTACAGATCATACATTAGGTCGTTTAGCTTCTGAGATAGCTAAAGTATTAAGAGGTAAAAACAAACCTACTTATACACCTCATGTAGATACTGGGGATTACATTATAGTTATAAATGCAGATAAAGTAAAATTAACAGGTAAAAAATTAGATCAAAAATTATACAGATATCATACAGGACATCCTGGTGGTTTAAAAGAAATAAGTTATAGAGAAATGTTAGTAAAAAAACCTGAAGAAGTTATTATGCACGCAGTAAAAGGGATGCTTCCAAAGAACAAATTAGGAAGACAGATGATTAAAAAATTACGTGTATTTAGAGGTTCAGAGCATAATCATGATGCACAAAAGCCAGAATTATTAGAGATTAAATATTAGTGATTTGTACTGAAAGGAGGAAAAAAATTGGAACAAGTGAGATATTACGGAACAGGTAGAAGAAAAAATAGCGTAGCTAGAGTTTACTTAGTACCAGGTAATGGGAATATTACAATTAATAAATCTAATATAGATGACTATTTTGGTTTAGAAACATTAAAAGTTATAGTTCGCCAACCATTGGAGTTAACACAAACTCTTAGTAAGTTTGATGTCTTAGTTAATGTTAAGGGTGGAGGATTTACAGGCCAAGCTGGAGCAATTCGTCACGGAGTTGCAAGAGCTTTATTGCAAGCTGACCCAGAATACAGACCAGCTCTTAAAAAAGCAGGATTTTTGACAAGAGACCCAAGAATGAAAGAAAGAAAGAAATATGGTCTTAAGGGAGCAAGAAGAGCACCACAATTTTCAAAAAGATAAAACAAAACCAAAACCGCACGTTATGTGCGGTTTTTTAGATCCAACCCCCATCCAGTTTAATAATTTTGCCGGTTAAATAATTAGATTCATCTGAACTTAAGAAATACGCTAGTTTTGCCACATCTTCAGGGGTTCCCATACGGCCTAAGGGGATTTCTTGAGTTAATTGTATTTTTTCTTCAGGAGATAAAAAATCATTCATAGTTGTATTAATTGGACCGCAAGATATAGCATTGACTTGGATATTACTTAGAGCTAATTCTTTAGCTAATGCCTTAGTGAAAGTGTTTAAGCCACCTTTTGATGTAGAATAAGCAACTTCGCAAGAAGCACCCACTTCACCCCAAACGGAAGAAATATTGATTATTTTGCCACTTTTTTTAGTTACCATATTGGGTACAATTAATTTGCAGGTATTGAAAACACTTGTAATGTTTGTATTAATAACATAGTTCCAATCTTCTACTGACATATCTGTTAAAAGACCTATGTAAGAAATTCCAGCATTATTAATTAATATATCAATCTTACCCCATTTTTTTAATACATAATTAATATTATTTTTAGTAGTATTAAAATTCCCTAAATCTGTAACAAATTCAATGCAGGAAACTCCATATGATTCAATAGTATTTTTAACTTTAATTAATAGTTTATTATTAGTTCTACAAGTGATTGCAACATTAAAGCCTTTTTTGGCAAAGTATAATGCTATAGCTTTACCTATACCTCTTGATGCGCCTGTTATAAGAACATTTTTAATCATTTTCTCACCTCAAATATATTTACATCTTCTTTAATTATAACATTATATATTTATAATATAATACAGTTTATAGAAAAAATAATAATTTTGACTTTGTCTACAGTTTGAATTAAATTTTTGAAGTATAATATTTTATTGTTAATGTTAGTAACTGCTAGGATTTGAATATATTAATAGTTTAAATATTAATATAGACACAAAAACTATCACTATTATTATAAATGATTAACAAAAGATAAATTTACTAAGCCATTTTAAATATTGATTTGCATATAGTCTTTCAAATAGATTAAAAAGTAACATTTTTGTAACCCATAGAGGGAAAAAATATGTTAAAATTAATAATTAGAAGTTAAAAGTTTTAGATGGTTTTACATTATGCAAGAGGATAGATTTATAACTTAATATAGAGTATTATCATCTAATGTAATTATGGAGGTCTATATGAAAAGAATAAAGATAAACAAAAATATAGTGGTTTATTTTGTGTTTGGGATTGGATTCATTATCTTAATCACTGCTAGTATGGTATTAGGATATGCTAATCACCCTAAGGAGAATAATGAAGAAACACAAATAAGTGAGGGTAATAAAACAAAAGATAAAGTAAAAACAAAAGCACCTGAAACTAAAAAAGAAGTAGAGTCATTAACAGGGCTTTTAGTAGGATATGATAATTCTGGAATATTAACTGATGTCTTAATGGTAGGTTATTTGGATACTGAAACTAATAGATTTAAAATAATATCTATTCCAAGAGATTTATTAATAGATTTTAGAGAAGAGCCATTTAAAGAAATTAAAAAAAATAATAATAAAAATAGAGTTCTTTACTGCAAAATAAATGAGATATATCAATATTTAGGAAAAGATAAAGATGCTTTTGAGGATTTGATAAAGGTAATAGAAGGTATAATTGATATGGATATAGATTATTATTTAAAAATTGACTTAGAAGGATTTAGGGCAATTGTAGATACTGTTGATGGGGTCCCTTTTTATGTTCCTCAAGATATGAAGAAAAGCAGTGTTGAAGATTTGAAAATTGATTTAGATGAAGGGTATCAAACATTATATGGTAATGAGGCGGAACAACTTGTAAGATTTAGAGATTATCAATATGGTGATTTAACAAGAGTCGAAGTCCAAAGACAGTTTTTAACTGCTTTAGTTAATAAAGTTCTAAAAGAAAGTAATTGGGAACAATTATTAAATGTGATTGATACAGGATATAATTATGTTGAAACTGATATTGAAATAATGGATTTATTAACTTATGTTAGATATGTTTTTAATGCAGAACAAGAATTTTTTCATGATGAAGATATGATTACAATACCTTCATATGGAATTAAAATAGACAATATTTGGTATCAAGAATGGCATAAAGATGAGGTTGATACAATCTTGGAAGAAACGATTAAATAATATATATGCAATAGCATTGTCTTTAAGCTTACCTTTTGCTATACTACTATTGTTAGATATATGTATATTGTGTCGCAGGAGGAAAAAAATTGAAAAAAAAGAAAGAAAATACTTTAAGAAAAAAATTCATAAAAGTGTTCTTGTTAAGTTTTATATTGCTATCAATAATATCTGCTACTGTAATAATAGTATTGATTAACATACAATCAAATGATAGCGGTGGGGGAATTACGGATTTTTTAAATCTTGATGATAATAACAACAAGGATAATGAAGATATTAAAAAAAGGGATAAATTAAATATTGCAGTTTTTGGAGTAGATGAAGAAGGATATAGAACTGATGTTATTATGATAGCTAATATTAACCTGGAAAACAAAAAAGTTAACATTATATCAATTCCAAGAGATTCTAGGATTGAGTTAGATGATGATATCTATAACAGACTTAAACAAAGACGTTCAGATACTCCAAGGAATTTAAAAATTAACGCAATTCCAGCTTATGCACCTTCTGATAAAAGAAATGAATATTCAGTTGAAGCATTAGAAAATTTATTTTCATTAAAGATCGATATTGATTATTATGTTAATTTAAATCTTGAGGCATTCAGGGATGTTGTAGATTTGATAGGTGGAGTTGAAGTTATAGTTCCAAATGATATGGAATATGTAGATTCTTATCAAGATTTATATATCAACTTAAAGGCTGGTAGACAAAACTTAAATGGAGCTCAAGCGGAACAATTAATAAGGTATAGAGAAGGTTATGCTACTGGAGATATTGGTAGAATTGAAATGCAACATGAGTTTATGAATGAGTTTTTAAAAAAAATATTGTCTGACGAAAACAGCAAGCTAAAAACTATAAATATTATATCAACTGTTCTAGAAAAAACAAAAACCAATTTTGCTATTAACGATGCCATAGAATATATTAATTATTTTTTAGAAGACTTTGGAGTTAATCAAATAGAAATGCTAACAATACCTGGAGAGGCAAAGGATATTGGAGAAATATCATACTTTGTTATTGATCATGAAGAAGCGATTAATTTAATTAATCAAATAAATAATGATTCACTTAATCAAGAACTGATTAGAGATAATGATCAAGATACCGAAGAAGATACCGAAGAAGAGGTAGAGGAGCACATAACAGCTTTAGGTAAAAACATACAAATACTTAATAGTACAGATATAAGTGGATTAGCTAGTGATACACAAAATAGGTTAGAAGAAGATGGGTATACTGTTGTTAATATAGGCAATTATACAGAGCAGGAGTTAAATCGAACAAAAATAATAGTTTCTCAAGAAGGAATGGAAAAAGATCTAATTGGATATTTTGATAAACCTAAAGTAGAAATTAAAAGTGAATTGCCAGAAGGTGTAGATATTAATATTATTCTAGGCACAATACAATAAATTAAGGAGAGGAATAATTATGAAGCTTAAAAAACTTTTAATAGCAGGAATAATATGTTTAAGTCTAACGGTTGTTCTTTTGTTTTTTGATTTTAAAATAGATGCTTCATCTTTGAAAGCTGGTTCTATGGAAGATCCACTTATTACGAAAGCTTATTTTGAAGAAGAGATAGAGAAGATTAGGGAAGAATTCAATCAATTGAGCGAACAAGGATCAGACCACACTTTGTCAAGTAATAATGATTTAGATTCTATAATAGAAACTATAGATAATTCTGTTGATATTAAAATAGAAGAATTAAAAAAAGAAGTCACAAAGGATAATAATGCTTATAGTCCAGATACTTTTATTGTTGTTGAGCTAGAAAAAGGACAAAAGTTACTATGTGAAGCAGGAACAGAGTTAATTTTAAGAGGTGGACAAGTAACAGCTATTAATAATGAAGCAGGAGATGGTTTAACAGATATAACCGCTGGTAAAGACCTAAAAACAGGTGAAGAGATTAAATTAAATCATTTGCTAATAGTACCAAGAACAGATGGAAGAGGCCTAGCTAGTCAATCAAAAAGCTGGATTATGGTAAAAGGAAGTTATGAGGTGCAATAATGGATAAAAAAAAGATTGAAGTTTTAAAAAGAAAAATTAATTCAGTCAAGGAATGGAAATATAATTATTTGTTGTTGATTTTATTTCATATAGGGTTTATAACTACTTTAGTTGTTAAAGTGTTTTACTTTCAATATACTTCTAGGATTAATAATCTACCATTCAATCAATTAATTAATTATAAGATGTTAATAACTTCTACTTTGTCTATTTTAATAATATATAGTATATTAAACTTAATATCATTTAACAAAACTATGACTGTATTAATAATTGTGAATGCATTAGTTAGCATATTATTGTTTATAGATACATTGTATGCAAGATATTATTCAACGCCCTTAGATATTAATGTCATAATTAATCAAATTCAATATATAGGGGATATTAAATCTAGTGGATTTAGCCTTATAAGATTTAAGGATATTATATATTTTATTGATATACCAATTATGGCTGCTTTTATGGTTTTTATTGTCAAGCCAAAAAAAATAAATTGGATTAGGAAAATATCTGTTAGTGTATTTTTACTAATTGCTTCTATTTTAGCATTTAATTTTGTATATAGTAAAGCTAATAGTGGAATGGAGATATATGATAAAAAATATGTAGTTAAAGAGTTTGGGGTTCTATACTATCACTACAATGATGTTAAGAATTATGTTAAGAGTAATACAAGCAATCAACCTGCTACAGAAGAAGAACTAGAAAGGATTAGAGCGCAATTTTTTAGGCAAAAAGATAATGAATATACCGGTATTGCAAAGGATAAAAATTTATTAATTATTCAATTAGAAGCTATGCAAGAATTTATTATAGGTAGAGAAATTGAAGGTAGAGAAATAACTCCAAATATTAATAAATTTATTGAGGAAAGTATTTATTTCGATAATATGTATAATCAAGTAGGTGGAGGGAACACCTCTGATGCAGAAATGCTTATGAACAACTCGCTTTTTGGAACAACGGCAGGTTCAGCCTTTTTTACTTTTGCAAATAATGAATATTATAGCTTGCCAAAAAGGTTAAAAGAGAAAGGGTATAGTACAATGGCTTTCCATGGTAATGACCCAACATTTTGGAATAGGCAACAAATGTATAGAAGTCTAGGTTTTGATAGTTTTTATAGCATAGATGATTATGAACCAACAGATTGGTGGGGGTGGGGTATTGAAGAGAAGGAATTTATACCACAATCAATAGATTTTATTGAAGAGGAAGCAGGAGATGATCCATTTTATGGATTTTTAGTTGCAATGTCCTTGCATCACCCATATAACGTATTTAGGAACCAGCCATTTGAAGTTGGGAAGTATGAAGGGACAATGTTAGGAGATTTTATTAAGGGTGCTAATTATATAGATATCGTTATAGGAGATTTTATAGAAGATTTAAAAGAAAGAGGTTTATACGAAGATACTATTATTGTCATGTATGGTGATCATTCAGCATTATTTCAAGATCAAGCTACAGATTTATGTGATTTTCTTGATATTGAATATAATTCATTCAATTGGGAAAAAATACAAAAAGTAATGGCTCTTATACATATACCTGAATTAGAAAACGGAGTTTTAGTTAACGAACCAGCTGGGGAAATAGACTTATTACCCACAGTAGCTAATTTAATGGATTTAGATATGCCATATATGTTAGGTAGAGATTTGCTTGGCTCGGAAGAACCTTATGTTGTAAGAAGAGATGGAACAGTTATTGCTGAGGAGTTTATCTACTTAGTAAGCACAAATGAAGTATATGATATTAATACAGGGGAACTTCTTCCTTTTGAGGGCTACAAAGATAGAATCTATAATTTTCAAGAACAATTAAGGGTATCAGACTTAATATTAGGGAGAGATGCTCTAAAAAGCATAGATTAAAGAACGGAGATAATAATGAGAAGAAACAATACAGTTAACACTATAGCAGTTATAATTATGCTAACATTTTCAACTAAATTTATGGGGTTTATTAGAGATGCAATTATAGGAAGACGACTTGGAGTTTCTGAAGAAGCAACAGCATATTATGCTTCTTTTAATTCAACTATACAAATATTTTTAAGTATTGCAACTGGAATTAGTCTAACACTAATTCCTATTGTTGTAGAAAAAGTAAAAAACAAAGAGATTACTAATAAATCAATTAACAATATAATAAATAGTTTGTTATTAGTTACAGCATGTATAACAGTATTAGGCTTGTTATTTGCTCCTTTATTTGTTAAATTGATGGTGTCAGATGCAAAGAGTCATTATTTATTGACAGTTCATTTAACTCAGATTATGTTTCCATCAGTAATAATCATAGTATTAACATATGTTTTTGTCGCTTTTTTACAAGGCAATGAACGTTTTGTTATACCTGCTATTATTAGTATACCAGGAAACATTATTGTATTAGTTTATCTTTTCTTTTTAGTAGATGATTATGGAGTTTATGGTTTAGCTATTGCAATTGTACTAGGTTGGGTATTGCAATGGTTAGTTCAAATTCCAACAGCAATGAAAGTTGGATATAAGTATAAATTTTATATTAATTTTAAGGACAAAGTGTTAAAAAGTTTTATTGTAGCAGTAATCCCGATTATATTTGTTACAGCGATTCATAATTTAAACATATTAATGGATACTTCAATAATAAATGAAAGCAAGATTCCCATTATAAATTATTCCAACAATATTTACTTCCCTGTAGTTACTGTTGTTGTATATGGTATAACTGCTGTTATGTTTCCAAAATTCAGTAAAAAAATAGTAGGACAGGATCAAAATGAATTTAATAGTACAGTTACTACAGTTATAAAAGGTCTTTTTTATTTACTTATTCCAATGGCAATAGGAATTATAGTATTATCTATACCGATTATTAGTATGGTATATCAAGAAGACCGTTTTGATGAGGCGGCAGTATTAGATGTTGCTAGAGCTTTATCTGCTTTTTCTATAGGAATGATTGGCTTTGGTGTTGTAGATGTTTTAAATAAGGCATTTTATTCAAGGAAAAATATAAGAGTTCCTATTTTTACAGGATTTTGTGTTTTATGCTCTAATTTTATATTATCTATTTTATTGAGAGAGCAAGTAGGCTATATAGGTATTCCTTTAGCGTCAGCATTATCTTTTCTAATAGGAGCTGTAATTCTTATAGTATTATATTCAAAATCAAATCAGATTTTTGTATATATGACTTTGATAAAATCTTTTTTAAAAACTTTAGTAGCTTCTTTAGGAATGGGAATAGTAGTTTATTACTTAAAGGAGTTGTTAATGGGAATAACTTTGAAAAGTGTTTTTTTAAAACAAGGATTTATAATAATGATTTGTGGTGGGGTAGGCATAATAGTCTACATTATATTTACGTTATTATTAAAAAACGATATTTCTGTTGGTTTATTAGATAAATTTAAAATAAAGGGAAGAAAGTGTAATGAATAAAAAGGTATATTTTTTTAGTCTTATTATAATATGTGTTATTAGTTTGGCTACACTTGTAGTTTCTATTATAAACAGACATGATGTAGAGCGAACTAGTGAACAAGTAGAATTCGTTTTAGATTATGATGAGATAGCGGAATTAGCAAATGAATCAGAAGAAGATATTATATATTGGATGAGATTTTTTGAAACATTGGGAGTTACTTCAGTAGGCGTTATGGAGGAAACTGTGTTTTCTTTGGCAGAAAACAAAGAACTACATTATATAACTTATAAAGAATTAGAAGAAGAATCATTTTGGCGAGAAAATGATGTTTACGAGAGAGTACAATCTTTGGATTTAGATAAATTTGATATTATTTTGGGAATGGAAGATAATGAATTATATAAGTGGATAAACGACAGTTATAAGAATCGATATGCTGATATATATATTGATGCATTTAAAGTGAATAATCACTATTATATTGTTTTAGATGGAAATGAAAAGGAAGCTCTGTACTTACAAGATGACTTATATTTAAAGGAGGAAAGAGAAAAAGAAGATGAAATAGAAAGATTGTATGCTTCTAAGATTATTAATTTGGGGATAGGATTAGATAAAAATAAAGTTAATCAAATTAAACAATCTGGTTTAGAAGTTATACCAAGAATTATTTCAATACCAAATGAGTCGTTGAAATCAGTAGAAGCATATAAAAGAGAAATTAAAAGGCATGATATTAATCCAAATGTATTAATATTAACGGGAAAAGAAGTTTTGGGATTCCCAGATAATATGAATTTGTTAGCTGATTACTTAAGAGAAAAGGATATTAGTATTAGCCTTATAGAGACAGAAGCACAAAGAATGCATATAAATTTTGAAGGATTAGATGGATTAATTTCTTTAATGGAACAAGAACAATTAGTAAGAGTGTTTTCAGTATGGGATTGGGTTCAAGAACGTTATAAATATTATAATTATCAAGGAGCAGAAGAAATTACTAATACTTTTTATAGAGCTATAACTGAAAGAAACATTAGAATGATTTATTTTAAGCCTTTTGTATATAATGATAATTACGTTACTGATGAAGAGGCATATGAAGATATGTTTGCTGATTTGGAACAACGGTTAGAGGACCATAGTATAACAATTGGCAAACATACACCGTTTAAGTCGTTAGATTCTAATTATTATGTAATGATACTAATTGCTTTAGGAATAATTATATCAGGATTAATATTAATAAATATATTTTATAGATTTAGTGAGATTATAAATTTATCTTTGTTTGTTGTAAGTGTTTTAGGAGTTGCTGGTGCACTTTTTGTTGCCCCAAATTTCACAACAACTATTATTTCATTAGCTATTGCTATAATATTCCCTAGTTTATCATTGTATTATTTATTTGCTCGGTTAAGGAATATTAACATAAAGTTATATAAAAAAGAATTGACAGAAAAGTCCTTGTTTAAAATAATTATAGAAAGTATTAATATTGTAATTATAACAAATGTGATATCGCTACTAGGAGGATTATTTTTAAGTGGAGTTTTAGCAGATATAAGATATATCTTAGAACTTAAAATATACAGAGGAGTAAAAGTTAGTCAAATAATTCCTTTGATAATTTTAGGACTATTAATTATAAGACTAGAAATGAATATGAATATAATTAATAGTCTAACATGTGTTTTAAAGCATTATATAAAATTATTTAATAAACTTTTGAATGTTAATTTAAAATTAAAACATATTCTAATAACAGGCTTTATATTTGTTATAGGGTATGTATATTTAGCTAGAACTGGTCATGAGACAAATATACAGCCATCTACATTAGAAATTACTTTAAGGAATTTCTTAGAAAATGCATTAATGGTTAGACCTAGATTAAAAGAGTTCTTAATAGCAACTCCTATTATAATAGTATCTGTTTATTTGGTATATAAATTGAGATTTAGATTTATTATTGTACTAGTTTTTATTGCAATGGTGGGTCAAACCTCAATCATTAATACATTTTCACATCAAAGAACACCTATTTATGTATCTGTAATAAGGACAATATTTGGGACGATTATAGGTTTAATTATTGGTATTGCATTTATAGTAGGATTATTTTTATTAGAAAAAATTATAGCAAAAATGATGAAGCTATATAAGAGAGGGTTAAAAGAAGAATGATAAAAGTATTGATATCAGGTTATTTAGGGTTTAATAATAGTGGCGATGAATCTATACTTCAAGCTATAAATAATAGCATAAAGGAAGAAAAAATGCCTATTGAGATAACTGCTTTATCATCAAACCCTAAAAAAACTGCGAAAAACCATAAGATAAAAAGTCTACATTCATTTAATCCTTTTAGTATTTTAAGAGGGATAATTAGAAGTGATATAATTCTAAGTGGTGGAGGTAATCTTTTACAAGATAAAACAAGCTCTAGATCCCTTTGGTATTATTTATTAATTATTTTATTTGGAAAGATATTTGGGAAAAAAGTAATGCTTTACTCAAATGGAGTAGGACCTTTATCGAAAAAATTAAATATTAAACTTGTAAGATGGATTATAAATAAAGTAGATATAATTACTTTGCGTGAGACTTTGTCAAAAGAAATGCTTGAAACAATAGGGGTGAATAGACCTCCTATTTACATAACTTCTGACCCAGTTTTTTTATTAAAGCCAGCAGATAAGACTAAAATAACAAAAATATTATCAGCAGAAAATATAAATATTGATAATAAAAAAATAGGAATAGCTGTTAGAAAATGGGGGAATCAAAGAGACTTAAGAGTATTTGCTACCTTATGTGATGAGATTATTCAGAATTATAAGTTAGATATATTGTTTATTCCTATGCAATACCCACAAGATTTAATAACAAGTCAAAAAATAATGCAACTAATGAAAAAAAATGCAAGCATTTTACAAAAGACATATAGTTCTAATGAATTAATTGGAGTTATTGGGTCTATGGATATAATTATTTCTATGAGGTTGCATGCTTTAATATTTGCAGGTATAGAAACTGTACCTATGATAGGTTTAGTATATGATCCTAAAATCAAATATTACTTAAATCAGGCAAATATGCCAAGTATAGAATACATTAAACAAATTGATATTAACAAAATAGTTAACACTATAGGAAGCTTATTAAAAAATTATAATGATAAACAGGTTGAACTTGCTGCTAACATCAAGAAATTAAAAGAAAGAGCAAAACAAAACAATAAATATTTATATAAATTAATAGAAAAGGGTAAGTGAGAAATGAGTAGAGTAAAGATACTAAATGTTTATTTTCATAAAGTTTCTATGAAAGAAGCTGTAAATAAGGTAATAAATATCCTTGATAATGAAAATAATAATAGCAAAATGGTTTTTACACCAAATCCAGAAATAGTAATGATAGCACAAAAACAGAAAAGACTTATTGATGTTTTAAATAATGGAGATTTAGTAGTCCCTGATGGAATAGGGATTGTGAAGGCAGCTAAATTGCTAAACAACCCTGTTCCAGAAAGAGTAGCTGGGTATGATTTGGTTCAAGGTGTTTTTGAAAAGATTTCTAAAACTAATAAAACAGTTTATTTTTTTGGAGCGGCACCAGGAATTGTAGATTCTGCAAAAAAAATTATGGAAACAAAATATCCAGGGCTAAAAATTGTAGGAACAGTTGATGGTTACTTTGATAAACAAAGAGAAGAACAGATTGTTGAAGATATTAATAAAGTTAAGCCAGATTTACTATTGGTAGGGTTAGGAGCCCCTAAACAAGAATATTGGATATATAACAATCGAAGTAGACTTAAAGTGAAACTATGCATAGGAGTGGGAGGCTCTTTTGACGTGATGTCTGGAAATATTAAAAGAGCACCTAAATGGATGATAAAATTAAATTTAGAATGGTTTTATAGGCTAATAAAACAACCTACAAGAATCAAACGAATGATTCAATTACCTTTGTTTATTTTTAAAGTTAAAAGATCTAAATAACTAAATTTTAGTAAAAATAGCATATTATTTATGAATATAAGAATACTAATATTATCTAAAAGTGTTAAAAATAATATTATATGTTTTTTTTACAATTAAATTAGTCAAACAATTATTAAATATAAACAGTAAATAGCAATGATATGCTTTGAGATTTTATAATCCACGTACAATAAAACAAAGCTTATACAAATTAGACAAATCTATTTTTACTAATTTGTTAAAATAAACTATGGTAATCATTTTTAAAATAGTGTATAGTTACACTTGTAAAAAAAATATTAAAAATATGTTACAATTCAAAAAATGAAATTGATAAGAATTAAATTTAAGGGGGCAAACTCATGGCAAGCTTATCATTAAAAGATGTTAAGAAAGTTTATCCAGGTGGAGTAACAGCAGTAAGGGATTTTAATTTGGAGATTGAAGACAAAGAGTTTATTATTTTTGTAGGACCTTCAGGTTGTGGTAAATCAACAACACTAAGAATGATAGCAGGATTAGAAGATATAACTGAAGGTGAAGTTTGGATAGGAGATCGTTTGGTTAATCATGTAGAACCAAAGGATAGGGATATTGCAATGGTTTTCCAAAACTATGCATTGTATCCACATATGACAGTGTATGATAATATGGCATTTGGTTTAAAATTAAGAAGAATGCCAAAACCTGAAATTGAAAAAAGAGTTAGAGAAGCAGCAAAGATTTTAGATATTGAACATTTGTTAGATCGTAGACCAAAAGCATTATCTGGTGGACAGAGACAGCGTGTGGCTATGGGACGTGCAATTGTTCGTGAACCAAAAGTATTTTTAATGGATGAGCCTTTATCTAACTTAGATGCAAAACTCAGAGTTCAAATGCGTCTTGAGATTTCAAAATTACATCAAAAATTACAAACTACAGTTATCTATGTTACACATGACCAAACAGAAGCGATGACATTAGGAACAAGAATTGTAGTATTAAAAGATGGTATTATTCAACAAGTAGATACGCCATCTAATTTGTATAATAATCCAAATAACTTATTTGTTGCTGGTTTTATTGGTTCACCTCAGATGAATTTCGTTGATGCAAAAGTAATAAAAGCAGGAGATGAAGTAGTTTTAGAATTTGGTTCTAATGCTGTTCCTGTACCAGATGCAAAAGCTAAGAAATTAATCGCTAATGGATATGTAGAAAAAGAAGTTACTATTGGAATTAGACCAGAAGATATCCACGATTCACAAATATTCTTAGAGTCTTCGCCTGAGAGTATGGTAGAAGTAGTAGTTAATGTATATGAGATGCTTGGAGCAGAAGTGTACTTATATGTATCTCTTGATGACACTGATATGACTGCACGTGTTAATCCACGTACAAAAGCAAGACCAGGAGATATTGTTAAATTAGCTTTTGATTTAAATAAGATTCATATTTTTGATAAAGAAACAGAGCAAGTTATAACAAATTAAATAGAATTAATATTAAAAAATGACGAATTTTAGAGGAAATGCATAAAAATATGTATTTCCTCTTTTAATTATGTTGTTTTTGCTATAATATATAATTAAGGAAATTATGATATTATAAATGATTATTAAGTTGTTATAGGTAATGTTTTAGGTAATAATTCTTATATATAAAAGTCTAACAAAAAAGGAAGTGTATCAATGATTTCAAATCAAATTCTTCAAAATACTATAGAAGGGCTTAAAGCTATAACAAGAATAGAAATTAGTGTAATGGATGTTGAAGGAAAAGTATTGGCATCTACAGAAAAAGATTTTGATGAATATAATGACGCAGTACCTTACTTTGTTGAATCGCCTGCGGAAAGTCAACTGGTAAAAGGATATCAATTCTTCAAAGTATATGATGATCAACAAGTTGAATATATTATATCTACAAAGGGTGATGCTGAAGATGTATATAAGATCGGTAAAATAGCTTCTTTTCAAATACAGAACTTATTGATTGCTTATAAAGAACGATTTGATAAAGATAATTTTATTAAGAACTTATTATTAGATAACCTTTTGCTTGTAGACATATATAATCGATCAAAAAAATTGCATATAGATACAGATGTAAAACGAGTTGTATATATCATTGAAACAAAGCTAGAGAAAGACAATAATATACTTGAAACAGTAAGAAGTATTTTTCCAACAAAAACTAAAGATTTTATTACTGCTGTAGACGAGCATAATATAATTTTAGTTAAAGAATTAAAAGATAATGATACTTTTAAAGAAATAGAGAAAACTGCAAGGGTTATTTTAGACACATTAAACAGTGAAGTTATGACAAAAGTTTATATTTCTTATGGGACGATTATAAGCGATATAAAAGATGTATCTAGGTCTTATAAAGAAGCAAAAATGGCACTAGATGTAGGGAAAATCTTTTATAGTGATAGTTATGTTATAGGATATAATAATTTGGGAATAGGAAGATTAATATATCAATTACCAATGCCATTATGCAAAATGTTTATTAAAGAAATATTCGATGATAAATCTCCAGATGAATTTGATGAAGAAACAATTTCAACTATCAATAAATTTTTTGAAAACAGCCTCAATGTATCTGAAACATCTAGACAACTATATATTCATAGAAATACGTTAGTATACAGATTAGATAAGCTGCAAAAAAATACGGGATTAGATTTACGTGTTTTTGATGATGCAATTACATTCAAAATTGCTCTAATGGTTGTAAAGTACATGAAGCATATGAATAATACCTACTAACTTGTAACAACTAGAGTAAATACGCCTGAGATAGAAGTTAGAGAGTAAAAACGTAAAAGATTTAGGTTAATTAATAAAGAAAGTTGACATGAGGAGGGTAGGCTGTGATTCAATTAGAAAACGTTTCGAAGATATATGATAATGGTGTTGTTGCATTAAATGGGATTAATATAAAGATAGATAAAGGTGAATTTGTTTTTATTGTAGGAAGTAGTGGCTCAGGGAAATCGACGCTAATTAAATTATTACTTAAAGAAATCGATCCTACAGAAGGAGAAGTCTATGTTCGGAATAAACATGTCAATTTATTAAAGAAAAAAAATGTTCATAAATTAAGAAGAGAAATGGGAGTTGTTTTTCAAGACTTTAAGTTGTTAAAGAATATGAATGTGTATGACAATGTAGCATTTGGTTTAAATGCTGTTGAGGCATCTAAAAGACAAATTAGACGACAAGTACCTATGGTTTTATCATTACTTGAGTTATCAAAAAAAACAAAATCTTTTCCAACTGAATTATCAGGAGGAGAACAGCAAAGGACTGCTATAGCACGTGCGATTGTTAATAACCCCTCTATTCTTCTAGCAGATGAGCCAACTGGCAACTTGGATCCTCGAATATCTTGGGAAATTGTGAAACATTTAAATGAAATAAACAAAAGAGGGACAACCATACTTGTTGTTACACACGATAAAGAAATAGTTAATGCTATGCAAAAAAGGGTAATTACACTTAGTAATGGTCGTATTGTAAGTGATATACAACGAGGGGGTTATAGTAATGAGAATTAGTTATAGTATAAAACAAAGCTTTAAAAACATGTTAAAAAATAGATTATTAACCATTGCATCTATTAGTACAATAGCGGCTTGTTTATTCATTTTTGGGCTTTTTTATACAGTTCTTACTAATTTTCAATATGCAGTTAATCAATTTAATGATGTAGTGGGACTTCAAGTTTTTTTTAAAGAAGATATTACTCAAGATGAAATTGACTATATAGGTAGAGAGATAAGTAAACGGCCAGAGTTAAAATCAATCGAGTATATATCACCAGAAGAAGCTTGGGAAAGATGGAAAGCTGATCATCCTCAATATGAAGAAATACTTCAAGGGTACGATGATGACAATCCTTTTGAAGAGTCGGCTTCTTATAAAATATTTTTAGAAGATTTATCAAAACAGAAGGATTTTGTTGTTTATGTAGAGAAAATCCCTGGGGTAAGACATATTTATCATTCTGATATTGCTGCTGATACGTTAACTAATATGAATACTTTTATTGCGTATATTTCTCTAGTTATTTTTGTGATTTTAATTTTTGTAGCATTATTTCTAATTAGTAATACTGTGAGAATAAGTATTACAATGAGAAAAGATGAGATAAAAATAATGAAATTAATAGGAGCTACTGACAAATTTGTTAGAAGGCCTTTTGTTTTTGAAGGCATTATAATTGGCCTTGTTGGTTCAATTATACCATTATCAATAATTTATTTTTTTTACGATAGAGTAATCAATAATATTCGGACAAACTATCCATTATTAAGAGACATTCTTGTTTTTCTTGATTTACACGACATATTTGCAGTACTATTGCCAATTTGTTTAGGAATTGGTGTTGGAATTGGGATGTTGGGAAGTAGATGGACATTAAGAAAGCACTTAAATGTTTAAATTATGAGGTGGTAGAGTGAAAGGAAAAGTATGGTTTAAAAGTGTGTTTGTTTTTAGTTTTATCTTAATTATGTCAGTTACAGTTTTTGCAGATAACATGGATGACGCAAAAAATAAAAAAGATGAATTGGAAGATAGAATAAAAGATACTCAAATAAAAATTGAAGAATTAGAACAAGCAAAAGTAGATACATTACAATATATTCAAGAATTAGACATAGAGATAGAGCAACTTGACACCAAAATATATACTTTGGAAGAACAATTAGTAAATAAACATGCAGAAATAAATAATACTCTAGCAAATTTAGAGATTGCAAAAGAAAACGAAGACAAACAATATGAATTAGCTAAAGAACGAATGAAATTTATGTATGAATATGGAGATACGTTATATTTAGAAATGTTGTTAGAGGCTAAAGATTTAACAGATTTATTAAGTCGTATGGAATATATTGAAAAGATAATGGACTATGATAATAATGTTTTAGAAGATTTAGTTTTAATTAAAGAAGAAATAGAAAGTCAAGAAAGTCAATTAGAATTAGAGAAAAATGAATTAGAACATCTTACAGCAGAATTAAATTTAGAGAAAGATACTGTTGAAAAAGTTCTTGTATTAAAGGCCAATGAGTTTGATAATTACAAAGAAAATTTAGAAGAAAGCAAAGTTGCACTTGATGAATATGAAGACGGCTTAGAAGAAACAGAAAACCTAATTATAAAATTAGAGATGGAAAGCAGACTTAAATATGACGGAGGGAAAATGGCTTGGCCGGTGCCAAATTATTCCAGAATCAGTTCATATTTTGGTAATCGTACTCACCCTATTTTTAATACTCAAAAGTTTCATAATGGTATTGATATACCAGCTCCAACAGGAACAGATATTGTTTCGGCTGCGGCAGGGAAAGTTGTGGAAGCTGGATGGAGTAATTCTTACGGTAATTATATTGTAATAGACCATGGAAGTGGATATATGACTTTATATGCACATAATTCTAGATTACTTGTGTCAGTAGGTGATGAAGTTGGGAAATGGCAACCGATTTCTAAAGCAGGAAGCACGGGATATTCAACTGGACCACATTTGCATTTTTCAGTAAGAAAATCAGGAGAATGGATTAATCCTTTAACTATGGTTGATAGATAAAAAAGTAGATACAACGTATCTACTTTCTACATATAAGTATGGTATAATAAATTAATAATAGCAATAGAATATTAATAGTATGATGAAGGAGTTACTAATGATGGAGAAAAATTTTTTTAAAGGGTTAATAACTGGAATAGTAATTATGTTTGCTGTTGGGTTAATTTATATTGGAGCAGACCAGTTTTTAACAAGTAATAATTTGCGAAATAACGATAAAAATGAAAACTTAGTAGAAGAAGCAGAAATAAACGATAAAATTAGTAAGATAGTTAATTATCTTAATGTGCTTTACTATGAAGATTTAGATTTAGATGAAGAAGATTTAATTGAGTATGCTTATGAAGGCATAGTTAGTAGTATTGGAGATCCTTATACTGAATATTTTACAGAAAAAGAATTAGAAAGCTTTATGGAAGAATCGGAAGGTATATATAGTGGAATTGGAGCATATGTATCTTTCGATGAAAAAACGGAAGAATTCGTTTTAATACCTTTTGTGGGAAGTCCAAGTGAACAGGCAGGTGTGAAGCCTGGAGATGTTTTATTAGAGGTCGATGGAGAAGAGATTCATAATAAAACACTTGAAGGTGCAGTCGATTTAGTTAAAGGAGATGAAGGAACAAAGGTTGTTTTAACAGTATACAGAGAAAGTAAGGACGAAGATTCTTTGGATACTGAGAAAGAAATACTTGAAATAGATGTAATTAGAGGTAAAATAGAGGTTCCGACAATTGCTCACGAAATGCTAGAAGAAAAGATTGGATATATTGCTATAAATCAATTTGAAGAAGTTACTGTTGATCAATTTAAGAACGCTTTAACAGAATTGGAAAACCAAGGACAAAAAGGATTAATTATTGATGTTAGAAATAATCCAGGAGGGTTATTAAGCGTTGTAAAGGATATAGCTGATGAATTATTGCCTGAAGGAATAATCGTATATACAGAAGATAAATACGGTAATAGAGAAGAATTGTTATCAAATGATGATGCGAATTTTACAAAACCACTTGTTATTTTAATTAATGACTATAGTGCTAGTGCTTCAGAGATACTTGCAGGAGCAATAAAGGATCATGGTATTGGAACCTTAGTTGGAACAACTACTTATGGCAAAGGTCTTGTTCAATCATTAGTAGAACTTGGTGATGGTAGTGCAATAAAACTTACAATTTCCAAGTATTTTACACCTAATGGTGAATATATTCATGGAAAAGGAATAGCACCTGATGTCGAGGTTGTCTTGCCAGATGAACTAAAATATAGTTATAATATTGAAAAGGAAGAAGATGTCCAGTTGGAAAAAGCAATAGAGATAATAAATGAAGAGACAAAATAAAGAAATGGTAACATTTCTAAAAATAGGGGTAAAAGGATGTATTCATTTTTGGAAATAATTCATTTGACCTTATTAACAATAGCGAAAGCCGTCTTTGATGGATGGTTTTTGCTTGTTTTGGCCTTTGTATTTTTTATTATAAGTAAAACGGAAACAGTTAATATTTATGGGTATAAATTGCCTTATCAGAATTTAGGAAAATTAATAGAAAGTGTTTTGCAAGGAATTATAATTGGAATATTCGGAAGTGCTTTAATGGCTTTAATTGGATTACCTGTAAGATTGACTATGCCTATTCTTTTTTTGTTGCCTATTGCAATTATTATTGCTTTTGTTAATCCAAGATTTTTATGCTTTTCGTATTCTGCAGCAATTTTAAGTGGAATTAGTTTGATATTTCAAGGGCAAAAAGTATTTGGTATTAAATTTCCTTATATGGATGTTGATATAAGTGGACTTATGGTTTTAGTTGGTATTTTACATTTGATGGAGGCAATTTTAGTTTTTTTTGTGGGTAGTAAACACTTTATTCCAATTGTAACTAAAAAAAATGATAAAATAATAATGGGGTATTTACTACAACGGTTTTGGCCAATACCATTTTCTATGTTAGCATTAGCAATAGGAAGTGTTAATGGTGATTTTTTAAAAATGCCAGATTGGTGGCCAATAATTAAACCGCCTATTTTATCACAAAATATATATTATTATGCTTTATTACCGATAATTGGAGCATTAGGTTATAAAACTATTACTTTCACAAGTAATCCTTATATAAAGGCAAGAAAATCATCTATAAGGCTTATCATTTATAGTATCATATTATTGGCTTTAGCTATACTTTCTACTTATAATTTAATCTTTAAAATAATAGGAGTTATATATATGGCATTGGCCCATGAATTAATTATTCAATATGATCAGTATGTTGAAATCAAAGGTAAGCCCTTATTTGGCATTCCAAATAAAGGAGTACGTATTTTATGCGTATATCCTCAGGGAGATGCTGATAAAATGGGAATAGAAAGTGGTGATATAGTCCATAAAGTTAATGGAGTACAAGTAGATAATTCATTAGATTATAAAATGATTTTGCAAAATTTATCAGGTAGTTATATTACTTTAGAAGTTGAAAAACAAAATGGAGTACATAAGATTTATAAACAAGATAATGTAAACAATGATTTAAAATTAGGAATACAAATGTTACCAGAACGACCTGCAGTGATTTTTAAACAAGAAGGGTTAAATAAATTTAGTTTAATCCATATGATTATTAAAAAATTAAATAAAAAGATATAAAAAGGGTAGGTTGTTGATGAAAATTAACAACCTATCAGTCAATTTATAAGAATTATGATTAGGACAGTGAATGATTCCCATTTCAGAACATACGTTTGCATTTGTATATAAGTATGATATAATATATTAAATTAGGTTATATTTAAAAATATAGTAATGTTAACAACGAAAGATGAGGTGAAGTAAATGCCTGAGTTTAAGATTGTTTCAGAGTTCGAACCAACAGGAGATCAGCCAGAAGCTATAAAACAACTATCAAAAGGATTTAAAAATAATAATAAAGGTGAAACATTATTAGGAGTAACAGGTTCAGGGAAAACTTTTACTATGGCACACATAATACAGGAGATTCAAAAACCTACATTAATTATTGCACATAATAAAACTTTGGCAGCTCAATTATATGGAGAGTTTAAAGAATTCTTTCCTAATAATGCAGTTGAATATTTTGTAAGTTATTATGATTATTATCAACCAGAGGCATATGTACCTCATACTGATACTTATATAGAGAAAGATTCTTCTATAAATGAAGAGATTGACAAATTAAGGCATTCTGCTACAGCTGCATTATTTGAACGAAAAGATGTTATTATTGTAGCTAGTGTTTCATGTATATATGGTCTTGGTGATCCTATTGACTATACTAATTTAGTCCTATCTCTAAGACCTGGAATGATAAAAGATAGAGATGATATTCTTAAAAAACTTGTGGATATTCAATATGTTAGAAATGATTTAGATTTTAAACGAGGTACTTTTCGTGTTAGAGGAGATGTTGTAGAGATAATTCCTGCAGGTTCAGGAAAACAAGCTATAAGAGTTGAGTTCTTTGGTGATGAGATTGATCGGATTACAGAGGTAGATGTACTTACAGGAGAAATTATAGGATCTGTTAAACATATTTCTATATTCCCGGCATCTCATTATGTAATACCACCTGATAAATTAGAAGGAGCAATTACATCAATTCAAGAAGAATTAGAAGAGTGTGTTAGAAACTTTAAAGAAGAAGATAAATTATTAGAAGCGCAGAGAATAGCACAGCGTACTAACTTTGATATTGAGATGCTAAGAGAAACAGGATTTTGTTCTGGTATTGAGAATTATTCAAGACATCTATCAGGTAGAGCACCAGGAAGTACGCCCCATACTTTGATTGATTATTTTCCAGATGATTTTTTAATAATAGTAGATGAATCACATATTACAATACCTCAAGTAAGAGGGATGTACTCAGGTGACCAAGCTAGGAAAAATACTTTAGTGGAGTATGGTTTTAGACTTCCATCAGCAAAGGATAACAGACCTCTTAATTTTCAGGAGTTTGAGAAAAAGATAAATCAAATATTATTTGTATCTGCAACTCCGGGACCATATGAAGCAGAATCTGAACAACTAAGAGTAGAGCAGATTATAAGGCCAACAGGTCTGTTAGATCCAGAAATTGAAGTACGCCCTGTTAAGGGTCAAATTGATAATTTGATTTCTGAGGTAAATAATGTTATAAAAAAACAGCAAAAAATACTAATAACAACTCTAACAAAACGTATGTCAGAAGATTTAACTGACTATATGAAAGAAGTAGGTATTAGAGTAAGATATTTGCACTCGGATATAGATACATTAGAAAGATTAGAGATTGTTAGGGATTTGCGTATGGACGTTTTTGATGTATTAATAGGTATTAATCTATTAAGGGAAGGGCTAGATATTCCAGAAGTATCGCTTATTGCTATACTTGATGCAGATAAACAAGGGTTTCTTCGTTCAGAGACTTCTCTTGTTCAGACGATAGGTAGAGCTGCTAGAAATGTTGAAGGTCGAGTAATAATGTATGCTGATACAGTAACAGAGGCTATGGGAAACGCAATATCTGAAACTAATCGTCGTAGACATATACAAGAAGATTATAATAAAGCACATGGAATTACCCCTCAGACTATCAAGAAGAAGGTAAGGGACTTAATTAGTATATCCAAAGCAGCAGAAGGCAAAGGACAATATAAACTAAAAAAAGATCCTGAATCTATGGATAAAGAAGAGCTAACTGTACTAGTTAGCCAAATATCAAAAGAGATGAACCAAGCAGCAGCAGATTTACAATTCGAAAGAGCAGCAGAATTTCGAGATCAATTAATAGAACTAAAAAAACAATTACAAACTATGGATTAATTAGAAGAGAGGTGATATTATGTCACAACATAATATTGTTATAAAAGGAGCAAAGGAGCATAATTTAAAAAATATCGATTTAACTATACCAAGAGAACATTTTATTGTTTTTACGGGACTAAGTGGTTCGGGCAAGTCATCATTAGCTTTTGATACTATTTATGCTGAAGGGCAAAGAAGATATGTAGAATCATTATCTGCATATGCTAGACAGTTCTTAGGGCAGATGGAAAAACCAGATGTAGAACATATAGAGGGATTATCCCCTGCTATTTCTATTGATCAAAAAACTACAAGTAGAAATCCAAGGTCTACTGTTGGGACTGTAACAGAAATTTATGATTATTTTCGTTTGTTATATGCTCGTGTAGGAATTCCTCATTGCCCAAAATGTGGGAATGAGATAAAACGACAAACAGTAGATCAGATGGTTGATAGCATTATATCATTAGAAGAACGTACTAAAATCCAACTATTAGCTCCTGTTGTAAGAGGAAGGAAAGGACAACACATAAAATTACTTGAACAAGCAAGAAAAAGTGGTTATGTAAGAGTCAAAATAGATGAAAACATGTACGAGTTATCAGAGGATATTCAATTAGATAAAAACAAAAAACACACAATAGAAATAGTTGTAGATAGATTGATAATAAAAGATGATATAGAAAGACGTTTGGCTGATTCCATAGAAACAGTATTACAATTAACAGGAGGGCTACTAGTTGTTGATGTAATAGGTGGAGAGAGCTTAACATTTA
The DNA here is from genome assembly GCA_046546235.1 of Eubacteriales bacterium. Lineage (GTDB taxonomy): Bacteria > Bacillota > Clostridia > Lachnospirales > DSM-24629 > JBKGYG01. The sequence goes on along the minus strand of JBKGYG010000001.1, from coordinate 11,421 downwards.
GTCAAAGCTTTGCTTGCCCTGATTGTGGTGTTAGTATTAATGAGATTGAGCCTAGATTATTTTCATTTAATAATCCTTTTGGTGCTTGTCAAGATTGCCATGGGCTTGGATTTAAGATGGAATTTGATCCTGAATTAATAGTTCCTAATGGTAAGTTAACTATATTAGAAGGAGCAATTGTTGCACCAGGTTGGTATGCTGCCACAAGTGAAGAAAGCTATGTTAGAAGTCTTTTTACAGCATTAGCAGATAAATACAACTTCAGCTTAAAAGTACCATATGAAGAATTACCAAATAATATAAAGTATATGATTATGTATGGCACTAATGGAGAAAAAGTAAAGGTGCATTTTAAAAATGAACGTGGGACAGGAGAATATGATACAGTTTTTGAAGGAATTGTTAAAAGTTTAGAGCGTCGATATCGTGAGACTTCTTCAGAATATATGAAACAGGAATATGAAGGATATATGACTAATACACCTTGTCCTACTTGTGAAGGAGCAAGATTAAATAAAGAAGCATTAGCTATAACTATAGCTGGCAAAAACATTGCAGAAGTCACTAGCATGTCTATTAGAGATGCTAAGAGTTTCTTTAAAGATTTGAAATTAGATCAAAGGCAGCAATTAATTGGAGAACAAATTCTTAAAGAAATAAATGCTAGAGTAGGTTTTCTTGTGGATGTAGGATTGGAGTATTTGACTTTGTCACGAGCAGCAGGAACTTTATCTGGTGGCGAAGCTCAAAGAATTCGTTTAGCAACACAGATAGGTTCAGGTTTAGTAGGAGTTGTGTATATATTAGATGAACCAAGTATAGGGTTACACCAAAGAGATAATGAAAAATTATTAAGAACTTTAGCGAATTTAAAGAATTTGGGGAACACACTAATCGTAGTAGAGCATGATGAGGATACAATGTTTGCTGCAGATCATATTGTAGATATTGGTCCTGGGGCAGGAGCTCATGGAGGACAAGTTATTGCCCAAGGAACAGTAGAAGAAATTATAAAAAATGAAGCATCTATAACAGGAGCTTATTTGAGTGGCAAAAAAAAGATAGAAATTCCTGATACAAGAAACAAGCCAAAGGGTAAATGGATTACAATAAAAGGTGCAGAAGAAAATAACTTAAAAAATATCAAAGCAGATATACCATTGGGAATCTTTACATGTGTTACTGGTGTTTCGGGTTCAGGAAAAAGCTCTTTAATAAATGAGATATTATACAAGCGATTGGCAAAAGATTTAAATAAAGCAAAGAAAAAATCTGGAAAGCATGACGAAATTATAGGAATTGAACATTTAGATAAAGTTATTGATATAGATCAATCTCCTATAGGTCGTACTCCTAGATCAAATCCTGCAACATATACAGGAGTATTTGATCATATAAGAGAATTATTTGCTAATACAAATGAAGCTAAAATGAAAGGGTATAAAAAAGGTAGATTCAGCTTTAATGTTAAAGGTGGAAGATGTGAATCTTGTAGAGGGGATGGTATTATAAAAATAGAAATGCATTTTTTACCAGATGTATATGTTCCATGTGAAGTTTGTCATGGAAAAAGATATAATAGAGAAACGTTAGAAGTTAAGTATAAAGATAAAACAATTGATGATGTTTTAAAAATGACAGTTGAGGAAGCACTTGAATTTTTCAAAAATATTCCTAAGATAAAGAGAAAGCTTCAGACGCTTTTTGATGTAGGTTTATCTTATATAAAGTTAGGTCAAGCTTCTACTACATTATCAGGTGGAGAGGCCCAAAGAGTTAAGTTAGCAACAGAACTAAGCAAAAGAAGTACAGGTAAAACTATATATATATTAGATGAACCTACAACAGGACTTCATTTTGCAGATGTTCATCGTTTGATTAATATTATACAAAGACTTGTAAAAGGAGGTAATACAGTCTTAGTAATAGAGCATAATTTAGAAGTTATTAAAACAGCTGATTATATTATAGATTTAGGACCTGAAGGAGGAGATAATGGTGGGAAAGTTATTGCTGTTGGTACTCCTGAAGAAGTGGCAATGGAAAGAAAATCATATACAGGCCAATTTTTAAAAAGAATATTTGATGATGTAAATAGTAAAATTAAAGCTGTTTAAAACTTTTCATTGAATCTAAAATAATACCTGATTAGAATTAAGTATTTTATAATTTTTTGCTGTGTTAAATATTTTTGCTCTTTAATGCACATTCTAACTATAGTAGTCATAACATGATTAATAGAATAGTATTTGCAAGGAGTGTATATATGACAGAAAAGATTAGACGTATGTTTCCAGGGGGCAATACATCAAGAGGTTTTTATTCTTATTATGATTACATAATAGAAAAGGATGCGAATCGGATTTTTGTGCTAAAGGGAGGGCCAGGAACAGGAAAATCTTCTTTAATGAAAAAAGTGGCTAATATAATGACGAAAAAAGGTTATGATATTGAATATCATCATTGTTCTTCTGATAATGAGTCAATTGATGGTTTGGTTATACCTAATTTGAAGGTGGCTATGATAGATGGTACAGCGCCTCATATAGTTGACCCCAAGAACCCAGGAGCAGTAGACGAAATTATCCATTTAGGAGATTATTGGGACGTAAGGGGTTTAGAATCAAATAAAGAATCAATTATTTATTATATAGAAAAGAATGCCAAATTTTATAAAACAGCTTATAAATATTTAGAGGCAGCAAGATTAATTATAGAAGATATAATATGGAAACACGAAGAGTCTTTAATTTTTGGAGACCTTAATAAAGAAACAGATGTATTAATACAAGAAATATTAGGGCATGCAGTTGTAAGCAAAGAAGTAGGTAAAACTAGACATTTATTTGGCAGTGCTTATACACCAAGGGGCTATATAGATTATACAGAAGAACAGATTGGAAGTCCAGAAGAAGTTAAGATTTATTATATAGAAGGAGACGTAGGTACAGGCAAATCAACTATGTTAACTAAAATTTATAAGAACGCTGTTGAAAAAGGATACGATGTTGAAGTGTTTCATACGCCCCTTATTCCCGAAAAAATTATGTCAGTTAATATTAAAGAATTAAATATTGCTTTAACAACAAGTCAGATATATAAGGACAATTCTTATAGAGAAATAAATTTGGAACAAAATTTAGATAAAAATTATATAGAAAGATATTCTGAGAGTATAAATGAAGATAAAATAAAGTATGAAGAACTTTTAAAAATAGCATTAAAAAATATAAGTAGAGCAAAAGAGAATCACGATAAGATTGAAGATTATTATATACCTAATATGAATTTTGATGAATATAATGAATTGAGAGATAGGATAGTATCAAAGATGTTAAGGTATGAATAGTAATTTTGATAACAGGTAGCTGTATTATAGTTACCTGTTATTTATAGAGGTTATCTTTAAATAACGTGAGAGAAAAAGTCTTTAATGAATTTTGGCGCATAAAAATATTGCCATATAAGGTTATAATTTAATTCTTAGTTGAAAGGCATAAAAAGTAAGTATGCATATAATTTATCAATTTAAAGTTAAAAATAAGGAATGAAAATAATAAATTGTAGTAAATATAGTAATAAGAAGACATTATATGAATTAAATGTTTCATTAACATGAAGGAAGATGAATTCTATATTGCATTTTCTCTTGTTTAATTTAAAAGTCTGTAGTATAATTACACATAACGTATGCTAATAAGCTTATAACTAAAGCGTACATAATTATATAATAATTCATTCGCTAGCTAATGAATTTAAGTTATATTTTATTAGCAAAATTTATTAAAAATAATAAAGGAGGTATTTTTAAAAATGAGTAGAGAAAGATGGGGATCGAGAAGCACATTTATATTGGCAGCAATCGGTTCAGCAGTAGGGTTAGGTAATGCGTGGCGTTTCCCAGGAGTAGCATATGCAAATGGCGGAGGAGCATTTTTAATACCTTACTTTGTAGCTATTGTAGCAGCAGGGATACCATTGCTTATTATGGAATTATCATTAGGTAAAAAGTATCAAGCAGGGGCTCCAACAGCATTCAGAAGATTAGGAAAGAAAAAAGGTTTTGAGTGGTTAGGTTGGTGGCCATTAGCAACAAGTTTTGTTATAGTAACTTATTATTGTATAATAATGGCTTGGACATTTAATTATCTATGGCATTCGTTGAGACTTGCTTGGACTAAAAATACAACAAGTAGTGATTTCTTCTATAAAAGTGTTTTGAAAATATCTGACAATGCAGGTGAGCTAGGTGGGATTAATTGGCCAATAGTTTTAGGATTGCTTCTTACTTGGATATTTGTGTGGTTCTCTATACGTAATGGGGTTAAATCAGTAGGTAAAATTGTTAAGTGGACAGTTCCGCTTCCTGTTATTTTACTTGTTATACTTGCGATTAGAGCAATAACATTACCTGGAGCAGCAGATGGGTTGAATTATTATTTAAAACCAGATTGGAATGCATTAACTGACATAAATGTTTGGGCAGCTGCATTTGGTCAGATTTTCTTTAGTTTATCTGTTCTTTTTGGTATAATGATCGCTTATGCTAGTTTCCTTCCTAAAGAGGAAGATATTCCAACTAATAGTATGGTTATAGCATTTTCCAATTGTTTGATTAGTTTTATTGCAGGGTTTGCAGTATTTGGAACCCTTGGATATTTACAACATACATCAGGAACAAAAATAGCGGATATGAGTTTAAGTGGTCCAGAATTAGCATTTATAACATATCCCGAAGCTATTGCTCAACTTCCAGGTGGAGAGTGGATACAAGTTATATTTGCTCTAGTTTTCTTCTTAATGTTATTAACATTAGGTATTGACTCAGCATTTTCAATTGTAGAAGGATTTATAACTGGTTTAGTTGATAAATTTGGTTGGAACAAAAAGAAAACAGTTACAACTGTTTGTATATTGGGATTTTTGGCAGGTTTGTTTTTTGCTACAAATGCAGGATTATATTGGTTAGATATTGTAGATCACTGGGTAAATGATTTTAACTTAATTGTTATTGGAATATTTGAATGTATTGTAGTAGGATGGATTTATGGAGCTAAAAAACTTAGAGGTTACTTTAATGTAGGTTCAAATATGAAACTAGGATCTTGGTGGGATATAATGATTCGCTATATTACTCCATTAAGCTTATTGGTAATAAATGTAATATATTTAATCGATAATATAAGAAAAGCCTATGGTGGGTATGATTGGAACTATCTACTTATTGGTGGATGGGGAGTAGTGTTAGCTACTATTATAGTTGGCTTTATCTTTACAACATTTAAAGGTAGTGAAAAGTCAAATGAAGAGTATGTTGAAGAATAAAGACTAATCAATAGATAGGAGTGGTTATATGGAACTAAGTGCAGTAGCAATGTTATTATTTGGTTTTATATTTTTAGGGGGCGGATTTTTTATAAGCCTTAAAAAATTAAATGAACCAAGTGAATAAATAATTAGAAGTGGCTGATATAATCAGCCACTTTTGCTCTTTGTTTTTATTGTAAGATATTATTAATTAAAATATAAGTTCAAATCTGTTATAATAAATACATTGAAGTATTTATTTGGCAATGTCTCAACAAAGGTGCTTGAGGGTACAATTCCAATGAAAAGGTGATTATTTTGTTTGATATAAATGAAGAATTGAAAAAGTTACCTAATAAACCCGGTGTTTATATAATGAAAAACAAAAAAGACCAGATTATATACATAGGTAAAGCAATTAATCTTAAAAATAGAGTGAGACAATATTTTCAAAGTAGTCGTAATATGATGTTTAAAATAAAGAAAATGGTTAGTAACATTGATCATTTTGAGTATATCGTTACTGACTCAGAGTTAGAAGCTTTAATATTAGAATGTAATTTGATAAAATTGCATAGACCGAAATATAACACTATGCTAAAAGATGATAAACATTATCCTTATATTAAAGTAACAGTAAATGAAATATTTCCTAGAGTATTATTCACTAGGAATATGAAAAAAGATAAAGCGAAATACTTTGGGCCTTATACAAGTGGAAAAGATGTGAAGGAAACTATTGATTTAATACAGAAAATCTGGAAGATAAGAACTTGTAATAGAAATTTACCTAAAGATACAGGCAAAGAAAGGCCTTGTTTAAATTATCACATGATGCAATGCTTAGCTCCTTGTCAAGGACATATAAATGAGTCAGATTATAAGAAAATGATTGATGAGATCCTCGATTTTCTTGGAGGGCAGTTTAATCATGTTACTAAAATGTTAGAGGAGAAAATGGTAGAAGCATCTGAGCAGCTAGAGTTTGAAAAAGCGGCAGAATTGAGAGATCAACTAAATAGTGTTAAACATATTGCACAAAAGCAAAAAATGATAAATTCTACAATGGAGGATCAAGATATAATTGCTTTTGCAAGAGCTCACAACGAAGCACTAGTTCAAGTTTTTTTTGTGAGAAATGGTAAATTAGTTGGTAGGGAACATTTTAGATTAAATGGTGTAGAGGAATTAGAACGCACAGAAGTTATGACTAATTTCGTAAAGCAATTTTATTCAGGAACACCATATATACCAAAAGAGCTAATATTACAAGAAGAGATAGAAGACAAAAAGATAATAAATGAATGGTTATCTGAAAAAAGAGGGCATAAAGTATATATTAAAGTGCCAGTAAAAGGAGAAAAATCAAAACTAGTAGAATTAGCAGCTAAAAATGCTATTCTTACATTAGAGCAATTTGGAGAAAAAATAAAGAGAGAGGAAAAGAGAACTATAGGAGCAGTAAAAGATATTATTAAATATTTAAGGTTGGGGCAGGAAGTAAATAGAATAGAGGCTTATGATATTTCTAATACAGGTGGTTTCCAATCTGTAGGCTCTATGGTAGTATATGAGAATGGAAAGCCTAAAAGAAGTGATTATCGTAAATTCAAGATAAAGTGGGTAAAGGGTCCTGATGATTATGCAAGTATGGAGGAAGTTTTAACACGTAGATTTACTCATGCTATCAGGGAGAGAAAGGAATTAGAGGAAAAGGGGCTTGGAAAGGAATATGGTAAATTTACATTTTTACCAGATTTAATACTAATGGATGGGGGTAAAGGGCAAGTAAATATTGCATTAAAAGTATTAAATTCATTGGCAATAGATATACCTGTATGTGGTATGGTTAAGGACGACCATCATAGGACAAGGGGGTTATATTATAATGGGGAAGAAATTTCAATAGATAAAAACACAGAAGCATTCAAATTATTAACAAGAATACAAGATGAAGTCCACAGATTTGCTATTGAATATCATAGAAAGCTTAGAAGCAAAACGCAGGTTCAATCTATTCTTGATGATATTAAAGGAATTGGACCAGTAAGAAGAAAAGCTTTAATTAGAAAATTTAATTCGGTAGAAAATATACGCAAAGCAACTATAGAAGAATTGGAAAAAGTTGAAGGACTTAATTATAAAGCAGCTAAAGCAGTTTATGAATTTTTTCATTAGTTGTTTTGTTGTGCTTTTATTGCTGGTATGATTTTTATATAAAGAAGATATAAAAATATATAGTTTAAAAATAGCATAAAAGGGTGGTGCATACTTATGGAAGATAGTGTCTAAAGGAGATCTTAATGAATAAAATGACAGAAGAAATTCACAAGATATTGACTTTAAATGACTAAGGAGGAAAAGACTATGAAATTAGGATTTGTTAGTGCTATATTAGCTCATAAGGGCTTTGAAGAAGTTATTGAATTTGCAGTAGATAATTGTTTTGAAAGTGTAGAATTGATGTGTTGGCCTGTAGGAAAAGCAGAAAGAAGATATGCGGGAGTAACTCATATTAATGTTAATTCATTAGATGAAGAGAAAGTAAATTATTATAAAGATTATATTAAAAAAAGTGGAATTGAAATTTCGGGATTAGGATATTATCCAAATACAATGGATTCAGACATTGAAAAAAGAGAATTCTATATAGATCATATTAAAAAGATAATTAAAGCAGCTAAATTATTAGATATTGGGGTTGTGAATACATTTGTTGGAAGAGATCAAAATAAAAGCGTAAGTGAGAATTTAGATATATTTAAAAAAGTATGGACACCTATTATAAAATATGCAGAAGAACATAATGTTAGTATTGGGATAGAAAATTGCCCTATGTTATTTACAGAAGATGAATGGCCTGGAGGTCAAAATCTGGCAACAACTCCTGCTATATGGAGGAAAATGTTTGAATTAATACCTTCAGATAATTTCGGTTTAAATTATGATCCATCACATCTTGTATGGCAACAAATAGATTATATTAAACCAATATATGAGTTCAAAAACAAGATTTTTCATGCACATATAAAAGATATAAAAGTTTATCCAGATAAATTAAATGATGTTGGTGTATTAGCTACACCACTTGAATTTATATCTCCAAAACTTCCAGGGTTAGGTGATGTTGATTGGGGTAAATTTATATCTGCTTTAACTGATATAAAATATAAAGGTAGCGTTTGTATTGAAGTTGAAGATAAGGCATTTGAAGATACTGTTGAAGATATTGAGAACTCATTAAAACTAAGTAAACAGTACATAAATCAGTTTGTGTTATAAGACAAGTTAAATATTACAATATAAAGACTGCCTAATGACAGTCAGTTTGTAGACAAAATAATAATTTAGGAATTTTCCGTAGATCCGTAGATAAATATATATACAAAACGTTCAGGTTAAATATTTGAAGAAAAACTAAGTTCGTTCCAATTGTTATTCCTAAACCTTAAAAACTCCCTAACGGTCAAACATTTAAGGTTTTTAACGGAATCTGAGACTGCCTAATGACAGTTCTTAGATTGTAGATAAAAAAAAGCAAAAGTATTCTTTTTATTTTTTACCATATACTAAGATTTATCAGTTATTGTAAAGCAAATAAAGCTATAATAGAAAGGAAGATTGGACATCATGTCACTAGTTACTACAGAACAATTATTACTAGATGCTCAAAAAAGAAAATATGCAGTAGGTGCTTTTAATGTTGAAAATATGGAGATGGTGCAGGCAGTTATTGCTGCTTCAGAAGAATTAAAAGCTCCAGTTATTTTACAAACTACACCTTCAACAGTGAAATATGCAGGATTGGAATATTATTATGCAATGGTTAAGGCAGCAGCTGAAACCACTAGTGTTCCGGTAGCAATTCATTTGGATCATGGGAACAGTTATGAATTAGCAATGCAAGCATTAAGAGTAGGATATACATCTATTATGATAGATGGTTCTCATAGTCCTTTTAACGAAAATATTAAGATGACACAAAAGGTTGTGGATGCTTGCATGCCTTCTAGGGTTCCAGTTGAAGCAGAGCTAGGAAAAGTTGGGGGGAAAGAAGACGATTTAGATGGTGGAAAAGGCGGTTATACAGATCCAAATGAAGCAAAGGAATTTGTTGAAAAGACTAGAGTAACTTTTTTAGCGGTAGCTATAGGAACAGCTCACGGAATATATAGTGGGGAACCTAAACTTGATTTAGATCTATTAAGTAAGATTCGTAGAGTCGTGGATATTCCACTGGTATTACATGGAGCCTCAGGTTTGTCTGATGATGCCGTAAGAGAAAGTATTAAGAGAGGTATTTGTAAAGTGAATTTTGCTACAGAGCTTAGAATTGCTTTTAGTAATGGAGTAAAAGAGGTATTGTTAAATAATCCAGATACTTATGATCCTAAAAAATATAATGCAGCAGGGAGAGAAAACACAAAACAAATAGTAATTAATCGTATGAAAGTTTGCGGTTGTGATGGTAAAGCGAGGTATTAAAAATGAGTGAATTATTGTTAGGTATAGATATTGGGACATCAGCTTGCAAAGTTGCCATTTTTAATAGAAAAGGTGTAGTTTTAGCACAATCTAACCAAGGATACAAAGTTTATTATCCAAAGCCAGGTTGGGTAGAGCAAAATCCAGAGGAATGGTGGGATAGCATATGTATAGCTATAAAGGATTGTATATCAAAAGCTAAAATTATGTCAAATGAAATCGTTGGCATTGGTATTGATGGACAAAGTTGGTCAACAATACCTGTGGACAAAGAAGGGAATTGTCTATATAATACACCAATTTGGATGGATACAAGGGCAAAAGATATAACAGAGCGTGTGACAAAAGAGATTGGAGAAGAAAGAATTTTTGATGTTGCAGGTAATGCTTTTTCCCCATCATTTACTACGCCCAAAATGTTATGGTTTAAGGAAAATAAGCCTGGAATATATAAGAATACTTATAAATTTTTATATAGTAATAGCTATATAGGAATGAAACTTACTGGTGTTTTTTCAGCAGATAAATGTCAATGTTATGGTTTTCATTTTTATAACACAAAAACTTGTAGTTATGATGAGAATATAGCAGAAGATATGGGCTTAACTCTTGATAAAGTTCCAAATCTGTACCAATGTCATGACATTATAGGGAAGGTCACAAAGTCAGCAGCTAAGATGACAGGTTTAGCAGAAGGTACGCCTGTAGTTGCTGGAGGGCTTGACGCAGCTTGTGGAACATTAGGAGCAGGAGTATATCTTTCGAAACAGACTCAGCTACAAGGCGGTCAAGCTGGGGGAATGAGTATATGTATGGATAAACACATAGCTCATCCAAAACTAATTTTAAGTCCTCACGTTGTACCTGATTTATGGTTGCTACAAGGAGGAACTGTTGGGGGCGGAGGCGTACTTAGATGGTTTAAACAAGAATTAGGAGAAGGAAAATCTTTTGATGAGTTAACAGCTCTAGCAGAAGAAATTTCGCCTGGAGCAGATGGAGTTACTTTTTTACCATATATGGCAGGTGAGCGTTGCCCAATCTGGAATCCAGATGCAAAAGCAGTTTTTTATGGTTTGGGGTTTGATAAAACTAAAGCTCATATGATTAGGGCTGCTTTAGAAGGTGTGGTATATTCAGTAATGCACAATTTTAAAATAGCTGAAGGAGCAGGAGTAAATATTAAAGAGTTAGATTTAAGAGCTATGGGTGGTGCTGCAAATAGTAAGTTATGGATGCAGATATATGCAGATGTTATAGGTTGTAAGATTAGTATTCCAACATCAGATACTGCAACAACATTAGGAGCGGCAATTTTAGCAGGAGTAGGAGTAGGACTATATGCTAATTTCGAGGAAGCAGTAAGAGAAACAGTTATTATCACAAGAGTTCAAGAACCAAATAGAGAAAATCATGAAATTTATCAAAAATCTATGAAATTATATTTAGGTCTTTATGAAGATTTGAAAAATACTTTTAGTAAAAATGAATAGTTAAGGAGTGGAAATATGAAAGCAGGAGTTTTGCATGCAAGAGAAGATATGAGATATGAGGAGATCCCTACCCCTTCTCCTAAAGATGGACAAGTATTAATAAAGGTTAAATATACTGGTATATGTGGTTCCGATA